>NZ_JADWOM010000009.1:0-181971 GCF_016106645.1 Acinetobacter sp. ACIN00229
TATAGATTGGAAATAAAAATAATAACGTGAACATGCATTTTAATTGTTTTTGTGTATTATATTTAAAATAGGATAAAAAAATAAGCTTTATAAGGAGCCCTTAAATAGAAATGATTGTAAGAATAAGTGGCAAATTTTTTATATCTATTACTTTTAACAATTTCATTTAAAAGGTTTTAACTATGAAAAAGACTTTTTTTCATTTATCACTCATTGCTGTAGGGGTATTTTCCCTCAATGCAGCAAATGCAGCTACAGCAACAGGTACATTAACTGTTAAGGCAACCGTAACGAATAGTTGTGTCTTAAATACTTCTGCAACCGGAACGACAACAAATGCAGTTTTAGACTTTGGTACACTAAGTTCACTTACTAGCAATGTCGATGCAGATACCACAACAACAGGTGGTACCTCAATTAAAGTTCTTTGTAATAATACTGTGCCATGGACTTTGTCATTTGATGGTGGTCAGAATGTTTTATCAACTCAACGTCGCATGATTGGTGGTGCAACTAGCAACGAATATATCCCTTACAACCTTTTCTCTGACACAGGACGTGCCACAGCAATCGGTATTGCAACGACTGCCTATAGTGGAACTGCAACTGGTAATGTTCAAACAGTGAATGTTTATGGCCGTATTCCTGCCGGCACAACTTTACCAAGTGCTGGTAGCTATGTTGATAGTGTAACTGTAACGGTAACTTATTAATTTGTATAAATTAAAAATACATTAGCCCTTTTAAAAGGGCTAATACATTAAAAAAGTTATATTTGAGCAAATTATGAAAAAAAATATTTTTATTATTACGGGATTATTCTTATCTTTATCTAGCACTATTAACGCCGCTACAATCCGTCTTTCGCCTGTGAATGTAGAAATATTAAGTAATCAAAATGCTGCTTCAATTAGTTTATATAACCAGTCAAATGAAAGTACTGATTTGCAGATTCGCGTATTTGAATGGACTCAAAAAAATGGACAAGATCAGTTAACACCTACAGATGAGATTGCCATTAGTCCACCATTTTTAAAACTACAACCCAATGATTCTTATAACTTACGTGTAGTCAGAATTAATCCAGCACCTGTTTCTGGTGAAAAAACCTATCGTATTATTATTGATGAGCTACCAAAACCAATTGATAGCCGTAAAGCTGCTCAAGGCGTAAATGTATTACTTCGCTCATCATTACCCGTATTTGTAGTCAATAAAGATGCGATCACTAAACTTAGTTGGAAAATTGATGTTAATCAGAACACACCTTCTTTAAATATTAGCAATATAGGTAACCGACATGCGCTGTTAAATAGTCTAACGCTTGTTGATACAACTGCGAATAAAAGTTATCCCATTAAAGTAAATACTGTGAATGGTTATATCCTTGCGGAGAAGTCGAAAAGTTACTCGATTAGTAACTTTACCTACCAACCAAATCATAAATACAGCGTATCTCTAACAGTTAATGGTAAGAAAACCACACTTTAAGAGGCTTATATGAAATACATTATAGGTGTCTTATGTGTTACGTATTTTCCTGCGTATTCTTTTGCCGAACAGTTACAAGATTATACGAATACTGCGGTTCCCAGTGTTCCTAAATCTGTTGGTAGCAATAATAAATATACACAATTAGAGACGAATGAGCAGGATCAAGATGCTAATTTCATTAAATTATTTTTAAATGTTTCTATTAATTCTAATGCCTCTGAAGACTTAGTTGCTGCGAAGCAATCTAAGGATGGAAAGCTATTTATCCGCTCAGGTGTGTTAAAAACTTTAAGACTAAAAATAGATGAGCAGATTCCTGATAGCCAATGGGTGTGTATTGATGAACTAAAAGGAATCAAGTTTAAATATTTAGAGAATGAACAGGCTCTAAATTTACAAGTTCCGTCGAGCATGTTAACTGGTTACTCAGTTGATTTAAGCGGCCAGAAGGTCACCAGTCCTCATTTGCTGAAAATGAAGCCCTTAAATGCGGCTATTCTGAACTACAGCCTGTATAACACTATAACCAATGACGAGAATGTTTTCTCAGGTTCGGCAGAAGGGATCTTTAACAGCGCAATTGGTAACTTTTCTTCAGGCGTTTTATACAACGGTAGTAATGAAACGAGTTATAGCCATGAAAAATGGGTGCGCTTAGAGAGTAAATGGCAATATGTAGACCCCGAAAAAGTCAGGATATATACCTTAGGAGATTTTATTTCCAATAGTTCTGACTGGGGTAGCAGTGTACGTTTGGCCGGTTTCCAGTGGTCAAGTGCTTATACTCAACGAGGTGATATCGTTACCTCGGCACTACCACAATTTTCAGGCTCGGCAGCACTTCCTTCTACTTTAGATTTATATGTTAACCAGCAAAAGATTTATTCAGGGCTTGTGCCATCAGGTCCATTTGATATTAAGCAGCTCCCGTTTATTTCAGGCAATGAAGTGACTCTTGTAACTACCGATGCAACGGGTCAGCAGAGCATTACCAAACAGGCTTACTATTTTTCATCCAAAATTCTGGCAAAAGGCATTAATGAATTTTCAGTAGATGTCGGGGTTCCACGCTATAACTATGGACTATATTCAAACGATTATGATGATGCCACTTTTGCTTCGGGTGCGATTCGATACGGTTACAGCAACTCGCTGACCTTAAGTGGTGGCGCAGAGGCTTCAACAGACGGTTTGTCAAATCTAGGCACGGGTTTTGCCAAGAACCTGTTTGGTTTTGGAGTGATTAATGCTGATATTGCAGCGAGTCAGTATAAAGATGAAAACGGTTATTCTGCTTTGCTTGGATTAGAAGGACGCATTAGTAAGAATATTTCGTTTAATACCAGTTACCGCAAAGTGTTTGATAATTACTTTGACCTTGCCCGTGTGTCTCAAGTTCGATATTTAAAAGATAACCAGATGACTTCTGAGCCGCAGAACTACCTGAGCTACAGTGCGTTGGCAGATGAGATTTTTAGGGCAGGAATGAGCTATAACTTTTACGAAGGGTATAGCGCCTATCTGGGTTATAACCAGATCAAATATATCGATAACGCGAATAAATTAGTATCTGCCAATTTAAGCGGAACTTTGAACAATAATTGGGGCTTTTATGCCTCAGCGTATAAAGATTATGAAAATCAAAAAGATTATGGCATTTACTTTGCGCTGCGCTATACACCATCTACCCGAGTGAATGCGATTACAAGTGTATCTAATGATGCTGGCAGGCTGAGTTACCGTCAAGAAATATTCGGCTT
The DNA here is from genome assembly GCF_016106645.1 of Acinetobacter sp. ACIN00229. Taxonomy (NCBI): domain Bacteria; kingdom Pseudomonadati; phylum Pseudomonadota; class Gammaproteobacteria; order Moraxellales; family Moraxellaceae; genus Acinetobacter; species Acinetobacter sp. ACIN00229. The sequence continues at coordinate 3,255 of NZ_JADWOM010000009.1, forward strand.
ATCAGAACCACAAATCGGTTCATTTGGATGGGGAGTTTATGTTGAACATGATCAAGATGCGAATCAAAACAATGCATCGATCTATGGCTCTTACCGTGCTCGTGCGGCTTACCTGACAGGTCGATACAATCGAATTGGAGATAACGACCAAGTTGCACTTTCAGCGACAGGATCATTGGTTGCAGCAGCAGGACGGGTCTTTGCAGCCAATGAAATTGGTGATGGCTACGCAGTTGTAACCAATGCTGGGCCGCAAAGTCAGATTATAAATGGCGGGGTAAATTTAGGCGTAACCGATAATTCTGGAAGATTTTTGATTCCTAGTCTAATGCCATACAAGGAAAACCATATTTATTTAGATCCATCATATCTGCCTTTGAATTGGAGCGTGAAGTCTACAGATCAGAAAACAGTTGTAGGTTATCGCCAAGGTGGTCTTATTGACTTTGGTGCTCATCAGGTCATTTCTGGATTAGTGAAACTTGTTGACCAGAATAATTCACCTTTATTACCGGGTTATACGGTTCGCATTAATGGTCAGCAAGATGGTGTAGTTGGCTATGATGGTGAAGTATTTATTCAAAACTTATTAAAACAAAACAAGCTTGAAGTCGATCTTCTGGATCATGGCTCATGCCAAGTTGACTTCACATATAACAGTAATCAGTACTCAACTAAAAAATTGGGACCTTATGTATGTCATTAAATATTATGGATAAGGCTCAAATAGAGAGCTATAAGAAATTTTCATTGTCTTTAAAATACCTTATAGGCATTTGCTTATTTTATCTCGTTTATGCTTTTTTTAGTCCAGCACATGCGGCTTGTACGGTAAGCGGAACTACTAATAGTACTTTTACCTACACGGCAGCAAATATTAATAGTGATGCAACTGTAAACCTTTCAGGCACAATTACTTGCACGAATTTAGGACTTCCCCAGATTTCTAATTTCATGTGTATGAAAACCGTATTTACAGGAGCAACCACTGCGAATAATAGTGTGACTTTACCATATACAGTCACTGCAACTGTAGGTGGAGCTGGGTCTTCTACCACCAACCAAACCTCCAATGTGTGGTATGGTCCAGTCGCAACAGTCGCATCAAATAATATTGTGAGTTACTCGGTAAGTGTGAAAGTACCAGCTCGAACGGGGTCTCTTATTGCATATCCTAAAGGAACATATACGGCTTCGGTTCGGTTGTATTGGGATATGGATCTTTTGGGTTTATCTTGCGGTGATTTACTTGGTGGCTGGGATTCAGGGGATACATTACTAACAGCAAACTTTGTGGTACCAAGTATGTGCCAATTAAACTCAACCTCAACTGTAGATTTCAGCAATATTAATGATATTAGTACGACTAAGCGGGATTACACAGCGCAAGGAGCTGTAAATTCGACTTGTAATTATGGAACGCCATATAGCATTTATTTAGGCGATGGCAATAACCGTATTCCTGGCGGATTTAGGCGTATGTCCAATGGTAATAATGAATATATTCCCTATCAGTTATATAAAGATTCTAGCTATAGCACGGTGTGGGATGCCACAGGTGGCGTAACCAATGTTGGGGGAGCCGGTGGAGTGTCTGGTACGGGAACAGGTAGCGCTCAAAGTACACCTGTCTATGGAAAAATTCCACAAGGTACTTCCATTGCAAGTACACCAGGAAACTATTCTGATAGTGTTGTTGTTACAGTGACTTATTAATTTATCAAATATACGTGGTTCTATGTTAGTCGCATGGTTCCGCGTAATTGGAATTACATTCAGTAAAAATGGCTAAGCATAAAACGATATAAATCAATTAATTTTAGCTTTTTAAAACTTATTCGTCATCAAAAACAGTTTGACTTAAAAATACATTCTGTATATTTATTGATTAGTTCTAAAAAAGAACTAGTGAGCAAAACAAGCAATTAAAATAAAGGTGAATAAATGTCGGATATTATTTTGCATCAATGGGAAATTTCCCCATTTTGTCAGAAAGTTTCAAGAATTTTGAAATTTAAAGGAATCTCATTTGAAACAGTTAACTATAACGGCATTCTGGGAGCTAAGGTCCCTTTGCTCAGTAAAGTGGGTAAAGTACCTGTAATTGACCATAATGGACAGCGAATACAAGACAGTACCAGAATTGCTCGCTACCTAGAAGAAACTTACCCAGATACACCACGGCTTTATCCAGAAGATCCAAATCAAAAGGCACTTGCAGAGCTGTGGGAAGACTGGGCAGATGAAGCTCTCTATTTTTATGAAGTCTATTTACGCGTAAATGACCCAGATGCGCTAGAAGAAGCAATTCGCATTAGCAGTATTGGCCGCCCAGTGTATGAAAGACCAATGGTAAAAGGATTTATTTTAGCCGAGTTAAAAACACAGCTTTTCTTTCAAGGTCTAGGCCGAATGAAAGCTGAAAATGTTGAAGAAGAGTTTAGAAGACACCTCGACCGTATCGAACAAGTTCTATCGCAAAGTGAATGGCTAGTTGGAGACTCTCAAACAATTGCCGACATTGCTGTAGTCGCTCAACTTGGTGAAGTGGTTCGCACAAGCAAAAAATTTGGTAAAGAAATTTTGGATCGTCCGTTTATTGCTTTATGGTATAAAAAACAAACAGGGTGAAATGACCATGACATTAGCAACACCAGATAAAAAATTAGATTGTGCAGTTGTTATTGGCGTTGGGGCATCACAAGGTATTGGCGCAGCCGTCTGCCATCGTTTTGCAAAAGAAGGTTTAAAAGTTTATGTTGCTGGGCGCACTTTCCAGAAAATTGAAGCAGTGGCTACCGAAATTCATTCGAAAGGTGGGGACGCTGTAGCGTTCCGTTTGGATGCAGAAGATATAAAACAAGTACAAGCTTTATTTGACACAATCACCAGTCAAAATGAGCGCATTACTGCTGTCATTCATAATGTGGGGGGAAATATTCCCTCAATCTTTTTACGAAGTCCGCTGTCGTTTTTTACGCAAATGTGGCAATCCACTTTTTTGTCGGCTTATTTAGTTTCTCAAAGTTGTCTAAAAATCTTTAAAGATCAAAACCAAGGTACGCTTATTTTTACAGGTGCGAGCGCTTCTTTACGCGGGAAACCTTTTTTCGCAGCTTTTACCATGGGTAAATCTGCTTTGCGGGCTTATGCACTCAATCTAGCTCAAATTTATAAATCACAAGGCATACATATTGCTCATGTAATTATTGATGGAATGGTCGATGGCGATAGAGTAAATAAAGCACTATTTGGTCTGGGGCGATTAGCCCGTCTGACACGTGGCACGGGTGGCCTCAATATTGATGCAATTGCAGAAAACTATTGGATGCTTTATCAACAAACGCCGAAGCTTTGGACACATGAACTCGATTTACGTCCTTACCAAGAAAAATTTTGAGAGAGACTAAAATGCTAAAAAAAATATGTCAGAGATTTCAAAAAAAGCAGGGTTGTGTTGTCGTTGCTGGTCATGATTTACACCTAATCGAGCATGATTTTGTAATTCTAGATAAAAATGCACAATTTCCATTACATATTTATCAAGTTGTCCATGATTCAGCTGTGCAAAAAATCCAAGTTCACTCCATCAACGATGGCGTGACAGCAGTTCATTTGAACTTAGTAAATGCAGATCATTTAAAAAGCTTGGTGCGTTATATTTCCACTCAAAGACATACAATTGAACTCTGTGTGTTTCAGCCGAATTTTTCATCTTCGCCAAATATTGAGGCTTTATCTTTAGAAGAGATTGAGCACAATTGGCAGACCACAGGTTTAAGTGCAGTAAGTGTAGCGCAAGCTGTGATTAAGCCGATGTTAAAGCAGCAGCGGGGCACTCTTATTTTTCTTGGCGCACCATTTAACAACTCGACCCATTACGATGTGTTAAGCCAAAGCATGTTTGCAGGTATTCGTGCTTTAGCGCAGTCATTAGCAAGAGAGTTTCATCCTAAAGGCATTCATATTAGCTATTGCATGGTCGAAAAATGGGATGGGCAGGACCAACACTTTATTTCATCTATTAAGCAAGTGTGCCAACACATCTATCAGCAGCCTAATTCGGCATGGAGCCAAGAACTTAGCCTATCTTGAAATTTTACTTTCGCATGTTGTTAAAATACAGTACTGATCTGGAATGACGACAGAACAATAATTTCGATAGGTATTTACATGACAAAAATTAAGAGTGCTCAGCCAGCTGTTAAAGTGGTTTGTACGTTGACAGCTTTCATGTGTGTTTCTTCATTAGCGCAAGCATATCAATATGATCAAACTGCTCGTTTAATTAACGAGCGTTTATCTTATATGAAAGATGTCGCGGGTTATAAAGCAGAACAGCATTTACCGATTGAAGATTTAACTCAAGAGAAGAAAGTTCTTGATCAATCACTTTCTGAAGCTGATTCTTTTGGCCTAAATAGTGAAACAGTTAAGCCATTTATTGTGACTCAAATGAATGTTGCGAAGGCAATTCAGTACCGATATCGCGCAGACTGGTTGTCGAGTCCAGAAACCAATTGGAAACCGCAAGATTTAGCCGAAGTACGTTTACAAATTAGTACGCTAAATACTGAGCTTTTAAAAAATATTGCCTATGAACTCAAGAAAAATAATAACAAAGCACATCATAGCTGTGGCTATATGTGGTCTGTACAGCACCCTCAACTTAAAGAGGCTGATAAAAAAGCTTTATGTATGACATTAAATAAAATTAAGTTAAGAGAATGAAAAACAATAATTATTTAACCATTTTCTACTCAATATCACATTGACACCCAAAATCTCTCCGATTATCCTTTGCCTGCTGGCCACATTGCCAGTCGGTTTTAGCAGACCGTTTTCATCTAGGACATCAAAAAAGTAATTTTTTGGTGTCGAACTCGTTCGTCTCCCTTCGTAGCGGTAGGACGGAGGAGGGACGCCTTCGGGCGTGCCGGTTCCTAGATGACTGGTCTGCTAACCCTTCTTCGTTCTGCCACCATAATCATTTAGCAGTGATTTGGCAGAACTTCTATTTCATCTAGGAGTTCACATATGCGTACTATTTCTTCTTTATTGGCCTCTGCCAAAGTCTCTTTATTCATTCCATTTAAACAGCATTTAAAATGGTTTAATCGACTATAGGTTTTAACCTTTAGATCATTACGACTAAAAAATCATATCAACAATAAAGCCTGAGATATGTAAGGCAGGATTTGTGCTGCCTTGATGTGCCTGTTTTTAGCACTCAATTTAAGAGTGACGGCATTTTTATCTCATTTATATACAACAAAAAATTATTTTAAACGGTATGTCTATGCCAACTTTAGAAGCATCATTTAAAGCACTGCGAGTGCTGCATGTGGCAAGAAATTTATTTAATCAATATGGCTTTAATAATGTCGGTGTAGACCGAATTGTTAGCGATGCCAAAATTCCTAAAGCCACTTTTTATAACTGCTTTTCATCTAAAGAAAAACTTATTGAGATGTGTCTGACTTTTCAAAAAGATGCGTTAAAAGATGAGGTGTTTTCCATTATCCATTCGTACCGTGAACTTATGGTTTTCGATAAATTAAAGAAAATTTTCTTTTTACATGCTGACTTAGAAGGGTTTTACCATTTACAGTTTAAAGCCATTTTTGAAATTGAAAAGCTTTATCCCGCCGCCTATAAGGTCGTTAGTGACTATCGAAATTGGCTTATTAAAGAAATTTATAAGCTGATTTTAACCGTAAAAGTTACCGCTACACTTGAAGACGCCTACATGTTTTTATTTGTGATTGATGGGGCAATGGTTCAACTTTTAAGTGCGAATAAGAACGATGAAAGAGATAAGTTATTAGAATATTTTATGTCGATGCTTACTTAAATTGGCGAAGACTTTAACGCTTAAATAAAAAGCCCTCCGAAGAGGGCTTTTTATTTAATTTAATTAGGCTTTAAAAGTCAAAAGAGGTTTGTAGATAGAAAGTACGTGGCAATCCTACATATTTACCGCCAGTAGAGTCTGTTGAGCGCGTAAAATACTGCTTATCAAAGACGTTTTTGATTCCGCCAGCGATTTTTAAACCTTTAACTTGTGAACTTAAGTCATAAGAGGTACGTAGCGCAAAAGTGGTATAACCTGGAATATCTCCATATTTACCATCAGCAGTTTCTTCTGTTTGATAGACATTACTATCAGGAAGATCTGGTGAATGCTGCTTAGATTGTGCAAACATGTCAGCATTTAAAGACCATTTATCTACTGTATAACCTAACCCAACATTACCGACATGACGTGAGTAAAACGGTAGGTCTTTATCTTTGAATTGACCTGCTTCAGCGACTGCTTTGGTGAAAGTATAGTTGCCATATACTTTTAAGCCTTCCAGTGCATCGGATAATTGACCGAAATCATAGCTAATACCCGTTTCGACACCTTTATGGCTGGTTGCCCCTAAGTCTGTCCAGATCCCGTTATTACCAGCATCACGTACTAGAGAAAGCTCTTTATCAAAGTCTAGATAGAACACTGTAAATTCAGCATTTAAACCATTGCCTAGATATTTGGTTCCGATTTCATAGTTATTCGATTTTTCAGGATGTAAGCCTTCAGTTGTAGCCGTTGCGGTTGTTCCTTCAAGACGTGCTAATTGGCTGTATTGCTGTGGACCGAAAGATACACCAGCGTTTGCAAATATATTCCAATTTTCATTTGCCGAGTACATCACAGATAAACTTGGCAAAAATTCGTCTGAATCAATTTTTGGATAAACAGTATTAGGTTGTCCTTTGTTATAACCTGTGAAGTTATTATAGGTTTCAATTGATTCGAATCGAACGCCTGGTGTGATGGTCCAACGGCCCAATTCCATACGGTTGTCGATATATACCGCATGCGCTTTTGTACCACCTTCGCTACTGCTACGTGGAGCAAAATCTGGGGCTGATGAATCTGCTGCATAAGATGCAGTACGTCCAGCAAACTCAGAACTTTCTTCTTTTAAGTAGCGATAGCCTACTGTTACTTCATTTTGAGTATTACCTAGTTGATAAATACGAGAGTAACGCGGTTCAATTGCATAGACTTTATAATCACGTGGAGCAGAGTCGAGGCGCTTGTCACCACTCGCCAACACGGTCTCAAGATTACTTGTGCGGAAAGAATCAATATAATAGCTCAGAACTTCGAAGTTATTTTTTTCATCTTTATGGTTATAACGTAAAGAGACATCAGTACGTCGACCTGCAAAATAGTTTTTTTCACCAGAAGATTGATAAGGATTTTCTGCGTATTGGGCTTGAGTTAAACCCTCTGGCATTTCGCCTCGACCTTCATAATGGTGCAGATTTAAAGCAACCGAGTCTTTATCATTAAATTGATAAGCAGACTTTAACATTACATCATCGATATCAATCTTGTTATTTGCTTCTCGATAATTATTTCCTTTAGTCCCTGAATACAAGAGAGCAAGGCCTAATCCATTGTCTAAAGTCCCCCCTACAAATAGATTAGGGCTGAACTTTACTTGGTCAGTACCAGATGCATATTCTGAAGTTAGGCTAACAGTTCCACTAAAATCTTGAGGAATTGATCGGGTCGCAAAGTTAATAATTCCGCCTACGTTTTGAGGCCCAAAACGGACAGATCCTGCACCACGTACTACATCGACTGATTCAATATTACCAATTGAAACAGGTGCTAAAGATAATTGTGGCTGGCCATAAGGTGCAAATGAAAGCGGAACACCATCAACAAGAACAGTTGAGCGAGGTGATAGGCGAGATGCTAAACCACGAACCCCAATATTGAGAGACACATCACTACCACCCGTTCCACTACTGTCTTGCGCCTGAACTCCGGGAACTTGTTTTAGAGCTTCTCGAATTGAGGTTGCCGCTGTTTCATCTAAACGCTTACGGTCAATAATAGTTCGAGCGCCAGCATGTTTGTGAACAGTTTCAGCATTTGCTTCTTCTAACCAGTTACCTTGTGCCTTAATGGTGATGGTCGGTAATGCACTGGCCGTTGTATCTTCGGCATGTGCAGGAAGTGCTAAATAACAACAAGCTAGTCCGATTGCATAGCTCAGCGTAGAAACTTTGAACTTAAAATTTGGGAGTGAACGACGGGTTGAGCGGTCCATGTTGATGTATCGAAATCCTAAACGATAATTATAATCATTATAGCGAAAAAGTAACAAAATTTTATAAATGTTATTTAATTTTTTTAGAAAAACTAAACATCGCTTGTATCTAATCATTTTATTAAAAAGCCCTCAAGTGAGGGCTTCTAACTTATCTAATAGAAGGTTGGCTTAAGATTTTGTAGACCTTTTCTTTATATACATCATTTGAAATCACGCCTTTATCGCGCTGTTGTTTTAGCGATTTAAACTGCTGACCATTAAATTCTCTTTGAATGCCAACATTATCATGATTTCTAATGTAGTAAAGACTACGCTCATGATCACTCATATTGACTGTTTCTTCAGTAGAGTAAGATGGCTTAGTTTCCTTTTCTTGATATTGTTTTGCAATTTCAAAAAAATCTACATTTTGATGATTAGTGCCAGAATTAGAAAACTCTTTTGGGTGCCCATTAAATTTATGTTCTTGAGAATTTGCGTTTACTGCAAGCATGCTCTTATGCTGATTAAAGTTAGGAGGGTTATATTCTTGTTTCATTTGAAATGTGTTTGTTTCAGAAAAAGCTACGGGAGAAAAAAGACTAATATTTAAAGATAAAAAAATTAATAACAATCTATTCATTTCTTTTGAAGTCCAATTGAAATTGAGTAAATCACTGTATTGTAACATTAAAGTTGATTTTTTGGAGATTAAATTTTGAATGGATTTGATCATCTAGTAAATAATAAGATGTATAGGCGAGTGTAAAAGCCAAGTTGAGAAGGCTTTTTACACTCATTTTTTTAATGTTGTTTTGAGTATTCTTCTTTCAGTTTATCCAGAAAAATAAAGAGGTTTTGATTCATCTCTTGGTAATCGTGATTTCGTAATTCTTCACGACTATTCACGAATTTATAATGTTGAGCCTGATTTAACTCGGCTTCTGAATGTTGAATCAGCAATTCAACAACTTCTGTAGTTAATTCCATATGACATTGCAATCCATACACTAATTTTGAATATTGAATAATTTGTCTTGGACAACCTGCGCTAAAAGCAATGATTTTTGCGTTGGGAGTTAAACCCGGCATATCATTATGCCAATGCCCAACTTCGGTCATTTTTCCTAAGTGTGAAAACTTAGAGTTTGTTATGCCATATTCTGTAAGCATAATTGGAAATTTGCCAATTTCTCTTTCAGGGCTATGCTCAAATTTGGCCCCTAAAGCTTGACCTATCAATTGCGATCCTAAACATACCCCAATAACTACTTTATTTGCTTCAATGGCTTTTCTAATGATTGATTGTTCAGCTAATGAATTAAAGTGAGGGCACATCTCTAGTGTCGTATCTGGATCTTGTGGACCACCCATCACAATAAGGAAATCTATATCTTCAGCAGAAGATGGCAAAGCTTCATTTAAATATACTCTTGAATATGTAGTTTTGAAGTCATTATTTTGAGCCCATATTTCATATGCACCGGGTGCTTCAAAATCTTCATGAACAATAAAATGTAGGCGCATGTTAGTCCTCAAAATCTAAGCGTTAATTAATAAATCATTCGTGATAAATCGAGGATAGATTAAGAGTGGTAGGCTTTATCTAATACATCCAGTTTTTAAAAGTTATATGGTCCAGATGTATGGGTTTTTATATGATTTAAATAGAGTTACTTATTTTATTAATGCGGGTCTTATTGGTTTATTATTAAGTATTACTAAATAGTTGCGGTGTGACAATAGCTATTCAATTTGTTAAGTTGTGTGGTTTTTATAACGGTAGTCAAAATTTATGAAGACATTTCTACTTATATCTTTATTGGGTTTTGGGCTGATTGGCTGTGCTTCATCTCCATATAATTCTCAAGAAAACTATTTAAATAACGCTCCAACTGTTCCAGTTAATAAGGCATTTAATAGTTTTAAAACACCTGAACACGGAATTTTTACTGATCAAGATGTCTATAATGTGCCGGAAAATTCAAATATGAATTTTCGTTACGAAGTCCCTTTTTAAAGAAAAATAAAACATTAATTTAAACAAAGGTAGATCAGGATGGCCGACTACCTTTGCTGACTAGGGATAATCAGTGATTAATACCGCCTTCGGGTAGTTTTTTAAAACTTAAACTGTTAAATTTTAATTATTGAAAAAAGGTATTTTAAATGAAAAACTTCACTATTATTGCTTCTTTATTTTTATTAGTTGGGTGTGCGACTGGCCACAAACAGGTTGCTCCTGTTCAAGTGACCGATAATAAAATTACTTCAGAAGCTGAAAAATATAAAAAGCAATATCAAAAGAAAATTTATAAAATATGGGATATTCCAGCGTCTTCAGCTGGTATGAGTGCAAGTGTTAAAGTGTTTTTAACTGACAGTGGAGAAATTGAGCAAATCATCTTTTTAGATAAAGAAGAACAAAAATTTAAAACAAGTATTGAAAAGGCGATCTGGCGTGCAAGCCCATTTGCTTTGCCTTCAAATCCTGAAGTAAGAAAGCAAGCAAGAAAATTCAATATGAAATTTCAGGCTAAATAAGTAAATTCTTCAGCATGGGGAGTAAATTTAAAACTGTTAATTTAATAAATTTACTCTCTTATCTTATAAAACAGCAGATGGTTAGTTTAATGGGTATATAGATTTCATTGAAAAAAGTAAAAACAACATATCATTTTAAATTGAAAATAAGACAGTTGATGGAGAGGTAAACAAAATATAAAAATTAGTTACATTGCTATCAAAACATAACATAAACAAAACTTTAAATAGGCATTAAATTAATATAAAAAAATGATATGAGCCCTAAAATGTAACAAGAAAAAGTATGAGTCAAGCAAACAAACTCCATAGTGAAAGCAAGGTAACCATAGTTGTCGCGTGGGGCGTAATTTTATTTGGAATTGTTTTGGGAATAGCCTTTATTTTGTCATATGGGCAAGTTGAAACAAGAAACGATAATTTAGACATTATTCAAGTCTGGTCTAAAGAAATGGTTACATTCGGTCTTTTCATTATATTTAATGGGCTACTGTTTGGTTACTTACTTTTAAAAATTAGTAGTATTTTGAACCATCTTGAAAATAACAAAAACTAAAACGTATCCGAAAATGTCAGTTACACAAATGATGATGGTTTGGTGTTGAATGTAGCCGTTAATTATTTAAGCATGGAGTGACACAAGTTAAGTAGAGGATGAATCTCATGATAGATGAAGAAAAACCCTTAAATTTTGACGATGATGAAGAGCCTCTCGATTTTGCCGATGAAGAATTTATCGATGATAAAAAAGAGGATGAGTTGTATAACAGCATTACCAAAGATGGCTCGAGTGTAGATCCGGCGGATGATGGTGAGCGTCACATTCGCCCTGAAGATGGCGATCCCATCGAAATTGAAGAATAATTTAAAGCCCAATTCAATATTGGGCATTTTTAATATTTTAGACTTTCTATCTAAGCAGTATGATAGGTTCGAGGTTATTTAATCATTATCATTAATGACTCAAAAAATTGAGAACTAAGCAATGAGTGTAGAAGTGGGTACATATATATTTATTGAATGATTAATTCTCGAATTGAAGTAAAACTATGAGTAATTATATTTCTACATTTACCAACAAAATCAAAAATAAAGCTGTTCCACCGGTTAATGATGTTCTGCTCGCGTTTAAGACTTTGAAAAATGTACCAGGCGGATTAACACTATTATCAAAAGTTGTTAGCCGAGTTGCTCCATATTTTCAGAGTGTAAATCCAATGATTCAAAAATTAGATTTGAACCTGTGCGAAGCCTCAATCAAAAAAAATAAATCAATCGAAAATCATATCGGGACTGTACACGTTATTGCCATATGTAATGGGCTGGAATTTGTCATGGGTGTATTAGCTGAAGCATCAGTACCTCAACATTTAAGATGGTTACCTAAAGGTATGAGCGTAAATTATGTAGCTAAGGGCGATTCTGATATTAAGTTAGTAGCAACTATTGATGACGAGTGGAAAGTAGGAGATATGCAAGTAAAAGTTAATGCTTATAGAGCGGATGGACAGCCTGTAGTTCAAGGGTATATTACGCTTTGGGTTACAGAGAAAAAGTAAATAACAGGGCATTAAATGCAAAAAATATTGGATTATCTCCGCAAATTTTTTACTGCTAAGCCTCAGCAAGATGCAGCAGTGGATCAGATTGCTACAGCAACTGATTATGGTGATGAATTGATAGGTGTCGCTGTTGATGAGATGTCTCTTAGTTTAGAAGGTGTAAACCTAATTTGTAATTTTGAAGGATTAAAACTTAGTGCTTATGACGATGGTACTGGGGTATGGACTATTGGATATGGCACGACGCGATATCCTAATGGCCAGCGTGTAAGTGAAGGAGACCGATGCACACTTGAACAGGCTAAAGCTTATATGCAGCATGATTTAAAGATATTTGAGCGCGCAGTAAATAGTGTTGTAAAAGTGCCTTTAAAACAGAATCAATTCGATGCATTAGTCTCTTTAGCTTATAACATTGGAGTTGGGGCTTTTAAAAATTCGACCTTACTCAAAAATTTAAATTTAGGTGATTATAAAGAGGCTGGAAACCAGTTTGATGTCTGGGTCAATGCTGGTGGTAAGCGGTTGCAGGGGCTAGTGAATCGCCGAGCAATCGAAAAGAAATTATTTTTATCGCCAAAATAGTGCTTTCAATTTTTATTAAACTTTGTCAAAAATTCATTAAAAGCCCCAAATAATTAGGGCTTTTTCATGTTAGGAAGAAAATAGATTAACTTTTATCACCTAAAGTGATTCTAAGCCGGTTTAAAGCCCCCATGAGCGAAATGCTGGTCGTTAACTCTACAATCTCTCTTTCACTAAAATATTCAGCTAAATGAGCTTTTATAGTTTCAATTTTGTCAGATAGAAAAGTGACTGCCTCCGCAAGTTCAAGAGCAAGGTGCTGCTTCTTTGAAAAGGCATTCGAATGTTTATAGCCCGGAATTTTATCAATCACTTCTTGGCTTACTCCCATATCTCTTAATTCCTGAGCATGAAAAGCGCAGCAGTAAGCACAGCCGTTGATTTGGGACACATACAACTCAGCTAAAGCAATGATTTGAGGGTCGATGCCTGAGGTGCGGATAGATGCATGTGCTGAGTACAAATGATTAATCGTTTTTTTAGCAACTTCTTTATATTCCATAATATAGGCCAGTCTTTTGGTGATAAAAAGCTATTATTTACCACTAGGTATAGATTGTAAATTAGGCACTATTTTGTTATATAGGTATATTTTTTATACCTAATTAAACAATGAAAGATAATATTTCTGGCTGTTCTGTAGAAGAGGCAATGACAGTATTGGGTGGCCGCTGGAGAATGTTAATTATTTCATTTCTCATCGAAAGACCTATGCGCTTTAATGAACTCAGACGTGCAATACCTAATATTTCACAAAGAATGCTAACTTTAGAATTGCGTTTTCTTGAAGAAGAAGGGTTTATTAACAGAGAAGTTTTTGCGGAAGTTCCTGTTAAGGTTGAATACTCACTAACCGAAGATGGCAAGAAATTAAACGGTTTAGTTGATGTGCTAAAAGAAGTAGGCACTTGGCTAAAAGTAAGATAAGGCTGGTTTATTTTATAGTTTGATTTACGTTGTTTCGGATCGTACCGAGATCACATGCCCATCATTTGGACAGGATTATTTATACAAATTTTAGGCATTAAAAAAGCCTGATGCTACGAATCAGGCTTCAGTATTCATCGACAATAGGAGTTGATGAACAAGACCAATCTAACAGACCTGATCTATAAAGGCAAACCAATGGCCGACCAGACAGTTCATATAAGTATAAGTTTTCTCAAATTTTAGGCATTAAAAAAGCCCTTGCTCGAAAGCGAAGGGCTTAGTCGTTCATTGATCTAGCAATGAACTATATAAGGCTCATCTCATACTAAGTTTAGTATATCTGAAATTGAAGCAACAAAGAAGAAAACATTCTAAATATCTTCATCACTCTATTTAAACACAATTTATTCATTCCTATAGCAACTTACATGTTTGATAAATCAATACACAAAATTTGCACTTTGCATTTTTAAAGGCATGTTATTTGTGTGTAGCCCTAATTGGATCGGTTTAGGGAATAAACAATAGCCGTCTATAGATTATTCAAAATAAAGCTTTGTATGAATTAATTGAAGAGTGAGGACGCTAGAGGGAAGTAAGGAAGTAGAGATGAATTTGATTAGATTAGAAGAGCTTTCATTAGTCAGTAATGCTGTTTTGACACCCCACTTAAACAATTGGCCGTGTGTACGATCTGAAAATATGCGTGATGCTTCCTATAACAAGCCTAGAGATAACTTTTCGGAACAATCTGATCAAAAATTTTATAAAGAATGGCTGAGACAACAAAAGAAAATACTTAAAAGTATTCCCAGTAATGCTGTTTTACTCAGCAGGAAAGATCCTATTTAGATGAGGTTTAAGGTACGTTTATAAAAAATGCATTACAAGGATGAGCATCTGTTTTACAAAAAATCTAGTTTTAACCAAATATACACACTTAAACAATTAGTTAAAAAAGTTTCAGTAATCTAGCCCGATAGCATGTTAAGTTTTTCTCAATCATAAAAATTTAGAAAGGATTAAAACATGAAATTTTCCTACCAAGATCTTGCCGGAAATAATGTTGAAGTAGAATGTGAAAGTTATACTCATATACCCTCAGGAACAGCAGCAAAATCTACAGAAGGGGGTAATTATCATCTTAATGAAAACTTCAGTTTCTTTAAGAAAACTGAAGCTGATTCTATGCCTATCTATCGATTTGCTATTGACCGTAATTCTAATGTTTTTAATAGTGATGAGCTTCCAGCATTAGCTCAAATTGGTACAGACTGGAAAAATTTAGATTAAATTTTTATTCAAAATAAAACCCTCAGTTGAGGGTTCTATATTATTTCTATGAGTTAGTTCTTTTTAAAGACAATCAATAAGCCTAGTAAAATTGCAATCATTCCAATTAAACCTGCCAGAGGTAATGTATTTTTTAAAATTAGAAAATCTAAGAGTGCAGTAACAATGGGAACCAAATAGAACAGGCTTGTCACGTTGACAATATTGCCCTGACTTAAAAGTCGGTAAAGTAAAAGCTGCGCAACTACAGAAATTAAAATTCCTAGAAATAAGACAGAAATAATCAGTTGTGAATTCCACGTTATTTCAAAATGTTCAAAGGGAACTATAAATAAGCAAACTACAAGGCTAACTACATATTGTAGCGGTAAGACATCTGTCGGAGACTGTTGAATGTTCTTTTGCATAATGGCCCCAAAGGTTATACAGATCAGGGCAGCCAAGGCAAAGAATATGCCGATTGGCGCAATAAACGACATTGTTAGGCTTTTCCAGACTAAAAGAATGAGTCCAGCTAAAGCAATGAGTAAACCGAAAAGCCTTTCTTTTTGTAAATTCTTTTCTAGAAGGCAAAGCGTTAAAATGGGTTGTATTCCCATGATTGTGGCCATCAAACCAGGCGTGACCCCATGAGCCATAGCTTTAAAATAGCAGATTGAATAGCCTGCGATCATGAGTAGGCCCGTTAGTAAAACTTGCTTTCGTGTTCCATGCTTGGGTAAGAGTCGTTTTCTAAAAATAGCCAGTAGTGACAGAGCAATTAAAGCAGTAGAAAACCGTAAAATTAGTAAGGCAATGGGTGAGGCATTATCGAGTCCCCATCGAGTAAAAATTGCGGCACTTCCCCAAAGTAAAACGAAAATAGATGTCGCACTTTGTGATGCAAGCATCTGTTTATTTAGGCGCATAAAACCTCCTCCTAGTGCGTAATATCTAAGAAATACGAAGTGATGAAATTGTTAGTCAGCGTCGCTATTAACGTGTTATTCAGACATTAATCAATTCACGGATAGCTTCTTTTAGAAAAATGAATTGTTTTAACTTCTTCTAATTTCAGTATGGGAGAGAGAATAGATAAAGAAAAGCGCATAATTCTTTTATATACTATTTGAAAATCGAATAGATAAATCGTAATGAATATAAAAAACTTACAGATTGATTGGTTAAAGTGTTTTGTCATAGTCGTAGATACAGGCTCATTGTCGAATGCAGCACCTGAGTTATATCGCTCACAGTCTGCGGTTAGCATGCAACTGAAAAAACTAGAAGAAGCGCTACATTGCCAACTTTTAATACGAACACATCGACAAATTGAATTAACGTCGCAAGGACAGCTACTTTTAGGTTATGCGCGCCGAATTCTCGACTTACATGCAGAAGCTCAAATGGCATTTCATGGAGATGAATTAAAGGGCCGTATACGCCTTGGAGTACCTGATGACTATGCCGCTAAATATTTAACACCAGTACTCAAACGTTTTGCACCCCGTTACGGAGGGGTTGAAATTGAATTAATTTGTGAACAGTCGACTTCTTTAATTCCGCGGGTAGAAAGTGGTGATATAGACTTGGCATTAATTTCGAGAGATAACACTCGTCAAGGAACATTGTTATTTCATGAACCAATGGTATGGGTTGGCTCTCCACAATTTGAACTCTGGCGAGAAGATCCGCTTCCAATTGCAGTTTATGAAAGTACCAGCCAAGCCAAAAAGAGTGCTATTCATTCTTTAGCATTACAAGGGCGCCGTTATCGAGTGGTATACAACAGTTCAAGTTTAGCGGGCCAAATTGCAGCAGTTGAAAGCGGTTTAGCAATAGCCGTGTTTACGCAATGTAGCGCACCTGAGCATTTAACCATATTAGGTGCAGATCATGGCCTCGGACCTTTAGAGCCGATGGAGGCTGCGGTTTATCGGAGTAGGTCATCGTTAGAGTCGAAGGCTGTAGATCACTTATATGAATTACTCATTAAAACGCTCAGACACTCAGTTAACGTTTAATGGCCAAATCTTAAGTTGATATTTAAATGTAAAACTAAAGAGCTTTACATTTTTGCGCTAAATCTACAAAAAAGCTTAGAAACGTATGCTGATCGTAAAACTAATAAAAAGTATTTATTAACTCACTATCTGAACAATTCATGAGGCGAAGTATGACAAAAATTATGGCTACCTTAGGTTTAGCTGCGATTATTTCTTTAAGTGTGAGCGCTTGCCAAGGTGAAAACGATACAAAACAGCAAGATAAAACCACAACCCCTCATTCAATGGACAAAGATTCATAATCTATAAATTCTCAAGCCCATCGTAAGATGGGCTTTTTTATATCTTTGTATTTTTACCCTAAAGTGTGATTTGTAACTCACAATATTTATTTTTAATGTTGCTGTTCAAAATATGTTGACTAATATGCTAGGTTTTAAATATATTTAAATTCAACACGAATCATTTTAAATATAACTCTATATTTAAAGTAAATTGGTTCAAATGCCATCAGATCAGAAATTTAACCTTTAAATTTGATTATAAAAATATTAATTAATCAAGGAGGTGGGTATGGACGCTAAATTTCATTCTGAAAATGAATATGGTTTTATTCTAGACATATTGAATACTTATGTTGTGGTAAAGAAGACACTAAAAAATGATCATTATCCTTATGATTCATTTGGTTATCTTCTTGCTCTTTATCAACCCCTAAAAGTCTATATTCCTCAGCTTCCACATCCGAAAATTTATATTGAAATTGGTGGAATTTCATATGACCGAATGATTGTGATGCAAACAACAGACGAGACAGAAGCCATGAATGTTTTATTGGATTTAGGGCAACTTGTTGTTTAACAATTAATTGATATTTTTAGTGCTCAGTTTAATTTACTTAAGAAAAACGCTTTCTTAAGTAAATTAACGATAAAGCTATAGGCTAGAAAATGCTTGTTGGAAGAGAAAACTTAAAGAAATTCTTTGCAGATACATTTGCGATGGTTCTATTTTCGCTAGCCATAGGTACTTTTGTTGAGCTTGTAATTACGGGTCTTACACTTGAACAAACATTTAAAATACGTGCTACCGCAATACCTATTTCTCTAGTGATTGGTCGACCATATGGGTTTTATCGCGATTGGATTTTTAAAAAAATATGGGGAAAACATAAAACAGCTGTACAAAGCTTTTTGCTAGATACACTCGCTAATTTAACGTTCCAAATACCACTATATATTTTAATACTTGCTTTTAATGGAGCAACTTTAGTGCAGGTAGTTACGGCTGTCAGTTCTATTCTTATAATTGTTAGCGTTTCTGGAAGACCCTATGGAATTTTCTTAAATTTTTGCCGCAAATTATTTGGTGTTTTTACATGACATGATTAAAGAAACTCTCTTATAAGATACAAAAAGCCACAAAAGCTAAATCTATAACTTTAAAATAATTTGTTTATATAACTAAGAACATTAAAAGTAGGTCATCGTAATGAAAAAAATATTCTTAGCAATACTCACTGGGTTGGCTTTATTGGGGAGTAATGCGGTATTGGCTAAACCAGATGCTGCCTTATTAAAAGAAGCGACAAAAAATGTAGTCACGGTGTCTAAAGCAAAAACCTTGGCTGATGAGTCTGGTGTTACGTTAACAGGCACTATTGTAAAGCATATTGCTGGTGATCATTTTGAGTTTAAAGATGCAACTGGGTCAATTGTAATTGATATAGATGATGACTTATGGAAGCCTCTACAACTAAAAGCTGGAGATAAAGTACGTGTTGTGGGAGAGGTGGATACACATAGAGTTAAGCCAACTGATATTGAAGTTTTTAAGATTGAAAAAGTTAAATAAAATCTGAAAATTTAGGTTAATACTGCTTAGATATATCGAAAACATTAAAAAGAGAACTCCTGCAAATAGGAGTTCTCTTTTTAACGACGTTATTTTTTATTATTGTGTTGCATTAAATGCTTCATGATAGTGTACGTTTCCTTTAGGAATATTGCCTGAAAAACTTAAGGCTTGGAAATATTCACTTAGCACATCGGGCAAAATTAGCTCAGGATATGCTTTAAAACCAAATCTGCTGTAATAGTTGGGATCGCCCAGTAAAACACATCCTTCTGCGCCTAACTTTTTTAATTTATCTAGTGATTTATTCATCAGAAGCGAGCCAATACCAAGCCCCTGTTTATTTGGATGAACAGAAATAGGGCCTAAACCATACCAACCCATTTCCCCTGAACTCATTTGAACTGGAGAAATAGCAACATGCCCAATAACAGAACCATCTTCAATCGCGACTAGAGAGATGGTCAATTGTCCGTGGTTTCTTAAACTATTCACAATAAAATGTTCTGTATGACTGGTGTGCTCAGCATTTTCAAAAGCTGCTTTCGTTAGTTCTTCTATTGCTTCAACATCCTCATTTCGCTCATCACGAATCATAATATTCATTAAAATTCTTCCTTATTTATTGACCAATCATACGCTTTAATTTTTTAAATAAGTAAAACTGTAATTTAGATTTCTAAGATACTTTATTTGTTATTGGTTATAAAAAACAACTACTACTCATCAAAATCATACATAAAGTAAAATTTTATAAAAATTATTTTTAATATAATAATTTAAAATATTTTGAGGATTAAAAATTGAAAAAAATCATTAAAACTTTATTATTATCTACACTGATTTCAACTACATCCTTCACTGTTTTAGCTAAAAATATTGAGCAAAAAGTTAATTTTTTACAAGGTTCAACATATACCACATTAACTGGAAAATTTCAGGGCTATAATGATGTAAGGTACAGGGTTTATGCAAAGAATGAACAAATATTAAAATTCAATATTAATAGTCTTGGTAATTTAGCCTATGTTAATATTTTTGCCCCAGGTAAAAAGCCAGGTAAGGATAAGGCATTATTAATTGGTTCAACTGTGGGATCTAAAGGAGAACTTACTTTACCAGTCGATGGTGATTATATTGTTCAGATTTATCAAATGCGAAATAGTGCTCGTAAAAATAAAACTGTGAAATATAGTTTAGATATTGAAATATTAAATAAAGTAAAAAAATAATGGTTGCTAGAATTTACTAGCTCTCAAAAGAGAACTAGTAAATTTGAAAAAGATATCAATAAAGATTAATCGGCTAAAGAAAAAGACTCATGAATAGCACAACTTTCAACAAAAGTTTGATCATGTGAAATGAGCAATACAGCGCCTTCATAGCTTTGAATAGCGGTAGCTAATAGTTCTCTAGATTCAATATCTAAATGATTTTCTGGTTCATCTAATAACAAGAGTTCAGGGGTAGGATGTATTTGGCTAAGCGCTAATAAGGCTACTTTGAGTTTTTCACCACCACTGAGCTGAGATAAAAGTTGTGTACCTTTATCACCTCGAATTCGAAGTTGACCTAATAGATTTCGCCATTCTAGTTCTGAAAGCTCACTATTCATGTGGCTTAGATTTTCAATCACCGTCATTTCATCACATAGAAAGCTAAAGTTTTGGTCCAGATAAAAGCATTTTACAAATAGATGAATGCTGTCACATGGCTGTTTGTTTTGAGCATGAATTGCTTTAAGTAGTGTCGATTTACCAATACCATTTTGACCGGTTACGTGAATTTTTTCGGCTGCCTGTACCGCTAAATCTATGGGTTTTTGCGTTCCGTATTTCAGTTTAAGCTTTTTAATGCGAAGAATTTCTCCAGATTTCTTGTGAAAAGTAGGGAAGACAAACTGTTGTGGCTTGACGGTTTCAAGACGCATTTTTTTGTCTATTAAATCATTTTGACTGTTCGAAATTTGTCGTTGGTGCTGAGACTGTATGGCAGCAATACTTTGGCCTGCTTGTTCTTTCTTAAAATCGAGCAAAATTTTGGCTTGAGAATTTGATTCGCGTAATTTATTTCCAGCACGTTCACGTTTTTGAGCTTTCATTAATACTTCATGCTGCTTTTGCCTCATGTTTTTAACGTCGCGTTGGCCTTGCTGAACAGATTGCTCCAAAGCTGCAACATGAGTTTGATATTGGTCATAAAACTTTTCATAGTTTCCCGTTGTGTGATGTAAACCATGTTCATTCAAGTGATAAATATGATCTACTTCATTCAGTAAACTACGATCATGACTAATGATAAGAGCACCTGCTGGGTGTTTCCTCAAATGATCAATTAACCATTTTCTAGATTCCTGATCTAGATGATTACTAGGTTCATCAAGTAGCAAGTAATGATCTGATTTTAGAAATAAACAGCTTAATGCCAATTTAGTTTTTTGACCTTCGCTTAGGTTTTTCACTGGAAAGTCTAAATCTGTTGGTAAACCCGCAGATTCCAATAAATTATTCCATAAGGCAGGGAGGTCCCATTTACCTTCTAACAAATCATAATCATCAAAGTTGGCGACACCTTGTTCAACTCTTTTAAACGCGTGATAAACATCTAATATATCTAATGCTTCGGCAATGGTCTGGGCTGATAAACGATGCAACTGAGCTAAATATGCATGCTTTACATGCCAAGATATTTGCCCAGACGTCAAAATTGAATCTGATTTAAGCGTCTGATTTAACATTTGCATAAGCAAAGATTTACCTTGACCATTACGGCCAATTAAAGCAGATACTTGATGCGATTCAAGGCTAAAATTTAGTTGTTGAAACATGTCCTTAGATGGAAATTCTAAAGAGAGTTGTGATATTACACATGCCTGCTGAGTCATAAAAAAACCTCATAAATACAGGATGTACAAAATAGGAAAAGTAGTTTTAAGCAGAGACGTTAAATCACAAAAAAATAGTCTATTTTGCACATCAAAAAAAAGAAAAATTGATGAGAAAAAAGACTTACTTCATTGGCGTGACTCACGAAATTGGAAGAATAAGAAACTATTCTAGCTGGGTTTTTGATTAGTGTAAAATTTATGCAATCTATTTTATTAAAAAACCCAATCGTTGGATTGGGTTTTTTTGCATCTAAAAAGTTTATTCTTTTACAACCAATACCTGAATTTTGGTACTGTTTAAAACATCTTGAGCAAAACTACCCAGAATAAGTTTTTGGAAGCCTTTACGACCATGAGAGCCAATCACAATCAAATCAGAACCTAAGTCTTCTACAGCTTTCAAAATACCGTCTGAAGAGATTTCACCTTGGATGATTTGAGTTTCGGCATCAATACCTTCTTCAGCACATAAAGCTTTTACTTTAGCGAGTGTTTTTTCTGCATTTGCTCGTGCTTCAACAAAATAATCTTTTACAACAGGTGAGATGTAATAAAAATCTACACCGCTAAAAGGATCTACCGCAACTAAGCTAATCGCGGTCAATTTGCTCCCAAAAGCTTTTGCAATATGAGCTGCTTGTCTTGCTGCTGCTAACGAAATTTCCGAACCATCGACTGGTACAATAATATGTTGGTAATTCATAATGTTATTCCTCTTATTTACAGTTGTTATATGTATGAAGCATTTATTAATTAAAGATTAACATATTTCATTCACGGTAAACATCTATTCAGTCACAGGAAGGGAAAATTAAATAAATTTATTTTAAATCATTGGCTTGTGTTTATTTTTCTATTGGTTGAGATGGCGTTTAGGTGGTATTGCTAAATAATTGATAATATTTACATGAAAATTACAAAAAATTACTGTTCATATTTCTGTCATATAGAAAACGTATAACAAAATAATGAATTAAGGGGAGAGTGAGGAAGATGGCTGATTTAACAGCAAAGAAAGTTAATAAACTTATTGAAGAGTTCCGTCAAACAGGTAAAGAACCCGAAAAGTTAGTTATTGGCTATAAAACTTATGCCAGACTGATGACCGAAGATAAATTTGCAGAAAAAGTTGTCCCTTCACTTGAAGACTCAAAAGAACGCTTATATAAAAATCTAAAAATTAAGCTCGTCACTGAAAAACATTATTTTGAAATTAAATAAAAATTATGTGAACTACATCACTTGTTATTAAAGCAAAGTAACACTAAATATGTTTAATAACATGATTATTGTATGATGATACAAATTAATGGTGTAGCCAACATTTGAAAACAGCAATCGTTTATAAACTCGATAGAATAAATTGCTTTTATTTTAAGTAGTGGGATAAATTGAAATGCCGACATTCAGTGTAATTATATTTTATGTTTTAGCTATATTAGGCAGTGTAGCTATTGTTTATGGAGTAATCAGTTTAAGTGTTTTTTTGATTATTATTGGATTAGCTCTATTATTTGCAGCATTATTATTAAAGAAAGAGTTTAAATTAGATATTTTATTTTGGAAATAAATATAATATGAGTTTGTATTTTAATTTCCTGTAAAATTGTCCAATAGAACTGAAATGAAAAAATTCAGTTCTAAAAATATGAGTTTTTTTGATGAGTATTTATGCAATAACGTTTTTTTTGATCGGAATTATTACAATAAAATATAAAAGTAGAATATTTTAATTTTATTTAAGTATTTAAAAATAAAAAAGTTTCATTTAGGATTAAAGTAAAATTGTAAAAGCGTTTTTAGCTATTAAACAATAACAAAGCGAGGTGAGCATGACTTATAAGTATGAGTATGCAGGGTTCTGGTTAAGATTTGGTGCAATGATCATTGATACTCTTATTCTTTTTTTGGCTGTTATTCCTGCAGCATGGATTTTTTATCAAGGGGATTACGACTTAGTCTTTGCCACAGGTTTAAGTACTAAGCCACAAAATTATTGGTTCGATTTGATTGTGAACTATGCATTTCCTTTATTGTATTCGGTTTTATGTTGGCTGTATTTTGCAGGAACGCCGGGTAAACGATTGATGCGATTAAAAGTTTTAGATGAAAAAACAGGTAATAAGTTAACAGTCACGCAGAGTATCATTCGATATGTTGGCTATATTCCGTCAATTTTAGTATTTGGTATTGGTCTTTTTTGGGTCGCATTTGATGCTAAAAAACAAGGTTGGCATGACAAAATGGCAAAATCAGTGGTAGTAAGAGAGTTATAAAAATAAGATTGAAAAGCGTTCATAGCATTGAAAAAGGAGCTATGAACGTTTTTTTATTAACTTTTTTTGACCTTAAATTTAAGTACTAAAAACACAATAAGACCGACAATAAGTCCCCAAAAGGCTGAGCCAATACCAAAAAATTGAATGCCCGAAGCACTGCATAAGAAGGTAAATAATGCAGCTTCACGGTCTTCAACAGGGCCAAAGGCAAGCGCAATGTTATGGCTAATGGTACCAAGTAATGCGATGCCAGCTAAAGCTACAATAAAGATATGGGGAAAAGACATGAGCAAGCTTGTCAGTGTTGCTGCAAATAGTCCCATCAATGCATAGAAAAAACCAGAGCTTATGCCAGCAATATAGCGTTTACTTGGGTCAGGATGAACTTGATCGTCAAGGCATACAGCTGCACTAATCGCAGCAATATTAACGCTATAGCAACCAAAAGGTGCAAGCAAAACTTGGGTTAAACCTGTCCAGCCAATCAGTTGGTTAACATGTGGTTTGTAGCCATAACTTTTAATCATGGCAATGCCGGGTAAATATTGCGAAGCCATACTAATCACAAAAAGAGGTAAGGCTAAGCCCAAAAGAGCTGACCAGCTAAAGACAGGACTAATCCAAACAGGTTTAGCCAAAGACCAGTGCAGTGTAGGCATATGAAAGTCTAAAAACATAGGGCAGAGCACAACACCAGCAAGTGCTGTGAACACGATGCTATAACGCGGCCATAATCTTTTTGTAATGATATAAATGACGAGTAAAGATAAAACGAATACCCAATCATTTTGCAAACTTGCGAAAAGTGAAATACCAAATTTAAGTAAAACGCCTGCAAGCATGGCACTGGTCAAGCTTTGCGGAATATAGGAAAGCGCTTTTTGAAAAATTCCAGAAAAACCTAAAATCGCTGTCAGTACACCAACCACTAAAAAAGCACCAATTGCTTCATTTATGCTATATCCACCACCAGTTGCAATAATTAAAGCGAGACCAGCGGTTGACCATGCAGTTGCTACAGGGTATTTAAATTTCCACGAAAGAATAAGGCCTGATAAACCAAGACCCAAACCTAAAGCCCAAAACCATGAGGTGATTTGTTCAGGTGAAGCACCTAAAGCTTGGGCAGCCTGAATCACTAAAATAGCCGAAACACTAATACCAATAAGAAAGGTAATGAAACCCGCGAATACGGCTGGAATAGAAAAATCTTGAAGAATCTTTTGCATAGCTAAATGTTCTAAATCCCTGAAAAATTAATATGTTTCTGCCTTTGTTTTCAGCTCGCTAAATCTAACAATTTTTTTAAAGAAGGTGCTTTCTATTTTTAATATAAAATGGAAATAATATTTTTAAAATATTGAATAATGATATTATTCCTTCCATAAATAACACTAAATTTGGGATATCGTTTTATGGAAGAGCAAGCTGAAAATTTATCACCACTCGAATTGAAAATTATGCGTGCATTACAAGAAAATGGACGCTTAAGTAATGCCGAATTGGCTAAGCTCGTAGGCATAAGTACGTCATCTTGTTGGAATCATACTCAGCGTCTTTTTAAGATTGGGGCAATTTTAGATGTACGCGCTAGGATCAATCCAAGCATGGTGCAGCGTGATACGGTGGTACTCGTTGGTGTGGTTTTAGACCGCTCAACCCCAGACAGCTTTCAGGCATTTGAACAAGCATCAGGTGATTTGGAAAATGTTTTAGAGTGTTATCTGGTAGCGGGAGAAGTCGATTATTTTCTAAAAATTCGTGTTAAAGATTTAGCTGCGTTTAACCGATTCCATAGTGAAAAGATTATTGCCTTACCTGGAGTAAGACAAGTCAGAACATTTTTTGTGCTCAATGAAGTTAAAACAGATGGCATGCTGGCATTTTAACAGCTCATCATGTTTTAACTTTATAGTGCAAAAATGGATAGGTAAAGATGATTAGATTGTTGAGGTTGCTAGTTTTAGACCGAATCCGAAGAATAAAATTCCGACTAAAAAAATACTACTCGCTGCAATTTTATGGTTTTGTTTAAAAAATGCTGAAAGTTTAATTCCAGAGAAGATTAATGCAGTTAAATAGCTAAAACTAATCACCTGTAAAATAACCGCTAGAATTAAAAAGCTTAAAGCGGGGTAGGCGTAGTCAGGTTCAACAAATTGAACAAAGAAAGATAGGAAAAATAAAATCGCTTTAGGGTTGAGTAAACTAATACTGAGTGCTGTTTTATAAGGATGAACTTTATCTAAAGCGGGTAAATCAGCCATTTCTGGTTGTGGTTGATTACGTTGTTTCCAGCGTTGAATACTGCCTTGTAAGAGTTTAAAACCTAAATAAGATAGGTAAAGTGCACCTGTTAATTTAAGAATAACAAATACCCATGGAAATGCTTTAAGTAGAGACGCAGCCCCTAGTACGGTACACAGCATTAAAATGAGATCGCCAGTAAAAATACCTAATGCGCCCATATATCCAGTTTTAATGCCGTAACGTGAAGCAATTGACATCACATATAGAGAGTTGGGTCCTGGCAATAACACAATTAGGAATGTACCAATAATATATGTTGTTATATCTGTTATGCCGAACACGAGAAACCCAATAAAAAACCGATTTTTGCCATGATAACAAAAATCGGTGATTTTGTATGAAAAGTGCAGTTTTTTAAGGTTTAATTTCCGCATCAATTCCGAAAGATTGACGTAATAAAAAACTTAATTGGTCACGGGCTTTAATAAAGCCATCAACACCACCTTGTAAAAGTTGGAATGCCATTAAGTCATGATTAAGTTCATCTTTAAAACTTTGTTCATTTTGAGCTGGTCTAACAATAGCCTCTGCTTGCTTTGATTTAGTCGCATCAAGAGCCGCATCAACTGTACGCGTATCTTGCTCAAGCTGGGTAAGTAGACCAGGAGAGATCGTTAGCAAATCACATCCTGCAAGTCCAAGCACTTGATCAATGCTACGGAAGCTCGCACCCATCACTTGAGTTGGAATATTTTGCTGTTTGTAGTAAGTGTAGATTTTCTTAACTGAAACCACACCCGGGTCTTTTTCGATTGGGTAAGCATCTACGCCTTCAGCCTTTTTGTACCAGTCTAAAATACGGCCTACAAATGGTGAAATTAAAGTTATTTTAGCATCTGCACAAGCTTGAGCTTGATGCAAACCGAAAAGGAGAGTGAGGTTACAAGCGATCCCTTCAGCTTCAAGTACTTTAGCAGCTTGAATACCTTCCCAAGTTGACGCGATTTTAATCAGAATGCGTGACTGATCAATACCATAACCTTTGTAAAGTTCACATAATTCATGTGCTTTTTGAATGGTTGCTTCAGTGTCATATGAAAGGGCAGCATCAACTTCTGTAGAAACACGGCCTTCAATGAGTTTTAAAATTTCTACGCCAAATTTTACAGTCAAAATATCAATGGTTCTTTCGATTAACTCATCGTTGCTATAGCCTTCTTCTTTGGCTTGATAATAAGCATCTTCAATCAGCTCTTTACTTTCAGGTTGTTCTGCTGCTGCCGTAATTAATGAAGGGTTTGTCGTCGCGTCTAATGGACGAAATTTACGAATTGCATCAAGGTCACTACTATCGGCAACAACGGTCGTTAATGTTTTTAATTGGTCAAGTGCTGTATGAGTCATTGATATTCAACATCTTCAGTAATAAATCTTATGTTTTCTTTTATAGCACAAAGTCTATTCATGCTGTCGATATATCAATTGTTATATTTCAAAGAAAAACGTTTAGGTTCTGCATCTCAATTGAAATAATTTTAAGGTGTCTGTTGTATTCGTTGCTTACGGATATATTCAATTAGAAATCTGGCAGCCGCACCGAGTTCACTTTCACGGCTCCACACTAAGTCGACGTAATATTCAAATCTTGGGGTGAAATCTAATAAATCCAATACTTTAAGCTTATTTTTTAATTCAGGGTTTTCTTTAAACATTTCTTGAGGAAGAACACCCCAACCTAGATTGCGTAAAATCATTAAACAAGCAGAGTGGTGGTTGTCTGTACGCCAGTAATGTTTCGAAAATAGCAATTCAGGTTTTAAAGTTTCATCTCGGCTTGCAACTACAATTTGTCGTGTAGTAAGGATTTGTTCATAAGAAACCTGATTTTGACTTGCAAGGGGATGGCTATTTGAAATAACCGGAATTAGAGCCTCACGTTTAAGTTCTACAAATTGTTCTCTGTTATCTAGGTGTTCGCGTTCAAACATCAATGCAAGTTGGGCAGACCCATCTAATAACATTTGAAGTGCATCTTCTTGAGGGGCAGACACAATATTAATTTGTAAGTCTGGAAAACGACTTTCTAAAAGACAAATATAGTCGGTCCAATTGGTGTGTAAAAGTTCAGAGACAATCACAAGAGTTAAATTGGCTTCTAACCCTGTACTTAACGCGTGAGCATGCTGTTTCCATTGATTCATCTCAATTAAAAGCTGAGATGTCTTTTCGTATAACACCCGTGCTTCGTCAGTAGGGACGGGTTCACGGCCTTTACGGTCAAATAAAGTCAAGTTCAGATCAATTTCTAAGTTGGCAATAGACATGCTTACAGCCGAAGGAACTTTTCCAAGTTTACGTGCTGCTGCTGAAAAAGAGCCGGTTTCAATCACGGCCTGAAACATGAGTAGTTGTTCTTGATTAATATTCATCTGTCAAAAAAACTGAAAGAACCTGATTGGATTAATCAATATTATAAAAATAAAATGCACATTATCCAAGTTATTATTGAGTATTTAAAAATGTTGATTTCCAAGAGAAGACTCATTCATGCAATCAGTTATGAAGGAATTTTATTGGTCATCATTGCGATTGCATTAAGTTTTATTTTTGATATGCCGATGGACGTAACCGGAACACTCGGTGTGTTTATGGCAGTTGTTTCAGTTTTCTGGAATATGATTTTTAACCATTATTTCGAAAAAGTAGAGCATAAATATAATTGGGAAAGAACAATCCCTGTGCGGATTTTACATGCGATTGGCTTTGAAGGTGGCTTGTTAATTGCAACCGTACCGATGATTGCATATATGCTTCAGATGAGTGTGATTGATGCACTTATTTTAGATATTGGTTTAACCTTATGTATTTTGGTTTATACCTTTATTTTCCAGTGGTGTTATGACCATATCGAAGACAAATTTTTCCCTGATGCTAAAGCTGCATCACTTCATTAAAAATTAAGTTATTAAACTAAAAAAGCACCCATCAGGGTGCTTTTTTTTTAAAGGTGAATCGTAAAATTATTTCTCTACGATTGCTACAACGCCTTCACCACCTGCTGTACAGATCGAGATTAATGCACGGCCTGAACCTTTTTGATTAATCAATTTAGCAGCAGTTGCCAAGATACGACCACCAGTTGCAGCAAATGGATGGCCTGCACCTAGAGATGAACCATTTACGTTCAGTTTAGAACGATCAATTGAACCTAAAGGTGCATCTAAACCAAGACGTTCTTTACAGAATTTTTCATCTTCCCAAGCTTTCAACGTAGACAACACTTGAGATGCAAATGCTTCATGGATTTCGTAGAAATCGAAATCTTGAAGTTTAAGGTTTGCACGCTTAAGCATACGAGGTACTGCATAAGCAGGAGCCATTAATAAGCCTTCTTTAGGGCCGTTTTTACCAATGAAGTCCACAGCTGCTGTTTCAGAGAAAGAAAGATAAGCTAAAACTTCATGACCGTTTTCTTTTGCCCATTCTTCAGATGCAAGCAATACAACAGAAGCACCGTCAGTTAACGGAGTTGAGTTACCTGCTGTCATTGTTGCAGTTTCGCCTTTACCGAAAACTGGCTTCAATTTAGCAAGTTTTTCAACTGTGCTGTCTGCACGTAAGTTGTTGTCACGGTTAAGACCTAAGAATGGAGTGATTAAGTCGTCAAAGAAACCACGTTCATAAGCAGCAGCAAGCTTTTGATGGCTGCTTGCAGCTAACTCGTCTTGCGCTTCGCGAGTGATACCCCATTCTAAAGCAGTAATTGCTTGGTGCTCACCCATTGAAAGGCCAGTACGTGGTTCACCGTTGCTTGGTGCATCAAGAAGCTTTTTAAAATCAATTTTTGTTAATGCTTTGAGACGGTCTTTACCAGTCTTAGCAACATTGAGCTCAAGTAAAACTTTACGTAAACCATCACCTACAGCAATCGGTGCGTCAGAAGTTGTGTCTACACCACCTGCAATACCTACATCGATTTGACCAAGTGCAATTTTGTTTGCAACAACAAAAGCTGCTTGTAAACCTGTACCACAAGCAATTTGAATGTCATAAGCAGGAGTTTCAGGAGCAAGATCTGTGCTCAATACAACTTCACGAGTCATGTTGAAGTCACGGCTATGTTTTAAAACAGCACCCGCAACGACTTCACCAATACGCTTACCTTGTAAGTTAAAGCGCTCAACCAAACCATTCAATGCTGCTGTCAGCATGTCAGAATTAGACGCTTTAAAATAAGCAGTATTTGAACGTGCAAATGGAATACGGTTGCCACCAATAATTGCAACGCGGCGAACAGTGTTTTGGCTCATGGTTTTATCCTGTTGAACAGAAGTTTTGGTTTTTGTTGCTTTTGGTGCTGCAGCTACATTTGAAGATGTAGATGGGGTTGCTGTAGCAGCGCTCTTATTACGAGGGCTACGTGCAGGTGCAGTCGTTGAACGAGTACGTGTCGTTTTTGGAGTATTAGTTGCTGCTTTAGGAGTTGTGCTGTTACGCTTAGCCGTGTTAGAAGCCGGCTTTGATGTATTTGACACTTTTTCCTCAGCAGAATTCTCGACTGCTGGATTTTCTTGAGTTGTCTTGCTCATAAGGCTTTTCCAAGCATATTAACGATATTCTTATAAGCTACATTAACACAATTCAAATAGACCTGTATTGACTAGAATGACATTGTAGATAGCATTCAGGTCAAGACATCCAAAGATGAACTCAAGTATGATTTGGAGTAACTCTAATGAACGACTGATTTCATATTGTTGCTATTCATCTCATAACATAATGAAGCCTGTCGTAGAAAATTCATTTCTTTGAGAGATAATAATCATGACTGATCAATACCAAGCATTTACACAATCTCCTATTGGTAAATTCGTTGTTAAAAATCTGGGTTTACCATCACCAGTTGCATTAGAGCGTTTTGAAAGTGCTCAGCCAGTAGTGAATGGTGCAGTATTGGTTGGCGCAGCGCCGTCAAGTGTATTGTCTGGTGCGATTGCACAAGTACTTAGCAATATTCATGCTGACAGCTATGTAGGCAATAATGTTGCATTACAACAAGAAGCTGCAAAAGTTGGTTTAAATTTACGCCCATTCAATGCAGGCGACAAAGAATCAAAATTCAAAGCAGTTGTATTTGATGCTTCTGGTATTCAAAACTCAGAACAGTTAAACGAACTTTATAAATTCTTTAACCCGATTGCACGTCAAGTTGCGACTTCTGGTCGAGTGATTGTGATTGGTACAACTCCTGAAACTGCAAAAACTGTAAAACAAGCGATTGCTCAGCGTGCACTTGAAGGCTTTATCAAATCTGTAGGTAAAGAATTTAAAAAGGGTATTACTGCGCAAGTGGTCTATGTTGATGAAGGTGCTGCTGCAAACCTTGAATCAACTTTACGTTTCTTGCTTTCTCCACGTTCAGCTTATGTGTCTGGTCAAGTTGTTCGTATTTCTAAAGCAGATGTAGTTGATGTTGACTGGGCGAAACCGCTTGCTGGTAAAACTGCATTAGTAACTGGTGCGAGCCGTGGTATTGGTGAGGCAATTGCACATGTGCTTGCACGTGATGGCGCTCATGTTATTTGTTTAGACGTACCACAACAACAAGCTGACCTTGACCGTGTAGCTGCTGACATTGGTGGTTCTACATTGGCAATTGACATTACTGCTGCTGATGCGGGCGAAAAAATTAAAACTGCTGCGGCAAAACAAGGCGGTTTAGATATTATCGTTCATAACGCAGGTATTACTCGTGACAAAACTTTGGCAAACATGAAGCCAGAGCTTTGGGACTTAGTAATTAACATTAACTTGTCTGCTGCTGAACGTGTAAATGACTACTTGTTAGAAAACGATGGTCTAAATGCAAACGGCCGCATTGTTTGTGTATCATCAATTAGTGGTATTGCTGGTAATCTTGGTCAAACAAACTATGCTGCGTCAAAAGCTGGTGTGATTGGTCTAGTGAAATTTACTGCGCCTATCTTAAAAAATGGTATTACCATTAACGCAGTAGCACCTGGCTTTATCGAGACTCAAATGACTGCGGCAATTCCATTTGCAATTCGTGAAGCTGGTCGCCGTATGAACTCAATGCAACAAGGTGGTTTACCTGTTGATGTAGCAGAAACGATTGCATGGTTTGCATCAACTGCATCTACTGGTGTAAACGGCAACGTTGTACGTGTATGTGGTCAAAGCTTGTTGGGCGCTTAAGCACTTTTAGCTAAAAAGGGGTGCTTGTGCATCCCTTTTTTATTCAAGAATCTATAAATTATAAAAGGTTAGGTATGAATACTCGTCATTTTAGCCAGCTACCAAAAGCGGCATTAGCTTACCCAAAAGTGGTACAAGGTTTAATTTTTAAAAAGCCGAAAGGTCCAAAAATCTTACCGCAAGTTGAATATGTAGTAGATACTCTAGAAATTGATCAGAGTCATCTTAAAGCTTATAACGAAGTATGTGGCTTTCAAAATAATGGCTTTGTACCGGCAATTTATTTGGCTGTTCTTTCTCAAAGTTTGCAAATGCACATGATGACGGCAGAAGCATTTCCATTTCCAATTTTAGGTTTGGTTCATATTCGTAATCAGATTAAACAAACCAGACCAATTGGGGTAACTGAAAAACTAACCTTGTCATGCAAATTTGGGGAACTAAAACCGCATGATAAAGGTGTTCAGTTTGACTTTATTACCACGGCAAAAGTTGGCAATGAAGTGGTGATGGAAGGCTTAACGACTTATTTATCTCGTCAAAAAGTCGAGAAAAGAGTGGGTGAGAAAGCCAAAGAAGAACAAGCTCCAGCTTATGTTCCAAAAGCAGAGTGGGATATTTTAGAAAACACAGGCCGCCGTTATGCGAAAGTGTCTGGTGATTTTAACTTAATTCATATTCATGCTATTACAGCAAAAGCATTTGGCTTTAAACAGGCCATTGCGCATGGTATGTGGAGCAAAGCTAAAGCACTAGCAAACCTCGAATTACCAAATGCTTATGAAGCAGATGTGTGGTTTAAGCTGCCAATGTTCTTGCCATCAAAAGTTGAGTTTTTAACGGCCAATGCAGATAAAAAAACTGATTTCTTGATTCGTAATGCGAAATCGCAAAAACCGCATGTTGCAGGAACTGTAAAAGCATTATAAAAATATCAGCAGCCTGAACAGATGTTTGGGCTGCTTTTGAGCAAAATAACAAAAAATGCAAGGAACTTCATGTGATTAAAGAAATTTTACTGGCCGATACCCATAACTATCACGGTATTTTAGATGAACGTTTTATTGATTTAGCTCACCAATTTAGCCGTCTTCAAGATGCTAGAACAGGACAAGGTGGAGCTGCATTAGCAGTTTATTTTAGAGGCCAGAAAGTTGTAGATATCTACACCGGTCTTAAATCACAAAATGAAGCTTGGCAACCTGAAACTTTGGCAGTTTGCTACTCTACAGGTAAAGGCGTACTCGCAACTTTAGCGCATATTTTAGTAAGTGAAGGTTTTTTAGAATACAACAAACCGATTGCGACTTATTGGCCTGAGTTTGCTCAAAATGGTAAAGAGCAAATGACTTTACGTCATGTGCTAAGTCATCAAAGCGGTATGTTTGATATTCGGAATATCATCGAAAGTGCGAGGGAAATGCTCGACTGGTCTCATATGTTAAATGTAATTGCAGCGACTAAGCCTAGATTCCTTGCCGGAGAAGGCAATGCGTATCAAGCTTTAACATTTGGCTGGCTTGTCGGTGGAGTACTTGAAAAAGCAACTGGTCAATCTTTAGATCAGCTCATGCAAAAATATCTCGTTGAGCCTTTGCAGTTAGACGGCGCTTATTTTGGTACGCCTGCAAGTGAGCTAGACCGTGTAGCACGTTTAATTATTCAACCCAAACCTGAAAAACCAGCGGCTCCCCAAGTTGCAAAACCTAAAAAGCCTCAAGCACGCAAGAGTTCACTCTCTGAAAAAATGATTACATGGACTGGACAAGACCCACAAGATTTTCAGGATGCCATGATTCCAAAAGGAATGAAGCATTTTAGTTTCTTTAGTGATGAGGGATTGCAAGCAGTCATTCCGGCGGCGAACGGTACGTTTACTGCAAATAGTCTTGCTAAAATTTATGCCATGCTGGCAAATCACGGTGAGTGGGATGGACAGCAACTTATTCGCCCAGAAGTATTTAAAGAACTCAGAGCCATTCAAAGTTATGCACGTGATCGTGTCATGCCAATTCCGATGAATTGGCGTTTAGGATATCACCGCATTATTACCATGGGTAAACGCGCTAAAAATGGCTTTGGGCATATTGGTTACAATGGTTCAGGGGCGTGGTGCGACCCTGAGCGCGACCTGAGTTTTGCCTATACTCATAACTTTCAAATTGGTTCAATCACGGGTGATTACCGTTTGTGGGGGCTTACTCAAGAAGCCTTACGTTGCACTGACCAAATTTTAAAAGGCCGTAAAGGTTGGTTCTAATTTTAGTGTTGTAAGGCTGGTATTCTAATGAATGCCAGCTTCTATATTTATAATAATTCTAGGCGAATAATTGCTTCGGTATGACGCTTGAAGTCTTCTTCAGCTAAACCTTGTAAACCAAGTTGATAAATACCTTCTAATCCGCATACAAAGGCAATGAGTCGCCAAGCTATGTCTGTTGAATTAGATATATTTTTAAATTCACCTTCTTTTTTACCAGATTCAATGGCCTGCACAATTGTTTGATGCCAATTCTGCATGGCAAGGTTATAAGCCTTTCGTATTTCAACATCTTGTTCAATCAAGAGTTCAGCTTCATTCCATAAGCGTAAGTAGGGCTGAAGTCTATCAATATTTTCTGCGCCTAATAAGATGAATAGCCTTTGAAATTGGCTAGTCGTTTTTAGGGTTTGTTCAATTTCGTCAAGCTGTTCCATGAGCTTTAAAAAAGCTTCAGCTTTTAAATGAGAGGCCGAAGAAAAGTGGTGGTGAACTTGTCCGGTTGATGTTTGTGCTTCTGTTGCGATTCGGCGTACCGTCATGGCTGTAAAACCTTCAGCCAAAGCAACTTGCATGGCTGCTTGCAGAATCATTTCTCTGCGTTGATCGCGATTAAGATAGGCCATGTTTCTTTCACCTGACTGAATTCGACACAAATTACATTAAAACTAAAAGTTGGACAAGTGTCCAATTGTGTATATAATAACCATGATTTGAACACATGTCCAAGTTTTGGATATTGAAGAGCGTTATGCAAAAAAAATGGTTAATCCTGACAATTATCGTCCTTATATATTTACCAGTTACTATTGATGCAACGGTGATGCATGTTGCAACACCATCTTTAAGTGCAGCATTGAATTTAACTGCCAATCAGCTTTTATGGGTCATTGATATTTATTCACTGATTATGGCGGGTTTGATTTTGCCGATGGGTGCACTTGGTGATCGTATTGGCTTTAAAAAATTATTATTTATTGGAACTGCAATTTTTGGAGTCAGTTCCTTAGCTGCGGCTTTTTCTCCAACAGCTTACGCGCTAATTGCTTCCCGTGCTGTTTTAGGTCTAGGGGCAGCGATGCTTATTCCTGCCACTTTATCAGGCATTCGTAATGCTTTTACCGAAGAGAAGCAGAGAAATTTTGCACTTGGTCTTTGGTCTACAGTGGGTGGTGGTGGAGCAGCTTTTGGTCCATTGGTTGGTGGTTTTGTACTAGAACACTTCCATTGGGGAGCAGTATTCCTTATCAATATCCCGATTATTTTAGTCGTTCTGGTCATGATCGCGATGATCATTCCAAAACAACAAGAGAAAACTGATCAGCCAATTAACTTAGGGCAAGCTTTAATTTTGGTTGTAGCCATTTTAAGCCTGATCTATTCAATCAAATCGGCGATGTACAACTTCTCAGTACTCACAGTCGTGATGTTTGTAGTGGGTATAAGTACTTTAATTCACTTCATTCGAAGCCAAAAAAGAACGACCACGCCAATGATTGATCTGGAGTTATTTAAACATCCAGTGATTTCTACCAGCATTGTCATGGCTGTGGTTTCCATGATTGCTTTGGTTGGGTTTGAATTACTCTTGTCTCAAGAGTTGCAGTTTGTACATGGGTTTTCACCATTACAGGCAGCCATGTTTATTATTCCATTCATGATCGCGATTAGTTTAGGTGGTCCATTAGCTGGTATTTGCTTGAATAAGTGGGGACTTAGACTTGTTTCTACTGTTGGTATTTTAATAAGTGGATTTAGTCTATGGGGGCTTGCCCAGCTTAACTTTTCGACCGATCACTTTTTAGCGTGGACGTGTATGGTCTTTTTAGGCTTTAGCATTGAGATTGCCTTACTGGCTTCAACTGCCGCCATTATGTCATCCGTTCCACCTCAAAAGGCAAGTGCAGCAGGTGCGATTGAAGGTATGGCCTATGAGCTTGGAGCTGGTTTAGGCGTCGCTATTTTCGGGTTAATGTTATCTTGGTTTTATAGCCGCTCAATTATTTTACCAGCAGAGCTTCCGTCGAACTTAATTGAAAAAGCGAGTATCTCGATTGGTGAAACCATGCAATTAGCTTCTAACCTTGAAAGCCCTTTGGGAGGGCAATTGATTGCAGTTGCTCAGCAAGCTTTTAGCTATGCGCATAGTTGGGTGCTTACAATCTCCGCCATTTGTTTCTTCCTTTTAACTGTATTTGTCTGGTTTAGCTTTCCAAAGAAAGTAAATTAAGAAACTCAAAATAGAGGATAAAAAGAGAGATGATCTTTCTTTTTATCCTTAAATATCTTTTTTAATATTTTCTTTATAATAAATTTAGTTATTTAATTCTCATAAACAAACTATTCTTTAATAGGTTTCATGTTTTTATTTCAAAATGATTCAATATTCATGTAATTGAAATTTAATGAAAAATGCATTGATCGAAAATTGACTGTAAAAAAATGGTTTGTTAACCTGCTATTCGAAAATCTAAAAACAAATAAAAGAGGCTGCTGTGAATTTTAAATTAAAAACATCACTCATTATTGGAGCAATTGTTGCGTCTTCACTTGTATATGCCGCAACTGTACTTTCACCAAATCAGAATAATAATAGTGGATCAATTCCATCTGGTTATTCAGATTTAGAATTTTCTTTAGCAAATGGGAATTGGGTCAAGAATCTCTCTTTACCGGCAAGCGCTAATAATTCGGACAAGATTACAGTTCGTTCTAGTGCCGCCTATAGTAGTTATTTAGATACTTCTAATACCAATATTCCGTTAGAGGTTTTAAAAATAAATAGTGGAGATGTTTATCAATTTATCTTTAATAGCAGTCAAAATAAATGGATCGCTCAGTTAGCAACAGTGAGTCCTACCAATGGTGCGACTTATGAAGTCGTTCCATTAACAACTGCATCAATGCAAAAAGTACTTATTCAAAATGACAAATGGGCACAAACCATTGCATTACCGAGTGATGTACGTGACGGAACAACCGTACAAGTTGTTTCTACAGCAAGTGTAAGCTCAGAGATTGATAAAACAAATTTACTATTTCCAAGCAGTTTTACATTAAAAAATGGATCTGAATATTGGTTTAAATATTATTCTGCTTTAGGAAAATGGGTTCCAGAATATATAAAACCTCAGAAGCTAAATGTTCAGCAAATCGGAACATCTTTAGCCGCGGTAAGTAGCCCGCTAACGGAAGTTTCATTTGGAGATGGAAATTGGGTTTCCAATTTCACTTTGCCTACCACTGCAAGTGATCGGGATAGAATTATTATCAAGTCTACAGCGACTTGGTCTGCAAAAATTAATAATACCAATATTAATAGCCAAGCGACCTTAACACTTAAAACAGGCGATCAATATGAGTTTATGTATGTAAGCGACAAAGGATATTGGCAGCTGATCTCTTCACCAACAAAGGTAATTGATTCAACGGCAACAATCCCTGCAACTTTACCGAATATGACTCAGCCCACTTTAAAGGTAAAACTTTCTACATCAAATTGGCAGCCGACTTTGCAGCTACCAGCTCAAGCTCAAGTCGGGGATAAGGTGGTTATTGTGTCGAATGCATCGGCAGACACCTATATTAATGCTGCTAATGGTTTGTCGACTGCAATTAAAAATGGTGAAAATCGCCGTTTTATTTACACCGCTCAAGGCTGGACAGTAGACAGTTATACAATTGATATGTTGTTAGTTTCTAGTCCAGAAGTAAACTCAATTTTAGGTGAGAGCGCTGCAAAACTTAGAATGATTGAAGGTGTAAATCTAACAAATTTAACCGCTGAAAATTCGAATGCACGTTTTTACTTAAGAGATGTGGGTTATATAACTTATAAAATCCCTGCTACCACTTTAAAAGAAGCAATCTCGACTGGACGAGATGACACGACGGTACAAAATGAGCGTAAACGTGTATTGGCAGACGGTGTTTATTATCAAGGTAATGAACCTGGTGACGGTGGCTGTGGTTGGGCTTGGATCAATGCTTCTGCATATAACATGATTGGCGCAAATGATATTGCAGGTTGTTCTTTCGCGGCCATGCGCCATGAAGTCGGGCATAATCTTGGCCTGTACCATAATGGTTCAACCAATATTGGTTCAGGCTTTGCTCATCCTTTGGGGAGTACAGCAATGGGCGGTAATAATATTAATTTTTACTCTAGCCCGTACCTATACAACCCTAAATATGGTGTACGTTTAGGTGAAGAAGGAAAAATTGATGCTGTCAGTGTCATTAACTTGAACGCACAGAAAATTTCTCTATATAACTAATCTCTATTTTAGCTGTAAATAATGAAGAAAAATAAATTGTTAATAGGAACTGCTATCGCTTGTGTGGCGTTAGCAGTTTTAATCTGGTTTGCTTTTTCACAGCAAAGCTCTTCTGTTTTAACGTCGTCTTTAGAAAGTCAGCAAGAGTCTGGGACAAAAGTGGCAGATAGTCAGAGTGAATTTTCTCGTCAAAATATGCTGAATTTGAGTTCATCAGAAAAGGAAAAGTTGTCTAGGCAACAAATTGTTTTTAATGAAATAGAAAAAGATCAGCTTCCTTCTAATGTTAATTTTCTGCTGCTTAAAAATGCTAAAGGTATGATCATTAAATATGATCCAAATGTGATTGAACTTAAAAAAGTGGGCGACACTGTTAAGTTCCAAATGTTGGAATATGGCATTAATCGCACGGGTAAAATTGTAGAGATCGAACCTGTTGACCAGGATATTGTTCGGTGGACTGGAAAATTTGATCAGGGCGATCCAAATCAGAATTTCTTTACTATTACTCAAAGTCAAAAAGATCACTATACGATCATGCAGATTTTTACCGAGAAAGGAAATTATTCGGCTGAAATTAAGGATGGTGTAGGGCTGGTCCAAACCATGGATGAAGGTGTAACTGATCAAGAGCTACATCATGATCATCCTTAGACAAATAAATGGTTCTGGTAGAGAAAAGAAGTCAGTTCGCAGTTTATCTGTACGGATATGAGCTTTATGCGTTCACACTCTTTTAAAAACAAAGTATGCTTATGCCTGTAAAAAGGAGCATACATGTATCAAGTACTTGCTAGAAAATACCGTCCACGTAATTTCAATGAGTTAGTGGGGCAAAACCATGTTTCTCGTGCATTAAGTAGTGCATTGGAACGCGGTCGTCTGCACCATGCTTATTTATTTACAGGAACGCGTGGTGTAGGTAAAACTACAATTGCACGTATTTTAGCCAAGTGTTTGAACTGCGAAACAGGTGTGACTTCAACGCCGTGTGAAGTCTGTGCAACGTGTAAAGCGGTAAATGAAGGCCGTTTCATTGACCTGATCGAAATCGATGCTGCTTCAAGAACAAAAGTAGAAGATACACGTGAACTTTTAGACAACGTTCCTTATGCGCCAACGCAAGGTCGTTTTAAAGTTTACCTGATTGACGAAGTGCATATGCTTTCTACGCATTCTTTTAATGCGTTATTAAAAACACTAGAAGAACCACCAGAACACGTTAAGTTTCTGTTTGCTACGACTGACCCACAAAAGTTACCAATTACGGTCATTTCACGTTGTTTGCAATTTACTCTACGACCTTTAGCTGTCGATGAAATTACCAAGCACCTTGGCGCTATTCTTGAAAAAGAGCAAATTAATGCCGATCAGGATGCAATTTGGCAAATTGCTGAATCTGCTCAAGGTTCATTACGTGATGCATTATCTTTAACTGACCAAGCCATTGCTTATGGTCAAGGTTCTGTACATCATCAAGATGTTAAAGAAATGCTTGGCTTGATTGACCGTACGATTATTTATGATTTGATTTTAGCGATTCATCAGAACCAACGTGAGAAAGTAAGCCAGCTTTTATTGCAATTTAGACATCAAGCTTTAGATGTTTCACTTGTGCTTGATCAGTTGATTTCGACATTGCATGAATTGGCAATTTTGCAATATCTACCTGATTTGAGTTTGAAATATAGCGATGAAATCAATCGCAAAATCATGCAGTTGTCTAAGCTGATTTCTGCTCAAGATTTGCAGCTTTATTACCAAATCGCATGTAAAGGTCGTTCAGACTTGCAACTTGCCGTGACGCAAGAGCAAGGTTTTGAAATGTGCGTTTTACGCTTATTGGCATTCCGTCCTTTAGCGCCAAATGAAATTTTAGTAGCAGAGCCTGTTCAACAAAATGGACAAGCAGTGGTGAATCACCAAGTACAGCAACAAGTTCAAGATATTGCTCCTGTAAGTGCTATTCAGCCTGTTGAAGTTATTAGTCAACCCGCTATGGTTGAACCTGAACCTGAACCTGAACCTGAACCTCAGTCTAATCAGGATTTAATGGTATTTGACCCAAATCATCATGAGCTGATTGGGCTTGAGTCAGCAGTTGTTCAAGAGACTGTTAGTGTTCTGGAAGAAGATTTCATTCCGGTACCAGAACAAAAGTTAGTACAAGTTCAGGCAGAAACCCAAGCAAAACAAATTGAACCAGAACCAGCTTTTTCTGCTGAGCCTCAAGGTTTGTTTGAGACATCTAGCCCTGAATTTTCCCTTGATCAAGATGCGCCTATAACTCCTGATTTGTCTTCTGAACCTGTTATTGAACAACAGTCATTTGTACAAGCCGAAGTAATGATTCAAACAGAAACAGTTGCCGTTGTAAAAGAGCCTAGTGCAACTGATAACGGTCAGTTGATGCCTCAAGATATCTTGAAGCTGGCTCCTCAAGCTTTAGAAGGTGAGTGGACACTTGAAAAATGGGAATACTGGTTTAGAAACAGCCAGCTTTCACCAGCCGT
Source organism: Acinetobacter sp. ACIN00229 (assembly GCF_016106645.1). Lineage (NCBI taxonomy): Bacteria > Pseudomonadati > Pseudomonadota > Gammaproteobacteria > Moraxellales > Moraxellaceae > Acinetobacter > Acinetobacter sp. ACIN00229. The sequence goes on from NZ_JADWOM010000009.1 coordinate 44,786, forward strand.
CCAAGAACTTGCGCAACATGGTGTAATGACCGGTGAAATTGGCGGCAATACTATTTTCCATATTCCTCAAGAATATGAAAATATGCTGACCCAATTGCAGCAAGGCCTTATTGATGCATTAAATGAGCAATGGCCGAATACTCAATTTACAGTTGAATATGGTGCTTTGAATACATCTACACCATATACCATTCAAAGTGCGCGTAAAGAAAAAGCCTTTCACAGAGCCGCTGAGCTATTACAGCAACAGCCAGTCATTAAGAGTTTGATAGAAACTTTTGATGGCGAACTACAAAATATTCAATTAAAGCCTTAAATTTAACTGAGTTTTGATCTGGTGCAGAATATGAAAATAATAGAATTTTCATATTTTTCACTGGATTGAAATATTTGGGTCATGTCACTGTCATTGTACTTTTCTATGTTAGCCATTTTAGATTTTAAATGGATTGAACATAGCAATGAAAAGGCAATGCACTGGAATAAATTGTTTCAAATATTCATATTTTTTATTAATCGGCGCGATTCTGCTGAGTGGTTGTAACGACTCAGCAAATGATAATTCAAATACACCAGAAACAGGTAAAAAGCCTGTAATGCGCTGTGCTCCATAAACTTAAATAATAAAAAGAACCTGATCATGATTACACGTCGTAAATTTTTAAATTATTCTTTAAATATGGGTTTTGGTGCTGCGGCATTGGCAGCTTTCCCATCTAGTATTCAAAAAGCTTTAGCAATTCCTGCAAACAATAAAACTGGCACCATTCAGGATGTCGAACACGTTATTATTTTAATGCAGGAAAACCGATCTTTTGATCATTACTTTGGAACGTTAAAAGGTGTTCGAGGTTTTGCTGACCGTTTTACAATTCCTCTACCAAGTGGCCGCCGTGTTTGGGAGCAGCTTAGGAGTAATGGGCAAGTTTTAACGCCTTTTCACTTAGATGGTACAGCCAATAATGCGCAGCGTGCAGATGGTACACCGCATACGTGGAATGATAGTCAGTTGGCTTGGGATAATGGGCGTATGGCAAATTGGCCAGCCCATAAAACTGATATATCCATGGGTTATTTTAAAGAAAAAGAAATTCCATATCAGTTTGCACTTGCGAACGCCTTTACGATTTGTGATGCCTACCATTGCTCTATGCACACTGGAACAGATGCAAACCGTTCTTTTCATTTGACTGGTACAAATGGGGCGACACCGACCAAGCGTTCATTTGTAAACAATGAATGGGACTGGATTGATGGTAATCCCGCTACGGCAGATCGTGGTTATACGTGGAAAACCTATGCCGAAAGATTAGAAGAAGCAGGGGTAAGCTGGATTTGTTATCAAAATATGCCGGATGAATGGGGCGATAACATGCTCGGGGCATTTCGTTCATTTAGAAAGGCAAACATTGCATCTGGCTATCCTGTTGCAAGTGGTGGTGAACCAAATAAACCATATGCCGATACAGGGCAAAAGCTACCCTATAAAGCCTATGATGCGGCTACTGATAATGCCAAAAATCCACTTTATAAAGGTATTGCAAATACGTTGCCGGGCAATAAACCAGAAGAATATCTCGACGCTTTTAAACGCGACATTCGGGAAGGTAAATTACCTCAAGTGTCTTGGATTAATGCTCCATCAATTTATTGTGAACATCCGGATCCTTCAAGCCCAGTTCAAGGGGCTTGGTTTATTCAAGAAATTATTGATGCATTAACTGCTGTGCCAGAGGTTTGGAGTAAAACAGCACTCATTATCAATTTCGATGAAAATGATGGTTACTTTGACCACGTACCGTCACCATCTGCGCCATCACGACTTGCAAATGGTCAGTATGCTGGCAAATCGACATTAAGCAGTGCCGATATGCAGGATGAATATTTTGATCATGCTGCGCCTGAAGGAAGCCATTCTCAGCCTACACCTGATGGACGAGTTTATGGTCCGGGTCCTCGTGTTCCGTTATATGTGATTTCCCCATGGAGTCGTGGTGGCTGGGTGAACTCGCAAGTGTTTGACCATACCTCTGTGCTCATGTTCTTAGAAAAACGTTTTGGTGTAAAAGAGCCGAATATCAGTGCGTACCGCCGTGCAGTGTGTGGTGATTTGACCAGCGCATTTAACTTTAAAACACCAAATGCAGATGCTTTACCGCAGCTGAGTGGTAAACAAACACGTGTGCAGGCAGATGCATTAAGAGAAAATCAAGAAGCTTTGCCAGCTGTTCCTGTACCAACGGATACGAAGTTACCGATTCAGCAAAGTGGTATACGTCTATCGCGTGCGCTACCTTACGAACTGCACACCAGCGCGCGCTGTAAAGCTGATGGTAAGGTACAATTGATTTTCTCTAATACAGGTCAGCAAACAGCGGTTTTCCATGTCTATGACAAACTTAACCTAGACCGTATTCCAAAGCGTTATATTGTCGAGCCGAATAAAACTCTAGATGACGAATGGGATGCTGTAAAAGATAACCTAGGTCGTTATGACCTATGGGTACTTGGTCCAAGTGGCTATCATCGTCACTTTAAAGGCGATACTCAACGTATGGTTGATAGTGGTGTTAAACCCGAAATTCGAGTGTGCTATGACATTGCCAATGGCGATGTTTATGTTGAACTCATGAATGATGGTACCAAGGATGCAATATTGACGGTAAAACCTTGTGCATATCGACAAGATACGCCTTTACAACTTACCGTAAAAGCGGGACAGGTTGTTAAGCAACATTGGGCTTTGGCTGACGTGGGACATTGGTATGATTTTGAAATCATGAGTCAGAGTGATCCGTACTATTACCGACGTTTTGCGGGCCGAGTTGAAACGGGTGAAGACTCTTTTAGTGATCCCGCAATGATGTAAATTTAGGTGGGCAAAAAGAACAGATCATTTTCTTTTTGCCCCATTTTTTATAATAAATAACTTTTTAAAGCTTCACGAACTGACTCAGAAATGGGCACAGTCTTACGCGTTTCGCGATCAACAAACACATGCACAAAATGTCCTTGAGCTGAGGCTTGATCTTGACCTTGTTTAAAGATCGCCAATTCATAACGTAGTGAAGTCATACCGATTTTACCAATCGCCACACCTACCTGAATAATTTCTGGAAATGACAATTCCTGAAGAAAACTACAAGCTGAATCGACCACTAACCCAATTGACTTTGCTTCATGAATATCAAAACCTGTTTTCTGAATGAGCAATGCATTGGCTGCTGTATCGAAGTAGCTATAGTAAGTCACATTATTCACATGACCATAGATGTCGTTATCTGCCCAACGTGTTTGAATGTCTAAAAAGAACTTAAATTGATCACGGGTTTTTAAAACTGGTTTAGTCATTAATGAATCGCCTGATAAATTGCCAAAGCAGCTGCTTCTGTCATGTCTCGTGGATTATTTTGTAGCAAGCGAGTTTGTAACATGGCATCTTGTGCAAGCCGAGGTAAGCTCGACTCATTAATACCTAAATCTCTAAGTTTTAAGGTCAAGCCACTACGGTCTAAGTGGTTCTGCATGTGGTCAATAAATAGATCACACAAGCCATCAGTGCTGCCATTGCTGTATGGATCGAGCCATTGCATAAGCTCTGCATAGTATTTTTTTGCATTGGGCGCATTAAATTTTAATACTTCAACCAACACTAAGGCATTGGTATGCCCATGCGATAAATGAAAATGACCGCCCAATGGGTAAGCTAAAGCATGTACAGCGGCAACAGGTGAGTTTGCAAATGCTTGACCTGCGAGCATTGAACCGAACAGCATGTTTTGACGTGCTTCTAAATCATTACCATCTTTAAGAACTTTAGGTAAGTTATGGTTTAGTAGCTTCAAAGCATTCTTAGCTAAAATATCGGTGTATATATTCTTCTTGTGTTTAGAAGTATATGCCTCAATAGCATGTACCATCGCATCAATACCTGTTGCAGCAGTAATATGTGCTTGAAGATTTTGAGTAAAAGTAGCATCAAGAATTGCTGTATCGGCATATAGTACCGGAGAAACAATTCCCATTTTTGTTGTCTCGCCAGTAGTCACAATTGAGATAGGCGTTACTTCAGAACCTGTACCCGCCGTCGTTGGAATCAAAATAAGTGGTAGGCGAGCTGTTGTTACTTGGTTTACGCCGTACATCTCTTGCAAACTTTGGGTTTGGTTGGGGTGGGCGAGTAAAGCAATTACTTTTGCAACATCTAAAGAACTGCCACCACCAAAACCAATAATGGCATCTACATTTTGCTGTTTTGCATAATTGGCTGCATCTAAAACGACTTGTTCTGGTGGGTCAGCCTGAACATCTGCATAAATAACATATTCAATATTGAGCGTATCTAAAATTTGAAGAATGGGCTGGTGTAATTGATTTTTAACCATGCCAGAATCAGTGACTAGTAATAACTTACGGTAAGCTTTTGAAGACAAAACATTCTGTAATTCTTGTATAGAGCCTAAGCCAGAGATGATATTTGGGACGGTTTGAAATTGAAAATGGCTCATATACATTATTTCCTTATTTTTGAAAATTATTGTTGAACGGTTCTATAAGATTCAATCTTCAAATAACTTAGCATAAGACACCTTAAAATAAAGTAGTTCTGAGGCGATTATGTTGAGTGTTATATGAGATAGTCACTACTTTCATGCGGTCAGAGTCAGACGATAGAAGGAGATCATGCAATTAATTTAAAAGATCATCCAAAGGTGGGCTTTTTGTTATTTATACTGTTCAGTAGATTTTCCTGAAGGCTGCTAACTCATATAATGTCTTAACAATTTATAATTTTATTCGGTTCAAAAAGTGAAAATTTCTAAAACTTTACTTAGTGTTATTGGATGTACTTGCTTCATGCTGAGCTCCGCAGTAATGGCTAAAACTAGCTCTAGCGTCTATTCACCAAAAAAGGGTGTAATTTGTGACAAATATATTTGTGCTGACAAGAAGGGTGTATCTAAAAAACTTACAGCCAAATACTTAGGAACTCACAAAGCCAACAGAGCATTCTCTCAAGGCGATTTTGATACATCAGCATTTACACTCTCAAATGGTGTGTTCTGTGATACCAAAACGAAACTATGCCATGTCGATCGATATTTTGAGAATGGGCACCGTAGCAAGATTGATAGAACTATGACTGATAAACTTTTTAAAAATAAATGATTTTTGTCTTCATGCTGCTTAAAAGCCCATAATATTTGGGCTTTTCTCTAGAAAATATAAGATAAAATAGATTACTAACTAAAAACTATATAAGCTCTGAAAAATCAGTTTTTTATTTAGGTTTGCTGAATATATCAATAAAAACTAGTTTGATAAGTTGTATTACTGGCATTTAAAAAAATTATGGGCTTGCAATTATGATTGCGGTAGCATTTGTTTTAATTAATGCGGACTCTTAACACATTAAATCCTTAATTATCATGGATGAATAGTAAGGTAAAATAATTAATGAATTAATTAGAAAATCAGAGATGTTATTCAAAATAGTTAACTACGCTTATGTTTGTCACTTATCGGATTTTATAAAAATATTTACCTACTTGTTTATACTAAGTTTTCAAAATAAAAACGGGATAATGATGTGAAAAAGATAATACTAGCGACAATAATGAGCTTTGGTGGAGTAGGGAGTACTTTTGCAGAATGTACTTATAACTTTGATGCGACACTAACTCAATTGCAATCTTTAGGTAATACTTCTATTCAGAAGTTTCCAAATATTACAGGCAATAAGTTTTCTTATAAGACATCTCAGCAAAGTCCCATTTATTCGGCTTACAGTCAAGATTACCTTTCACGATTTCTAGCAGCAAATGATTCATCTGCTATGTTATACACCAGAGGGGATAAAGTAATACCAACTTCTGGAATTGTAGCGTTTGAATATAAAATTAAAGTTCCTACGTTAGGTAATACAGGGTATGTAAATATTTTCCCAGCTCTAGCAGCAGGTATTATGCAGAATGGTAAAGCTGTGAATTTTATAGTTGCGTACCAACATGGGCCTACGGTTAATAACTTTTATATTCAAACGACTTCAAATGATAGCGCGGTAGTTTCTGATCTTTTTAACTTAGCTCCGGAAAGTACTTCCGATGGCTACCAAAAAATTGGTATCTATATTAATCAGAACTCTAATCAAGTTGGTTTAGTTTTTAATGGAGTTAACAAAGGATATTTTGCTACTTTCCCATCCAAACTAGATAACTTGTATTTTTCATTAACTTCTAATTTTTATGATTTAGCAGCAACTGATGTGAATAAAGATGTTTCGATTGAGTTTCTACTTGATCAATCAAAAATTACACAAACTTATCCGACTGGTACCAAAGATGTTTGTGGAGTAGCTTTGTAAAAAGTCTGTTAAATTTAAAAAACTTTCACTAGCCACTTTCGAGTGGCTTTTTTACAGTTAAACGAAAGTGAGATGAACAGAACAAATTATTCCTTATTTCTGCGAGGAATGAGTTTCAGTTCCAGATTATTAAGATCTATGACTTGATTAGATGAATCAACAAGCTTTAATTTGAGTTGATCATCTGAATTCTTCTTAAAAACTTTCACAACATCTTTATCTGCTTCAATAAAATTACTACCAGATTCAAGCATGGCAAGCAAAACAATATTTAAGCTTTTACCTTTTTGGGTGAGTAAGTATTCTTTGCGCTCTCGTACACCCACTTCTTTATAAATTGATAGTTCAAATATTTCTAATTGGATGAGGTGTTTTAGACGATTAGATAAAATTTGCTTCGATATACCTGTATTTTCTAGAAAATCATTGAATTTCGTTACGCCGTAAAAAGCTTCTCTCAACAATAGGATCGTCCAACTATCGTTCAATATCTCAGCAATTTTGAAAATTCCACACACATCTACTGAAAATCTATGATCTGGAATAATATTTGACATTCTAGGAAGCTCCAATTAACATGAGTCTATAATTTAGACCTAGACTTAATTCAGGTAGCATTATGCCATTTATAAATATACAAACTATAGAGGGTTTACTAGATAAAGATAGTAAAGCTGAACTTTTCAAACGAATAACAGATTTATTTGTAGAGATAGAAGGAAAGGGAAATCCAGCTTTTCAAGAGCATGTGTGGATACGAATAGATGAATATCCACCTGAACAGTGGCAATTAGGTAGCTTAAGGCCAACGAAGGAAATGATTGAGTTGATTAGCAACGTCAAATGATTGTTTTGGACCTTTTACTAAAGCTGTATTAGTAAATCATAAGTTATACATTAAGTAGTTGCTATCCTGTTTTAGGATTTAAAGCTCATATAATTATTAATAATGTAAGTGTCTGCTTTGCTGTAAAAGCTCTCTTCGGAGGGCTTTATTATTTTATTCAAAATTAGAAGGTCAGCTACTTTGTCGACTGATTTATCAACTTTTAATCTATTGATAAACATTATTTTCCTTTTCAAGCCATGTGAGTTTTGACAAAATGCAACACGTCACAATGGTCAATTTGATTCTGACAATAATTTATAGTTCTGTCAGGGTTTTACATGCTCCATATTAATTTCTATTTAATTCAAATGCTTGGAAGTAGTTTCTAATGGAAACACAATATAAGGTGTTATGCGTCTGTTTAGGAAACATTTGCCGTTCTCCCACGGCTGAAGTGGTTTTCAGACATTATTGTGATGCACATCAACTTAATGTCATTGTCGATTCAGCTGGAACGAGTAATTATCATCCAAATAAAGCACCTGATCAGCGTAGTCAGTTGCACGCTAAAAAAAGAGGTTATGACTTGTCGTCTTTACGTGCAAGGCAGCTTTCAACACAAGACTTTTTAGAGTTTGATTTGATTTTGGCAATGGATCACCAAAACTTTGATGATATTCATGACATGCTACAAAGTGCGGTTTCTCAGTTTGGTACTCATCAAATTCGTGCAAAAGTAGCTTTAATGAGTGAGCATGATCCTCAATATCTACAACAAGCTTTACCTGATCCTTATTATGGTGGTGCTGATGGCTTCGAGCGCGTACTTGACCAATGCAAGTCTAGTAGTTTGGCGTGGGTTAATATTTTAAAAAAACAATTGAATGTTTAAGAATAGGTTTTTCAACACAATGCAAATTCAAAATCAGGTACAGCTTAAGCCATTCAATACATTAAGTTTAGATGCAACAGCTTCACATTACACAAAAGTCGGTAATATTCAGGATATTGAAGAAGCTTTGGATTTTGCTAAGCAGCATCATTTAAATGTACTTGTGTTATCGGGCGGTAGTAACATGTTGTTGCCGCAGCAGATCAATGCTTTAGTGATTCATCTTGATATTCAAGGAATTGAAGTATTATCTGAAGATCATGATTTCGTTCGGGTTAAAGTAGGTGCAGGTCAAGTCTGGCACGATTTTGTTTTATATAGCACTCAGCAAAATTGGTTTGGTTTGCAGAATCTAGCGCTTATTCCAGGCTTAGTAGGTGCGTCACCTGTACAAAACATTGGTGCTTATGGTGTTGAGGTTGGTGAGTTTATTGAGTCGGTACAAGTGTATGACCGTAAATTGAAAGAAACTCAGACAATTTTAGCAGCCGAATGCCATTTCGCTTACCGTCATAGTATTTTTAAAGATGATCCGAATCGTTACATCATCACGCATGTCACTTTTAAATTACTTAAACAGCCACATTTAAAACTTAACTATGGTGATTTGAAGCAAGCAGTGGGAGACAATCAGACTGCTGAGAACTTACAAAATCAAGTGATCCATATTCGCCAAAGTAAACTCCCTGATCCAAAAGAGTATCCAAATGTAGGTAGTTTCTTTAAAAATCCGATTGTTAATTCTCAAGAATTTGAACGTCTAATCACACAATTCTCAACAATTCCACATTATCCTCAAGCCAGTGGAAACGTTAAAATTGCAGCAGGATGGTTAATTGATCAGGCGGGTTGGAAAGGGAAGCAACTCGATATGGTGGGGATGTTTCATAAACAGGCATTAGTTTTGGTGAATTATGCCAATGCATCTCTTACTGATGTAAAGAAAACTTATCAGGCTGTACAACATGATGTTGAACAGCGTTTCCATATTATGTTAGAACCAGAGCCTGTGCTTTATAACAGTTTAGGTTTAATTGAAAATCATACGGAATAGTTTTATGCCAAAAGTACACTTAATGGTACGTTTAGTACAAGTAGTCACCGTGCTATTTGTACTATTAGGCTGTTTCGTGGTTTTTTTATATTCGCCGTTTTATTCAAAATTAATTGTAGCTGGACTTAATTATTTTGTACCGGTTGATGTGAATCAAGTCGCCGCTGAAAGTCAGAGACAAGCTGCATTAAGTGAACATGATAATTTAGAGCCAGGTTCAAATCTATGGATTGCTCGTCAAGCGTATTTAAAGCTGACTGAAAAAGCTTTACGTGAAAAAAAGACAACAGATCTGACCTATCTTCAAGAAAACTATAAGGCTTTGCAACAAATTATTCTTTTAGAAGAAAAGGAACAAGATTCAGAGGCAGCCGCTTCTGTAACGGTTCCTTTAGTCGTGAAAAACTCAGAAATTGATGCTGCTGATGAAGCAAGTAGCCCAATTGATGAAGCACTCTTTATTAATAGTTCAGAAAATAAGGCCCTTACAGAGCAATATACCGAGTTTTTAGCACGAAAACCTGTAGTGCCAGAACATCAAAAAGCTGTTAGCGAACCTGAACAGAAAATCGAGTATGTTCGTAAAAACCCTTTACCAGCTCCATCTAAAAAGTTATCACAACCTTATGCAATTGTTGTTTTAGGTGGTGGTTTGACGCTTGATAAAAATGGAAAAGATATTGTAGTTAATGGCTATACACGCTTGAGACTAGAAAAAACCTTAGAAGTTGAAAAACAAAATCAGCTTCCTATTGTACTGAGCGGTGTTGAAGCGCCTTATATGCAAGCTTGGTTAAAAGAGCGCGGCGTTGATGCAAAGTTACTAGAAAAACGTAGTATGAATACTTGTGAGAATACAAGATTTAGTTCTCTATTACTTCAGAAAAAGGGTGGAGCACCGACGGTCATGTTGGTTACAGATGAATACCACATGCCGCGTACTCGCCGACTATTTGCTTTAAATGGTATAGAAACCATTCCTGTTGTGGCTCCAATGCCAACACCACTGACACGCTGGCAACCAAGTGTGCAAAATTACGATCATAGCCGTCGTGCAAATTATGAATTACTTGCGACAATTCGCGACATGTTGTTTGGCTCAAGTGATTGTCGAGAGGTACCTTAATGTCAGATATCCCATTTCTCAATCCTGCCGTATTAAAACAATTAGATTTGCCGGTTCCTAACCGTGATCTTACGCCACAGGTTTTAAGTCCACTTAATCTAAATACATTAGAAGAACCATCACGAGATTTACTAGCTTACCGTAAGTTGTATGGTTTGCATTTACTTGAATGTGATCATTGGCAGGGCTATGTTCAAATGCCTTTGTTTCGATTACATGTGCAAGTTTTTAAGCCTAAAGTAGAAAAAATACAAGGTACTGTCTGCTTATTACATGGTTATCTTGAGCATAGTGGTATTTATCAGCCCATTATTCGTGAAATTCTTGAACAAGGCTTTAGTGTCATTACCTATGACTTACCAGGGCATGGTTTAAGCAATGGCTCACCAGCAAGTATTCAAAATTTTGATCACTATCAACAAGTTCTGATGGCTGTTTATCAATATGTAAAACATGCAGATCAGTTACCAAAACCTTGGGTAGGAATTGGACAAAGTACGGGTGGCGCAATCTGGATGCATCACTTATTGGAATATGCTGAAAAACGCCAAGATCCGATTGTAGATAGAGTTTTGCTACTTTCTCCTTTGATTCGTCCTGCAAAAACAGCATGGTGGCATAACCCAGTTGGATTGGGCATTATTCGCCGTATTAAGCGCCAAGTACCAAGACACTTTAGACGTAATAATCATAATCCTGAATTTTTACGTTTCATTCGTTTAAAAGATCCTTTGCAACCTCGAATGATGGGCATGGACTGGATTTTGGCAATGTCTAAATGGATGCAAGAAATGGAAGAGCGGCCTGCTTGTCGTATTCCTGTCTGGCTTGCACAAGGTGCTCTCGATCAGACCGTTGATTGGCGTTACAACATTGAATTTATTCGTCGCAAATTTAGACTACAAACGTTATTAATGCTAGAAGAAGGGTCTCATCAATTAATTAATGAGCGTGCCGATATACGTGCAGCTTTAACAGGATTGATTCCAGCATTTTTACATGCGAAGCCAAAACATTTTTATTATTAAAAAATAATGCATCTATCCAAAAAAATTGGATAGATGCATGACTTAATCTTTGTACTTTATTTTGAATTTTGATAAAGCTGCATAAAGTTTTTATAAACCGAAGACTGCTTTTGTGGATTATACATATTGCGTTCGATTGTTCCCTTATCCGTTTTTATCAAAACATTAACATTTTGAGCACTTTTAAACTCTTGCAAGAATTTACTTGGAATAACAAAGAAAGTTGTAGAATGTTTAGGAACTAATCGACTTACATTGGTTTTTTCAGTCGATTGAGCGGGTTGATAGTTAAATCGTTTCCCATCAATATCAAATGTTAACTCGTTAATATCATAAAAGTTATAACTACTACTTAAATGAACATCTACACGAAGCTGATCTTTTTGATTTTCGTTCCATTTCACGAGTAAGCTTGGGCATAGTTCAGTTGGTGAGCAGTTTAGCTGACCCGCTGTCTTTACCTCTTTAGGAGCTGTTGTACTAACCTGTGTGGTGCTACAAGCCGCTGTAAGTAGACATGAACCCAATAAGAGTAGAGATTTCTTCATCATATAAATTCCAAGAGAGTATGCTTAATATTATTTATGTTAAGTGTAGTAAATTTTGACATAAATTAACGCATAGATGGGCTTAAAAATACAAATGGTTTTGCAATTTTAAAAGAAGACGTGGCATCACCTGCATATATATGGCTTTGATCGGGGCCTAAATCTAGTCTACGAGTTTTACCATCTTTAAAATTAATCTTTTTCAAATCAACCCAAAATACATTTGGTGATAGTGCTGACTCGAAAAAGTAGAGCATCTGTTTATGATCGGCTACAGTTCGCCAGCGAGTTGAAGAGATATTCGGTTCTTCTTGAGTATTTAGTCCATAGGGAACAGAGGCATTTCGAATGACACTAAATACAGAGGCTTGAGCCTGTTTACTATCATCATTTTTAGGAATTGCATTAATGTAAAAAGATGCTCGTGCAAAGCGATCGGATGCTCGATTTGTACCGGGGAGCATGATCGTTCCACCAATTTGTTTCCAATATTCGGCAAGTGCAAGTTGTTTATCGAAAGTAGGTGAGTTAGTCATGACTTGATAGCTGCGGCTATGGTGAATCACTTGTTTTCCACCAATATATTCAATAATTGCGCTATCACCTGTTTTGTCAGAAATAGATAAATGTAGGGTAGTGAGGCGTGTTTCGCCTGGGACATTATCGGTCACAATCGTGTAAGGTTCTTTTTCTAATGCTTTAACGGCTTCATCGACAGTTGCGAAATTATCGAGTACATATTGAGCCCATGCCGCAATACTGAGTAAAGGCTTATCTGTTTTTTTCACATCTGGATATTGAGACTCCACTAACCATAAAATATTAGCAACCAAGCCAGCTTCATTCATTCCATCTGTTGTGGAAACTTCATAGCCTGTGGCAATTACACTTCCATATTTAGAAGTCCATTTTATTGAATTGGAGCCTGCACTACCGTCACGACTAACCCCGCTTGGCATAATCCACAAATTTGTACCCGTATCAACTTTCCAGTCCATTGAGCGAGCAGTAATAATATGTTGGTTATTGCCTAAATATACGGCACGTGTACAAGCAACAGCATAGCTACTTAAACCTACTGCTAGTGCGACAAAAGAAGAGATGAATGTTTTTTTCAACATGATGAGATACCTTCTTGTTATAAGCATTAAAAAATTTTTATTAAATAAAATTAAATTGTGTACGTTATTTATACTTTTATATTAGGTGAAAAATCTATTAAATACAAATTAAAAGGGGGATGAAATTTAAGAAAATCACATATTTGTTTTAAATGTGGAAGAGCATCACACTATAAGTGTAATGCTCAACATATCAAGTTAATATAAATTAAAAGTGATTGGCATCCGCCATATTCCACATCCGATAATAAAAATTATCATCGTCATTATTAAGTTCAGACTGTAAAAGTTCGCCTTCTTTTAAGAAAAAATGCAATTGAGCATAGTTCTTAATTTCACGGTCGTTTACTCGCTGAGCCAAATGATGAGCTTTAATATCAGAAGGGTGACGTAAACCAGCCGCAGCAATCATTTCGGATAATGCATGCAATGTATTTTTATGAAAATTAAATACTCGTTCTGATTTAGTGGGTATATCAATTGCTTTTTGACGGTCTTTATCTTGGGTTGCAACACCTACAGGACACTGGTTGGTGTGACAGCTTTGTGCCTGAATACATCCAACAGCAAACATGAAACCACGTGCTGAATTAACCCAATCTGCACCTAGAGCAAAAGTACTGGCAATATCGAAGGCACTAATGATTTTACCACTCGCACCAATCTTAACTTGATCTCTTAGTCCTGCACCCACAAGGGTGTTATGAACAAAACGTAAGCCTTCACGTAATGGAGTACCAATATTGTCGCTAAACTCAATTGGCGCTGCGCCTGTACCACCTTCAGATCCATCAACGACTATAAAGTCAGGAACAATTTTTGTTTCTAGCATTGCTTTAACAATACTCATGAATTGCCAAGGCTGACCAATACAAAGTTTAAAACCAACTGGTTTACCTCCAGATAATGTGCGCAATTTCTGTAAGAAATGCATCATTTCAATAGGAGTAGAAAAACTAGAATGCTTTGCTGGAGAAATACAGTCATGATCGCGAGAAACCCCACGGATTTGTGCAATTTCTGCGGTAATTTTATGTTTAGGTAAAATACCACCATGACCTGGTTTTGCACCTTGGGAAAGCTTTAGCTCAATCATCTTGATCTGTGGCAATTGAGATTGCTTGGCAAACTTTTGTTCGTCAAATTTCCCATCCAAAGTACGGCAGCCAAAATAACCGCTGGCAATTTGCCAAACAATATCACCGCCATTTTCCAGATGATAAGGGCTTAAACTACCTTCGCCAGTATCATGATAGAAACCGCCTAACTGCGCACCTTTATTTAAAGCACGAATCGCGTTGGCACTTAAACTACCAAAGCTCATGGCAGAGATGTTCATAATTGATGCACTATACGGTTGAAGGCATTGTGCATTACCCACCTGAATACGAAAGCTCTTTGGATCTGCTGGTGGGCAAGGGCTTATTGAATGGACAATGAATCGATAATTTTCTTGATAAACGTCAATGATTGAACCAAATGGTTTATCTGCATTTTCATTTTTAGCACGCTGATAAACTAGACTTCTTTGCATACGAGAAAAAGGTAGAGCATCTTGATCCGCTTCAATAAAGTATTGGCGAATTTCTGGGCGTATATCTTCAAACAAAAAACGGAAATGCCCCATAATTGGGTAGTTTCTTAGAATTGAATGTTTATTCTGCAAAACATCATAAAGGCCTAATAAACTTAGTGCACCTGTAAGCACCCATAACCCGTTAAGGAGAGTATCAGAAATAAAATAATAGATGCTATGAGGGGTGTATACGGTTCGAAACCATGTAATGCTCAGTGCAGTAAAAATACATAAGAACCAGAGAGAATGGCGCGAAAAGAATGTATTGAGAAATTTATGTCGAATGATTTGTGCTGGACTCGCCATATTGGAACAAATTCCTAATGTTTTACTGGTACATACCTTGCCAAGAAGCAAGTGAAACTACAAGTGTGGAATTGTTAGTTTCAATAGAAAATAAACAGTACAGCTGTGGCTCACTCAATTTAGAAATAGATTTTTAAAGAAAGTATTTAAGCGATTATTAATATCTAATTTGGAGGTTTAGGAGATTAAATAAATTATCAAATGCTTAATTATTAAATTGATATATTTTATAAATTTTAGCTGTAATAAAGAATATTTCTATTAAGTATTTTCATTAAAAGGGATGTGGATTAATTAGATTTAACTTTAGATTTAATTAATAATAACTTTTTTATTTGTATGTTTTTTGATTTAATTAATGTTGTGCTATTTAATTGTTTTTTGCTAATATAAATAAATTAAAATCTTTTTTAATAGAAATTACTACAACTATATAAGATTCTAAAAAATCATTTAAGGACTGAAATGAATTGGAAACTATTAATCTGCTCTGTTTTTCTCACTGAGGTTTTTTTCTTAACCTTAATGTTCTATCTAGGTTTTGATCTAGATACTTTCAAAAAAGTCGCTCTAGTACAAAGTATATTAGTCGCTGCAACTTTAATATTTGACTCTATGGAAAGAAAGAATAATCCTATATTTCCTGGATCTATCGTTTATCCCTTACTCGGTATTTTATTTGTTTTTGGGTTGACACCTATTCTAGATTTTTTTGCAGAAAGACCTAAAGGATTCCATAGCTGGGACATTAAAAATATTTTAGTAATGGGATCGCAAAGTGCAGATTATCAATTCAGAGAGTTAGCTTGGTATGGTAAAGCCTATATACAATTGGGTTTTGCTATGGGAGGTGGTTTTATTGGCTTGATTTTTCATTTAATTTTTAGAAATAGTTAAGATAGCAGGACTTTCTTCTTTTAAAGGGAAATTGTGTAAGTGCTGAAAATTCTTAAAAAATCTTAGAAGTATCGATAAGTTACTTAGATTTCTTATTCATAAAATATTCTTTTCTTATTCATTTAAAATATATAGAACAATCAGTAGCTTACTTTTTGTTCATTTTTTTTTACCAAAAATTAAAAAATTATAAAATACTAAAAGTGATGGTACTGTTTACCTAATGAAAATATATAATTTTTTTAGTAAAACTAACAAAACCTAGATAGAAGTATCGAAAATCGATATAAAAAGCATGATAAACCATAAAAATTTTTATAATTGAGAAATTCATCAGAAGTTGAATTATTAATTGATATTTAGAATGAAAGTTATGTTAGTGTTTTTGTTGTTTTTTTGTATTATGCGCCGTAAGTAGAGTAAAAAAATAACGCTTTGAAAAAACAATCAGAAAAGCTAGTGATTGTGATGGGGAAGGCTAGTTTTTACATCTATTAATTTTATTGGCGTAATGTAAAAAGGTTTTTAACCATGAAAAAGTCTCTCATTTTATCAGTAATTACTTTGGGTTTAATGTCTATCAATGCGGCAAATGCTGCAACTGCAACAGGTACTTTGACTGTTAAAGCAACAATTACAAATAGCTGTGTATTGAATACTTCAGCTACAGGTACAACAGCTAATGCAGTTTTAGATTTTGGTACTTTAAGTTCTCTTGCAAGCAATGTAGACGCAGACACCACAACGACAGGTGGTACTGCAATTAAAGTTTTATGTAACAACACCGTGCCATGGACTTTGGCTTTCGATGCCGGCAAAAATGCTCAAACGACTCAACGTCGTATGATCGGTGGTGCAACCAGCAACGAATTTATTCCTTACAACCTTTTCTCTGACACTAACCGTGCAACAGCAATTGGTATTGCAACCTCTGCTTATAGCGGTACTGGTACTGGTGCGCCACAAACAGTTAACGTCTATGGTCGTATTCCAGCTGGCTCAACTTTACCAAGTGCTGGTAGCTATGTTGACACAGTAACAGTAACAGTGACTTACTAATTTTTAATAAGTTTTATTGTGTCATTGCTAGCTCTTGATTTAGAGAGCTAGCCTAATTTGAGAAAAGTCGTTCTGGGCAAATCATGAGAAAAAATATCTTTGTTACTACAAGTTTATTGTTATTTTTGCCTAGTATGCTGAATGCTGCATCAATTCGTCTTTCGCCTGTAAGCGTTGAAATATTAAATGATCAATCGGCTTCTTCAATTAGTTTGTATAACCAGTCAAATGAAAGTAGTGATTTGCAGGTACGTGTATTTGAATGGCGCCAAAATGCTGGGCAAGATCAATTAATACCTACAGATGAGATCGCGGTTAGTCCACCATTTTTAAAATTACAACCTAATGATTCTTATAACCTACGCGTAGTTAGAATTAATCCAGTACCTATTTCTGGTGAAAAAACCTATCGTATAATTATTGATGAACTACCAAAACCGATTGATAACCGTAAAGTGGATCAGGGAGTTAATGTACTACTACGTTCGTCATTGCCTTTATTTGTAGTCAATAAAGATGCAATTACTAAACTTACTTGGTCAATACAACAAGAGCAAAATAATTCCTCTCTTATAATTAATAATGTTGGAAATCGACATGCGCTTTTAAGCAATTTAACGCTTGTTGATACAACAGCGAATAAAAGCTATGCCATTAAAGTAAATACGGTGAATGGTTATATTCTTGCTGGTAAAGCAAGAAATTTTAATATTAGCCCTGATTTTAAATTTCAAGCGGATCATAAATATAATATTTCATTGAATATTAACGGTAAGCAAACATCTCTTTAAAGAGGCACACATGAAATATCTCGTAAGTGCCTTATGTGTTATGTACTTGCCGATTCATGCTTTTGCTGAATCATTGCAAGATAGCACCAATGCTGCTTTACCAAGTATTCCGGAAGTTACAAACTCTTCTCATCAGGTATTCATCTCTGATAAGGCGTACACACAGCTTTTCTTAAAGATTTCTATTAATTCGAGTATTTCAACAGATTTGATCTCGGTGCGCCAAGATCAAGATAGAAAGCTGTATATCCGTTCTCGTGACTTGAAGGTTTTAAGGGTGAAAATGGATGAGCAGACTCCTGATAACCAATGGGTGTGTATTGATGAATTAAAAGGAATCCGTTTTAAATATCTAGAGAATGAACAGGCTCTAAATTTACAAGTTCCCTCGAACATGTTGACGGATTATTCAGTTGACTTAAATGGCCAGCAGGTCACCAGCCCTCATTTGCTGAAAATGAAGCCCTTAACCGCGGCTATTCTGAACTACAGTCTGTATAACACTATAACCAATGACGAGAATGTTTTCTCAGGTTCGGCAGAAGGGATATTTAACAGCGCAATCGGTAACTTTTCTTCGGGCGTTTTATACAACGGTAGTAATAAAACGAGTTATAGCCATGAAAAATGGGTGCGCTTAGAGAGTAAATGGCAGTACGTAGACCCTGAAAAAGTCAGGATATATACCTTAGGGGATTTTATTTCCAATAGTTCTGACTGGGGTAGTAGTGTACGTCTGGCTGGTTTCCAGTGGTCAAGTGCTTATACTCAACGAGGTGATATTGTCACCTCGGCACTACCACAATTTTCGGGTTCGGCAGCACTTCCTTCAACACTAGATTTATATGTTAACCAGCAAAAGATTTATTCAGGGCTTGTGCCATCAGGCCCATTTGATATTAAACAACTTCCGTTTATTTCGGGCAATGAAGTTACGCTTGTGACTACCGATGCAACGGGTCAGCAGAGCATTACTAAACAGGCTTACTATTTTTCATCTAAAATTCTGGCAAAAGGTATTAATGAATTCTCAGTAGATGTTGGTGTTCCACGCTATAACTATGGGCTGTTTTCAAACGATTATGATGATGCCACTTTTGCTTCGGGTGCGATTCGATATGGCTACAGCAACTCGCTGACCTTAAGTGGTGGTGCAGAGGCTTCAACAGATGGTTTATCGAACCTCGGGGCGGGGTTTGCCAAGAACCTGTTTGGCTTTGGGGTGATTAATGCTGACATCGCAGCGAGTCAGTATAAAGATGAAAACGGTTATTCTGCTCTAGTCGGTTTAGAAGGACGTATCAGTAAGAACATTTCGTTTAATACCAGTTATCGTAAGGTATTTGATAATTACTTTGACCTTGCCCGCGTGTCTCAAATTCGATATTTAAAAGATAATCAATCCGATGATGAACCCAAAAATTATTTAAGCTACAGTGCACTGGCAGATGAGATTTTTAGAGCAGGAATTAACTATAATTTTTACGCAGGCTATGGCGTTTATTTGGGCTATAACCAGATCAAATATAGCGACAATGCGAATAAATTAGTATCTACCAATTTAAGCGGAAGCCTGAACAAAAACTGGGGCTTTTATGCATCAGCGTATAAAGATTATGAAAATCAAAAAGACTATGGCATTTACTTTGCGCTGCGTTACACACCGTCTAGCCGAGTCAATGCGATTACAAGTATTTCTAATGAAAGTGGTAAAACAACGTATAGACAAGAAATAAATGGATTTAGTGATCCACAAATCGGTGCATTTGGATGGGGAGGTTATGTTGAGCGCGATCAAGATGCGAATCAAAACAATGCTTCAATTTATGGTTCTTACCGTGCTCGTGCAGCTTACCTGACAGGTCGATACAACCGAATTGGGGATAACGACCAAGTTGCGCTTTCAGCGACCGGATCATTGGTTGCGGCAGCAGGGCGAGTCTTTGCGGCCAATGAAATTGGAGATGGTTACGGAGTTGTGACCAATGCTGGGCCACAAAGTCAAATTTTAAATGGCGGGGTAAATTTAGGAGCAACTGATGGAACCGGTCGATTCTTAATTGCAAATTTAAGACCTTATCAGCTTCATCATATCTATCTAGATCCATCATATTTACCTTTAGAGTGGGATGTTAAATCCACTAACCAAATAGCATTTGTAGGTTATCGCCAAGGAGCTTTGATTGACTTCGGTGCTCATCAGGTCATTTCTGGATTAGTGAAACTTGTTGACCAGAATAATTCACCTTTACTACCGGGTTATACGGTTCGAATTAATGGACAACAAAATGGAGTGGTTGGCTACGACGGTGAAGTATTTATTCCAAACCTATTAAAGCAAAACAAGCTTGAAGTCGATCTTCTGGATCATGGCTCATGCCAAGTTAGTTTTGCGTATGAAAATAAGCAATACAGTGCTAAAAAATTGGGGCCTTATGTATGTCGTTAACTACTGCGAGTCATAGTTTTTGGATGAAGAGTGAAAAGTTTTCATTGGCCATAAAGTATATTTTAGCACCTGTTCTGTTTTTTATATTATATGCATTTTTTAGCTCTGCACATGCGGCTTGTACGGTAACGGGAACAACTAATAGTACTTATACCTATACGGCTGCTACGATTAATAGTGACGCAAACATCAACTTCTCTGGCACGATTAGCTGTCTTGGAGGGCGTACTACTCCTGAAATTTCAGGTTATATGTGCATGAAAACCGTATTTACGGGAACCACAAATACTAATAACAGCGTTTCATTACCTTACACCGTCATAGCAACCGTAGGTGGCGCTGGATCTTCTACCACCAACCAGAGCTCAAATGTTTGGTATGGTCCAGTGAGAACGGTCGCTTCAAATAATATTATTAGTTACTCGGTAAATGTAAAAGTCCCAGCCCGCACAGGGTCTCTTATTGCCTATCCTAAAGGGACATATACGGGTACGGTTCAACTTTTTTGGGATATGCAAGCAAGTTCTAGTACTGTCTGTGAAGGTGATAGCGGAGGCGGATGGGACTCAGGCAATACCACTATCACTGCTAATTATGTTGTACCGAGTATGTGCCAATTAGACTCCACATCAAATGTAGATTTTGGCAATATCAATGATATTGGTACGACGAGTCGTGATTACACGGCACAAGGTGCAGTGAATACGACGTGTAACAATGGAACCTCATATAGTATTTACTTGGGTGATGGAATTAACCGTATTGCTGGAGGCTTTAGACGTATGACAAATGGTAGTAGTCAATATATCCCTTACCAGCTATATCAGAACTCGACTTATACTACGGTATGGGACACTACTGGTGGTGTAGCCACGGTTGGAGGTTCTGGAGGTGTTTCTAAAACAGGCTCAGGCACTGCCCAAAGTACAAATGTCTATGGAAAAATTCCGCAGGGTACAGCTATTTCAACGACACCTGGTAATTACTCAGATACGATAGTTGTTACAGTAACTTATTAATAATCTGTTGGAATTTGATATTGAGTCTGTTTTTTTATATTTGGTTGCTCATGCGAATAGTCATGAGATTTAGATTTGATTTTTTAATTGTTCTAATTTGAAGATGCTGTAAAAGCTTTTAAAGAAAAGATAGACGTAAAAAGGTGATCAACGGTAATGTTGTTTTAGAATAAGTAAAAATAGAAAAAGACAAATTAAAAAAATAAGAAAAAACATCTGATGAATAAATACCTTATGAATATTAAATGTATTTTTACACAAGTTAACAGATTGTACAAATTAAATTACAGTTGTCTTATATTCATTTAGTCTTTCTTATCAATAAAAAAAGCTTTTAGAAGCGAAGTTGGTTATTAATAATTTAGTTATTTGTATTGGAAAACAAAGTGTTAAAATTGTAGGGTTGGGATGTTTTGAATATACAATTATCTCGAATTTTAACCTATTGAAACTACTAAGGTTTACAACTTGTTCCAACCACTTACAATCCAAACTAGACTCGGCGGATTCTACTTTTTCTACTATTCCATTGTTGGCACGTTCATGCCTTATTGGAATTTATATCTTCAAGATCAAGGGTTTAATTATCAAGAAATAGGTGTCTTATCATCAATTGCGATTGTAACTCGTTTTTTTGCGCCTTTAGTCTGGGGATGGGTTGCCGATAAATCTGGTAAGCGAATGCTGTTAGTGCGGCTAGCAACTTGGATGGAATCATGTATATGGTTGGCTATTTTTATAGTGCCAAATACGTTTCAATCCATAGCTTTACTCATGCTTATTTTTAGCTTCTTCCAAAATGCTATTTTAGCTCAATTTGAAGGGGTTACTTTATTTTGGTTGGGTGATCAAAAAGCTAAACTTTATGGCAAAATTCGTAAGTGGGGATCTGTTGGATTTATTGTCGGTGTTTTTGTTATTGGTGCACTTCTGGAAATAGTACCTATTTCGATGCTTCCAATTTTATTATTAATTATTGCTTCATTAGCATTTATTTGGTCTTTTACCATTCGAGAACCGGATGGTGCACCTACATCACAGAAAAAGTTAGAGCCTTTACTTCCTGTACTAAAGCGCCCGACAGTAGCTGCATTTTTCACAATTGAATTTATTTTGCTTTTTTCACATGCACCTTTTTATAGTTTTTATAGTAACTTTCTGAAATCTTTGAATTTCAGTACAACTGAAATTGGATTTTTATGGGCAATGGGGGTTTTTGCTGAAATTTTTATGTTTTCAATTGCCTCAAAGATTTTTCAACGTTTTTCGTGGCGTAGTTTAGTCGTTGTGTGTTTGCTAGTGACGAGCATACGTTGGATGCTAGTTGCACTATTTTCACATTACTTTGTTGGGCAGCTTTTTGCACAGTGTTTGCATGCTTTTAGTTTTTGTTTATTTCATTTAATTGCAATGAGAGTTATTTTTCAAAACTTCTCTGCTGGACAGCAAGGGCGTGGACAAGCTCTTTACAGTACCATGTGGGGGCTGGGTGTCGCTTTTGGTAGTGTTCTGGCTGGGTATTTCTGGAAAATTCTTTCTGGTGAACTCATCTTTATGTGTGCCAGCGTGGTTGTACTGTTAGGTTTGTGCTTTGTAATGTGGCTTCCGAAACAAGTCGATTCTTCAGCTGCCTAAGCTTTAGATAATATAAAACAAAGAATTTATATTGAAAAAAGCAAGTAAATATAAAATTGTTTGATGACTTGTTGTAGCACGTTACAGTTGAAAAATATTGTTTTTATATGGTTATGGAACAGTGTTTTTGTCAAAAAATATGCTAACTTAACTTCATGCGTTTAATGATTAATAAATCTATGAAAAATATTTATATTATTGGATTATTGTGGGCTTGTTCTGGTTTAGCTGTGGCAGAAACGGCTATTCAACAGCCAGCCGAACAACCTGTTCGGACTGCAAGTAATCCTAATGCTATACGTATTGTTACGCGTCCTGAAATTATGGGATTATGGGGAATGGAAATTCCAAATAATAAGAAATGTGTGGAATATTATAACTTCCGTAGTAGTAATGATGTAGTGATAAAAAGTGGCCAAGAATGGTCATACGGTTTATATGAATATCAACCATCTGATGACCCTAAAGAGCAGTTAGCTGCTTTAGTGATGCAAATTAAATTTGATAATAATAAAGTAGATTGTTCAGGTCAGAAACAAGATCAAACAGGTGATGTTTCTCAGTATTTTGTACAGTGGAAAAATGACCATACTATCAATTTCTGTTCAACCGCTAAGGGTGAGCAGTGTTTTGCGACTTTACGTAGAGTCCTACCATAAAGTAATGGATATAAAAAAAGCCTCTTACGTATAAGAGGCTTTTTTTATTATGCAGTTTCAGCTTTCTTCTTTTCTTCCAATTGCTTTAACAAGTGCTTTTCAAGGTAATGGATGTCCATTGCTTGAGAACAGAAGCTCTTATCTTGCAAAATGAGATCTTTATGCAGAGGAATGTTGGTTTTAATTCCTGTAAGGATCATTTCATCTAGCGCTTGACGCATACGTGCAAGTGATGTTTCACGGTCTTTACCATGAGAAATCAATTTAGCAATCATAGAGTCATAGTAAGGTGGAATGCTATATTCTGGGTAGATATGAGAATCTAAACGAATACCAGCACCGCCTGGCGCATAGAAACTTTCAATTTTACCTGGTGAAGGTAAGAAAGTTGTTGGATCTTCAGCATTGATACGACATTCGATTGCATGACCATTAACTTTGATGTCTTCTTGTTGAAGCTCTAGTCCTAGGCCGCCTGCAATACGCAACTGTTGTTCAATAATATCAACACCAGTAACCATTTCAGTAACAGGGTGCTCTACCTGAACACGAGTGTTCATTTCGATAAAGAAGAATTCACCATCTTCAAATAGAAATTCAAACGTACCAGCGCCACGATATTGCATTAACTGACATGCATGAACACACGCTTCTAAGATATCAGCTCGAGCTTGCTCTGGTAGATTTGGTGCGGGTGCTTCTTCTAACACTTTTTGGTGACGACGTTGTAATGAACAGTCGCGGTCATATAAATGAATCGCATGGCCATTACCATCACCAAGAACTTGCACTTCAACATGGCGAGGTTTCTGTAAGAAGCGTTCCATGTAAACGGTATCATCACCAAACCACATTTCTGCATCGCGCTGAGCTGCTTGAACTGATTCAAGTAGTGTATCTACACGTTCAACAATACGCATACCGCGTCCACCGCCACCAGATGCCGCTTTAACAATAAGCGGGAAACCGATTTCTTTAGCTTCTGCAAGGGCATTGTGAATGGTTACAGCATGGTCACAACCAGGTACAGTAGGTACACCAGCTTTTTTCATGGCAACAATCGCAGAAACTTTGTTCCCCATAAGGCGAATGTGTTCTGGACGTGGACCAATAAAAGTAAAACCTGAACTTTCTACAATTTCAGCAAATTCAGCATTTTCTGAAAGAAAACCATAGCCGGGATGAATAGCATCGGCACCGGTAATTTCTGCAGCAGTAATAATTGCCGGGATATTTAAATAGCTATCACTACTTGCACCGGGACCAATACATACTGCTTCATCAACAAAACGTAAATGCATCAAATCTTTATCAGCATCTGAATAGATACCAACAGTCTTGATTCCTAATGTTTTGCAAGCCCGGGTAATTCGTAAAGCGATTTCACCACGGTTTGCAATTAAAACTTTTTGCAACATAGACGTCCCCGAGGTAATTACGCGCGATAACGGAATAAAGGTTGACCGAATTGGATTACATCGCCATTTTTCACTAAAATTTCTTCAACCACGCCACTTTGAGTTGCTTCAATTGGGTTCATGATTTTCATTGCTTCAATAATACCCAAAGTTTCACCAGCAGATACAGTTTGACCTACTTTAACGAATGGTGCTTCGCCTGGGCTTGGAGCAGCGTAGAACACGCCAACCATTGGAGAAGTTTCAACTGCTCCACGTGGTGTTTTTGCAACTGGTGCTGCTGCAACAGGAGCTGCCGGAAGTGCTACACCAGCCGCAGCAACGACTGGACTACGGCGAGTTAAAGCGATTGATTGATCACCTTCTTTAACTTCAATCGCTTGCAAGTCAGACTCAATCATTAAATCGATGAGTTTCTTAATTTTGCGGATATCCATGGGCGACTATTCCTAAACTAGTTTGGGTTAGATGGTTGAATTTTTTCAATAGCGTAATCGAGTGCAAAACTATAACCTTTTGCACCAAGACCACAGATCACGCCAATTGCTTTATCGGATAAATATGAATGATGTCTAAATGCTTCTCTTGCATGGACATTCGACAAATGTACTTCAATAAATGGAATGGCAACGCCAAGTAGGGCATCGCGTAGAGCAACGGAAGTATGAGTGAGGGCCGCAGGATTAATAATAATAAGTTTTACACCTTCGGTTTGTGCCTGATGAATACGGTCAACAATGGCACCTTCCCAATTGCTTTGAAAAGTATCTAATGTAATTGATGCGTTTTGAGCTTGGATAACGAGTTGTTGGTTAATATCACCTAAGGTAAGATGACCATATACTTCTGGTTCGCGTTTTCCCAGCAAATTCAAATTCGGTCCATGAATCACCAAAATGGTCGAACTCATTCAGATTGCTCCAGCTTTAAAGTTGCAAATATTCTTTGCAAGATGTCTGCAAAGTTTGCTTATTATGGCATATGTTTCTACAATTTTTTTATAATTTGTTTTAATTGTAGCAGAAAGGGTATACCAAATTCGGCTTATATATTGTAAATTTTGCGATGATTTAGCAATGTTAAAAAATGACAAAATTTCAAGTAATTTAATGAATCTCATTTTAAACTGAATTGACAAAAACAGTTCATGTATTTTGTGTAACGGCTGTAGAATTCTCTCCAATTACAAGTAGCTCATTCCATCGAGTTAGATAGTTTTTTGAACGGTGACATTGTTTCATATGCCAAGCTGGACTACGGGAATGATAACCGACTTGTAGATAGTGACTGCCGAATCGATTACGAACTGTACTTAGAGTTTTCATGAGTTGTTGTCTTTGCTGAATTAACTCAACAGGTTGCCATAAGTCATCAATGTGATGTTGACGGGCATGCAAACCACAAAATAAAACTCCAATCTTAATATATTTTTTATTTTCTTTATATAAAACATCAATTTGTTGCATGGCTGCTTTAGTTAATATGCATAGATCATCTGTTGCATATGTTAAACCTATCGCTTGAGATGATGCTTTTTTATAAGGTGGTTTATCTGTTTTTTCATAAAGCATGACTTGAATACAGGCACACAGCTGTTCTTGTTTCATTAAACGCCGATGAGCACGATTGAGATGAAAGATAAGCGCTTGTTTAATAATCTCAATACTGGATAAAGCTTGAGCGAAACTTCGTGATGCTAAAATTCGTTTTGTTAAGATGGCAGGATCATCAAGTTGGATACAGGATTGGCCTTTTAGCTCACGAATAGTACGTGCCATAACCACAGAGAAAGCTTTTGCTAGATGGTGTTCATTGGCAAAAGTTAAGTCTAGGCATGAATAAATTTCATAGCTTCGTAATTGTTTGACCAATTGGTAGCCAATTCCCCACACTTCTTTGACGGAAGTTTGTTGCATGAGGTCTTCAAGCAGTAGGGGATCTAAGGTAGTGAAATTACAAATTCTATTAAAGCTTTTAATTTTTTTAGCGTAGTGATTGGCTAACTTGGCCTGAGTTTTTGAATATCCGATGCCAATACAGCAAGGTAAGCTTAACCATTTTTCTAGGGTTTCTACCGCTTTGGCACAATGAGAATGGATATCTAGAGATTGAAGATAAGGGGTTAAACGGATAAAGCATTCATCAATAGAATAAGCTTCTAAATCATCGGGTGAGAAGAATTCACCTAAAACCGAAAAAAAGCGACGAGACATCTCAGCATATAAAGTGTAGTTACTTGAATAGACGTGTACGCCTGCTTGGAGAGCTTCTTCTTCAATTTGGTACCATGGGATTGCCATCTTTATACCCATGTTTTTTGCTTCTTCACTGCGTGATACAACACATCCATCATTATTAGAAAGCACGACAACCGGCACGCCAATAAGTTTGGGGTCAAATAGTCGCTCACAACTGACATAACAGTTATTAATGTCTACAAGCGCGTAAATTTCGCGGTGTGAGATGTCCATTCTGACTTGCCCCATTAAAAATGTTCGTAAAACTACATAATTTTGAATATGTAACAAAATCAAGTTAACAAAATTTCTAGTGGAAAGCTAGGGGAGTTCCGACAGTCGGCATTTAGCTAATAAAGGAAAGAAGATAAAACTTTATTTTTTTAGTAAAAAAAAGGAGATCGCGCTGATCTCCTTTTTTGTGAATCATTCTATGTCAGTTTTGATTACCACTTGTGACTATAAGTCACTTTAAGCGTTGCACCATTTGCAACTAAATGGCTGGTGTTATTGCCAGATCTTAGTAGTTGACTATAGAGAGGATAGTACTTGCGGTTAAACATATTTTCTAAACCGATTGTCACAGTGTCTTTTTTGTTAAGCGCAAAACTACTGATTAAATCTGCTGTTGTATACGTTTTTACATCGTAACGGCCAAAACTATTCACACCATTTAAACGGTAATCTTCTGAACCGAAGTAAGTTGCTTGTAGGCGGTTCGTCCAAGTTTCAGTTGGGCTATAAGAAACGTAAGCTGTCAGTTTTAATGGTGGAATACGGAAACCTGTCATGTCCTGTTCTGCACCGTTTTGAGGTTTTTCACGGCCTTTCATCCAAGTAACGCTACCACCAGTTCCCCAAACATTTGCATCATCAAGATAATCAAGTGTTGCCTCAACACCAGTGATTTTCTCTTTAGTTCTAAGCATAACCAAACTATTACTCACTGGCTGCACAGCACCAAGATCAGAAGTAGAGTGGAATACAGCTAAGCTTGGTGAAAAGTTATTGAAGTTTCCTTTCCAGCCAAGTTCGTAGTTATCAACTTTTACAGGCTCTAAGAATGATGACCCAAGGTTAAATCCTGTGTCGGCATTTCGGATGATCACACCGACATCAGGTAACTGAAAGCCTTGATTAAACGATGCATAAATAGAGTTTTGGTCATTTGGAGAGAAGGTCACATTAGCATTGTATAACCATGCATCAGCTTTCACTTTTCCGCCTGGAACAGTGTAAGGGTTAGTCTTGCCTAATTGTGATAATGGAACAAAACTATCAATTTGCGCATAGCTATCTTCATAGCGTGTACCAGCTTCTGCTGACCATTGGTCATTAAAGCGATGTTTTAACTGTACA
The DNA here is from genome assembly GCF_016106645.1 of Acinetobacter sp. ACIN00229. Lineage (NCBI taxonomy): Bacteria > Pseudomonadati > Pseudomonadota > Gammaproteobacteria > Moraxellales > Moraxellaceae > Acinetobacter > Acinetobacter sp. ACIN00229. The sequence continues at coordinate 73,153 of NZ_JADWOM010000009.1, forward strand.
AAACCACCAACACTTTGCGTGGTGAGTTCAGGTAAATAAATGAGATTGCCAGTTTTTACAAATTCTAGACCACCAGATTGATCATAAATTTTTTGGTCGAAAATATCTAAAGGCATTTCGCTTTTTTCACGGCTGAAGTCACCACCCCAAACCAATGAGGTGTCACCTAGAAACTCAAGTGGTGTGGTCACAGTTAAGCGGCTACCGAGTACGTTATTTTCTTGATAGACCTGATCTACTTGTCCACCGCGTGGACTGACTTTATCTGGGGCAACACGTGCATCAAATGGTGAAAAACGAGTAAAGAAGTCGCGATAATAAATTTGAGCATCAATCTTATTACCAAAAAGGTCTTTATGGTTATAAGTTAAATTGTATATCTGGTTTTCGTTTTTAGTCTGGTCTTTGAGCTTTAAGCCTTTAATTGCTTTTGCCGGTACAGTTCCAGCAGGAGTATTCTTAACGCTTGTGTCAGATGCATAATCTGAGTCTTGCTCGGCATTATAGTAGTTTGCAGCAAATTGTAGATATTGATTGTCATCAATATGGTAACCCAGCTTACCGCCTAAGCTGTAGCCATCGGAATCATAAAGGTCGCCCTGACTTGGTTCAGGTGCAACACGGTCACCACTTGCATCGTATGGGCTACCAATACGTTGATAACCAAAATCGAATGCATAATCAAAGGCGTTAAAGCTGCCTGTGAAATATTGGTGAATATCTCCGCCTAAAGCATCAGAACGGAAATTCGTTAAAGGCGTTTGTAGTCCAATAACGGTTTTTGCTGTAGGTTCACCACCCGCAGCTTTTGTGGTAATTGAAATAATTCCACCCGCAGCACCACCGCCATAAATTGCGTTACTGCCGCGAATCACTTCAATGTTCGCAATACTTTCAGGATCAATTGCTGAAAGTCCGCGTGATGTATCGCGAGTAAGGTTCATTGGCACGCCATCGACCAAGATGAGGGCATTACGACCACGTAAGGTTTGACCATAATCGGTAATAGTTCGGCTTGAGTCCGATAGGCCCGGTACGGCTTTCGCTAAAACAGTCGCAATACTTCCAGATGAACCATTTCTTAAAAGTTCAATTTGTTTTTCATCTAACTTGGTGACTTGTTTGGCAGAGGTAGAGAGTTCATCTGCACGTGAAGCAGTAATTGTAATTGTAGGGAGTGCTTCTGGTTTCTTTTCTGTTTCTGTAGTTTCAGCAGGTGAAGCTGCAAATGCTGAGTTTGAAAGGAAAATGGCTCCGCCAAGTGAAAGAAGTGGAATAATATTTTTAACTTCAGACTTTCTTGTAAAAAGTTTATTACTTTTTATCTTATGTCCCATTATCTCGCCCTGAGAGTGATTTTAAATTGAGCGAATTATAAATAAGAATCATTGTAATTAACAATATTATTAATTGCTTAAAAATAATATATTTGAAATTTATTCAATGAATTAGGGAATAGGTGTCTTTCTCTTTGACCTTTGAATGGCTGCTTTGCCACGACATTCCCATCGACTGAAAAGGTTAGCAACACCTTCAATAATATCGATGCCTTCGACTTTTAAAATTTCATCAAGTTGTTCTAGTCCTTCTAAGCTTTCAATCATAGCAACGACAACCGTTTTGTTTACTGCGTGTTGAACAAAACTAGCTAAATCGTCAATGCCATATCGATTTAACCTTGTCGAATTCAATCCTCTTTGCCCAAGCGGCATATAGTGACAATACTTCACGGCTTCTTGTGCTTGTTGAGCATTTTCAATGCGTGGAAACACAATGCCTGTTACACCTGCATCGAGCAGAGGTAAAACTAGGTGGTTAGCGTTATTCAGGAACGAGAAGAAAGCATTGAGAAGGCTAAGTTTCTGTTTATTTTGTTAAAAATCATAAAATAACTGAGATTTATATCACATTCAATTAAGATAAATTCATCTGATTCAATTTTATATTAATCAGTATGTTGGGAAATTCAAGGTTGAATTTTTTAGTTTGAGTGATTTGAATTGATTTTACTGTGTAAAAAAAATGAAGAGTTGTTAAGGTAATGTAATTTTCTAATATTGAATGTAAATAATAATAATTATCATTTGTATTTGCAATTAAATGTGGATATTCTCCATTGGTATTTATCCCTCCACAGAGTAATCCTGATGAGATCAATCACAAATAAAATTGCCTTGCAGCATTTAGTGAACTCATATTTACAAGAAACAGGTCATGGACGTTTTCTCTCTTTAACAGAACAATCCCCTCATTTAACAGAAAGAGGTAAGGGCAAAGTTTTACTGAGTATCCCTTTACACGCAATTAATGGGTTTCTTTATGCACCGATTGAATATTTCAGTCAGGTGGGGCGACACCGTTTTGTTGACTTGCCGTGGGTTGAGCGAGAAGGCCAATATCTAGCACTTAGCCCCGTAAATATTGCGTCAAATCTACTGGAAAATTTAATTGAACAATCCAAAGCTCAGCAACTTGATGCATCTTCATTGCTGGAATGTTGGATTCAGAGTCACAGAGCACTGCAGCAATTTCTCAGTCATCGTGAACCAGATTTTGATCAGATTATAGCAAAACAGCAAAATTTTATTCAGAGTGAACAGGCATTGGTACTTGGTCACAGCATGCATCCTTCACCCAAAAGTCGTCAGGGTTTTGTACAGGATGACTGGAAGATTTTTTCACCTGAAACACAAAATACCTTCAAAATGCAATTTCTATATGTGCACCCAGAACATATTGTTTCGGACAATGCACATAAAATTGATATTCCCACACAGTTCAAACATGATTTAGAACCATATTTCAATACGTTTCACCGCGCAAAAATAGCCCAATTTCCTGATTATGCCTTGTTGCCTTTACATCCATGGCAGGCACGTTATCTAAAGGATAAGGAATGGTATCAACAGCTTTTACATGAAGAGAAATTGATTGATTTTGGCGCATTAGGCTGGGACGTCAAGGCAACAACTTCAGTACGTACATTGTACAGTGAGCAATCACCTTGGATGTTCAAGGCATCTATGACTGTGGCTGTGACTAATTCAGTTCGGGTCAATCTGTATAAGGAATGCCATCGTGGTTTGTTGAGTTATCAGCTGTGGCATGATGATTGTCTAAGTGAATTCAGGCAGCGCAATCCGAACCTTCAAGCTTTGAGTGACCCTGCTTGGATTGCATTGAAATTTGATGGTCAAGTACTAGATGAAACTATCTGTATTTTGCGTGAAAATCCATTTAAGGTCAGTGATGATGTGACTTGTATTGCTTCATTGTGTCAGGATCATCCTGTATTGGCAAAAAATCGTTTCAGTGAAATTTTTGCAGATATTTCAAAACAAACAGGTCAGTCTCAGTCACAAGTTGCCTTGCTATGGTTTGATCGCTTCCTAGAAATGACCATTCTGCCATTGATGGAGTTGTATCATGAATATGGAATGGCTTTTGAAGCACATCAACAGAATACCTTGATTGAACTGGAACAGGGTATGCCTAAAACAGTATGGTTTAGGGATAATCAAGGATTTTACTATATCCGTGAGCTTGCCACAGAAATTTTGAAACATTATCCAACATTGGCAACAGATGGTCAGGCAGTGTGCCCATTGTCACTCGTGGATGAACGTTTCCGTTATTACTTTATTGGTAATACTTTATTTGGTCTGATTAATGCCATAGGTATGACTGGCGTTGTTCAAGAGCAACAATTAATTGAAATGCTGCAATCCTACCTGTTGCAGGCCTATCAGAAATATCCTGAAAGCAATTTATTAAAGACTGTTTTACATCATGAAACTTTCCCTTATAAGGGTAATATGATGACACGTCTGTATGAACTGGATGAGTTACAAGCTGATATTTCTCAGCAATCAATTTATGTTGATTTAAAAAATCCACTTTATGTTAGACAAGTTATTGAGGAGGCCGACTATGCTTGATTTTATCGGTGTTGGTCTGGGGCCCTTTAATCTAAGTCTTGCTGCGTTGGTGAATCAGCATGCCTCATTGAAGTATTGTTTCTTTGAAAAACGAGAAAATTTTGATTGGCATGCAGGATTACAACTACCCGGTGCGATGTTGCAGGTCCCTTTTATGGCTGATTTGGTCAGTCTGGTTGAACCGACAAGCCCTTATAGCTTTCTGAACTATTTAAAAGCACAGCAACGTCTCTATAAGTTTTATTTCCGTGAGAATCTGTATATTCCACGCAAAGAATATAACCATTATTGCCAGTGGGTCGTACAACAGTTGCATGATCTACATTTTGGTCAGCGAGTGGTGGATGTTGCTCCAATCTCTGGAGGTTTTCAGGTGATTGCTGAACAGTGTGGACGATTGTCCATTCATCAGACCCGTAAACTGGTATTGGGGGTGGGAACGGTGCCGCGATTACCCAAACCATTACAAACAATTTCAGAACAAACCGCATCTTGTCTGCACTCTTCCAGCTATCTACAGCAGTGTGCTGATAATCTTTCTGGCAATGTGGTACTGATTGGCTCTGGTCAGTCTGCGGCGGAAATTTTTATTGATTTATTTGATCAGCAGATTTCATCAGAAACAGGCAAGCCCAGATTCCATTTATATTGGTTGACTCGCTCCGCAGGTTTTTCACCCATGGAAAATACACCATTGGGTCTGGAAAGTTTCAGTCCAGATTACATGCGTTATTTCTACCATTTACCAGAAGCTCTCAAGGATACTCTGCCAACAGCACAAGCCCACTTGTACAAGGGAATCAGTAGTAGAACTATTCAGGAAATCTATGAACGCCTTTATCACCGTAGTATTGGGCAAGCGGATACGTGTGTGACTATTGCTGGCAACTATCAATTGGAGAATGCACAGTTACTTGGTCCGAATAATATTCAACTTGAGTTTTTACAGATTCAGCAACAGCAGATGTTGAAACTCAGAGCAAGTACCGTGATTGCAGCAACGGGTTATCAATATCCTGCACAGACATTTCTGAATAAGCTAAATGACAGGATTGTATTAGATACCCAGCAACGCTGGAAAATTAGTGAGCATCATCAACTGCAGTATCAGGGGGATGGTGAGATTTATGTACAAAATACCAGTCTCCAACATCATGGCGTTGGTACTCCAGATCTGGGATTGGGTGCATTCCGTTCCGCACGGATTGCCAATCAGATTCTGAAAGAAAACTATTTTGATGTAGACGGGAAACAAGGCTTTCAGGATTTTCAGCTTGATAATCAGGCCCTGACGACTGAATTCCAGATAAATAATTCCCGAACAAATACAGTCATGCCGCATCCCTCTGGGAAAACCGATGATCAGTATTTAAAAGTCATGAGCAAATAACACAGGGGACAGGAGATGGCTGAACAGCCACAATCACTGTTGCAAGTAGAAAATCCTGTATCTACAGAGTTACAACGTTGGGTGATGATCTGTGTGATGTTGGGGACTGGCACCGTCAGTATAAACAACAGTAGTTTTAACCCCGCTATTCCTCAGTTGATGCATGATTTTCAGATTAATGAAACAGCAGTTAGCTGGGTCATGGTTATTTTTCTGCTGAGCATGAGCCTGAGTCTATTGCTTACAGGTTATTTGAGTCAGAGATTTGGTAAACGTCAGGTATATCTGACTGCGCTGACAGTCTTTGGTTTGAGCTCACTATATGGTGCTTTTGCAGGGCATTTTGAAACTGTACTGCTGGTTCGTGCCTTACAAGGCTTTTCAAGTGGATTGATGATCCCTCTGTCACTGGGAATTATATTTATGGTAACTCCGCGTGCGCAGCGGGGCAGTGCTACGGGATTATGGGGTGCCATGATCATGCTGACTTTGGCATGTGGACCCATGCTGGGTGCACTGGTTTTGGTGTGGTGGAACTGGCAGACCTTATTTTTATTGAATGTTCCCTTGGCGATCTGTGCATTAGTGATGGGGTTACGGTGGTTGCCCTCACAGCAGACTAAGGTGAAATTGCTTCGTTTTGACTGGGGTGGTTTTGTAATGCTTGCTGTGGGTATTGTAGCGTTGCTACTCAGCTTGAGCGGAATCCAGCAGTTGAGTGATATCCAAACGCCTGAGTTTCTTCTGTTGTTCAGTATAGGCATTGCGGCATGTTCTGGCTTTTTCTGGTTTAGTCGTAATAAGCCCAATGCTTTAATTGACTGGCAACTGTTTACCAGTAGTGGTTTTAACTACAGTGTGATTATTTCAGTTGTGCATACCATCGGACTGTTCATTACCTTACTCCTGATCCCACTACTATTACAGAATACTTTAAAACTCAGTCCAGTGTGGACAGGGTTGATTCTGATGAGCAGTGCACTGACCACCAGTCTATGTAGTCAATGGGCGGGTAAATATCTCGATCAACATGGTGCACGACAATTAATCTGTTTTGGTCTTCTGTTGACTGTTGCTGCATTTGCTGGTCTGGCATTGATTCCTGGCACACATGTTATATCCCTAATGTTTTGTATGATCTTGCATGGGCTGGGATTTGGTTTGTCCTATATGCCAGCGACAACAGCTGGGTTAAATAGTCTGGAAGATCAGGAACTGGTGACTCAGGGAGCAGCTGTTAATAACTTACTGCGCCGGATCTGCGCTGCAATTGCTGTCGTGATTGCTGCACTCTATCTGCAAATTCGTACACACAATATTTCATATTCACCAGAACTTGCAATTGCTCAAATTCATGCAATAAGGGAACTGTTTTTGATCTGTGCAGGAGTGATGCTGTTGGCGTTACCCGCTGCATGGAGGTTTCCGAGACAAAAGCAAGCGGATGTTTTGGTTCAAAATCAATAAAGGTAAAAATAATGGGCAATTTACATCCAGCACTTTCCACGACTACACATTCTGTGAATGCAAGCACTTTGGCTTGGCAACAGCCTGATCAAGCCACAATGAAAAAAGTTGAACAGCGTGTGATCAAACAATTACTACAGGCATTAATTTATGAAGAGGTGATTCCAGCCCAGTTTGAGGATGGTGTTTTTTATATAGATGTGATCAATCCACAAGGGCAATCAGTACGTTACATAGCTGCAGGACAGCGACATCTCAGTTTTGGCCTAGTGCGCATGAATGCAACAGATGTCATCCGCGAAGATCATCAGGGAAAGAAAACGGTTGCACAATTAAATTTAGTCATTGATGAGGTCATCCGAAGTATTCCACAGGCAGCCCAGATTGATGGTTTTATCAGTGAGTTGAAGCGAACTTTTATTCATGATGTGCAGTCTCAGCACTGTCAGAATGAGTATGCATTGCCAGCAGCACAATATAGTTATGATGTGCTGGAAACTTATCTGATGGATGGCCATCCCTATCATCCTTGTTATAAATCCCGAGTGGGTTTTAATCTGCAGGATAATCTGAAATATGGGGTGGAATATGCACAACCTATTCATTTGGTGTGGATTGCAGTACATCAGTCCATATTTTCTCATAACGCATCTAGTCATTTAAATGCAGATGATTTCTTGCAGCAGCAGTTGACTGAACAGGATCAGCAAGAGTTTACAAAGGTTTTGGGGCAGCAAAAAAATGCAGATGAGTATATTTGGTTACCTGTTCATCCATGGCAATGGGAAAATACTATTGTGCATGTGTTCTTTAAGGAAATTGCTGAACAGAAGATTGTTTATCTGGGACGAGGGGAATATGCCTATATTGCTCAGCAGTCACTGAGAACACTAACCAATTTACAACATCCTGAAAAGCCTTATATCAAAATGTCCATGAGTCTGACAAATACCTCAAGCTCACGGATATTGGCCACACATACAGCAATGAATGGGCCATTAATTACAGATTGGCTACAGGGTTTAAAAAAGAACAGTGAAATTGCCCAAAAATTGGATTTTGATATTCTTGGCGAAGTACATGCCTCAGCAGTAGATTTCACTCGTCTGCCTGCATCACATGCCAAACAGGCGTATGGAACTATTGCTAGTCTGTGGCGTGAAAGTGTTCAGCAGTATCTAAAATCTGGTGAAGACGCTATTCCTCTGAATGGAATTGGTCATGTCCAGCAGGATGGGAAGCTACTGATCGCACCTTGGCTGGATCAGTATGGTGTGGATGCATGGGTTGGACAATTGCTGTCTGTGGTCATTCAACCAATTCTATATTTACTCTTTGCTGAAGGAATTGGAACTGAATCGCATGGGCAGAATATTATTTTGGTTCATCGTAATGGCTGGCCAGTCCGGATCATTTTAAAGGATTTTCATGATGGGGTACGCTTCAGTCCTGATCATCTGACTCATCCAGAAGCTTTTCCTGCCTTGCATGCATTACCCGCGGAACATGCGAAAGCTAATCGCATGTCATTTATTCTCACGGATGACCTAAATGCGGTGCGGGATTTTAGTTGCGCTTGTCTATTCTTTGTTGCATTGAGTGATATCGCGATAACACTACAACAGCAGCTTGGCTTTAGTGAACAGGTCTTCTGGCAAAAAGCAGCAGATATTATTCATCATTTTCAGCAGCAATATCCCGAACACCAGTCACGCTATGCTGTGTTTGATGTCTTTGCAGAGCAATATTGTATTGAATCGCTAACCCGCCGCCGCTTATTCGGTGATGGTGATGTGCAGATGCGTTATGTCAATAACCCTCTGTTCCATTTTCGTCAGCCTGTTTAGGGGGATAAACGAATGAATACCATGGTATTTTCACCTGCCGTTTCAGGGCAGGAGATATTGATGGATTTGGTTAATAGTCTACTTGCTGAGCAATATATTTCAGAATCGGAAATCCTGACAAAAGATCAGGCTCAACGACTATGCAAACAAAGATTTCAGCATAGCTTTGAAATACTTTTCGACAGTTATACAGTTGGGGAGCATTTTGCAGTTTTATTTAATTCTGCACAGACTGAGTGTTTGATTCTACCGCTGAAACAGGGTTTGAAACAGCTTTGGCAGATGTATGTTGGAGCATCGATCTGTAAGCTTAGCTTGGACGAAGCACAGGGTTATCATGTTCAGAAACTAAATGCATTGCAGTTATTTGACTTCATGCAGCAATTACACTGCTTCAACTCTGCTGATAAAACAAAACTGGCAGATTTTCGTGCAGATTTAAAACAGGCAATGCAGCATGCAGAATTGTCTCAGCAACATCAACTATCCTCTTCACATTGGTTAACGCAGCATCCCGCAGACTTATTTATACAGCTGGAGCAGTATGCCGCTTTGCGGGATCGACCCTATCATCCGCTGGCCAAATTAAAGGACGGTTTTAGTCCCGATGAATATCAGTATTTCAGTCCTGAATTTGCTCAGGATATGAATGTTCACTGGGTTGCAGTAAATAAAGAAAAGTTGGTCTATGGGAAGGATGTTACTGAGATCAGCAGACAGCAACCTGCGCGTATTTTTCTGAATGCGGAACAATTCCTGATATTGAAACAGGAGTACGATGAAAAAGCGCTGGGGGATAATTATTTGGCAATTCCCCTACATGCGTGGCAGTTCAAGCATGTGCTGTCCGACAAATTTTCTGAAGAGTTGCGCCATAAGGATATTATCCCCTTAGCGTTCCAGTCTAGTGGCTGGTACGCCAGTTCGTCATTAAGAAGTCTACTTTCAGCGACACAGCCACAGGATAGCCTAAAATTACCGCTTGCAGTTAAGTCACTGGGTTCATTGCGTTTTTTACCAATTGTAAAAATGATCAATGGACAAAAGAATCAGCAACTGTTGCAGCTTGCTAAGCAAAAAGATGAGGTATTAAAAAGACGTTTATGGTTATGTGATGAAAATCAATGGTGGGCTTATCTTCCAGAGCAACAAGACAATTTAACACCAGATAATATAATGCTGTTCAACGAACGACCGATGCATCTCTCTGCACAGCGCCGAAGAATTCCTGCTGAGTTGTTACAAGCACCTTATCAGATTATTCCTATGGCTAGCTTAGGGCAACTAATGGATGGGCAGGGATGTGTATTTGATTTGATTCTAAAATGGCAGAATTTAACTGTTACACCACAGCATATCTGCAATACTTTTGCTGCATTATGCCGTGATTTCTTTGAGGTAAATTTGCGCCTGTTCCGTCTTGGTTTGATGGGCGAAATTCATGGTCAAAATATTTGTATTGTACTGGAACAGGGGCAGTTCGCTGGTTTTATGCTCCGCGACCATGATTCTGTCCGTATTTATCAGCCGTGGATGCAGCAGCAGGGCCTGCCTGATCCTGAGTACCTGAGTCCACATGATTTTCGTATTACGCTGTATCACGACAGCGTGAAAAGTTTGATTCTCTATCTGCAGACACTCGGTATACAGGTCAATCTGGCCAGTATCTTGGAAACCGTTGCAGAGTTCTATCAGATCGACTCGGCAGATTTATGGCGCGTATTGGCTCAGCAGTTACAGCAAGCGCTGGATGATGTGCCATTTACGGATACAGCCCGCGCTGAATTAAAGCACATCCTGTTTGATAGTGAGTTGTGGCCATATAAGCAACTAATCCGTCCGCTACTTGAGCAAGATAATCGGGTGGGAAGTATGCCAAGCAGTATGGGAACTGTGCCGAATGTATTCAGGAGTGTTGTTTAATTTCATGAATAGAGAAAACTCAGGTGTGCAGTCACAGATTGAAGTATTGAATATTGAGTCTGATTTTAAAATGACAGAATCTGATATACCAGTACTTAGACAGTTGCTGGCTGAACGCTTGAATATTCAATTTGATGTGTTGCCTGTAGAGGAACAGCAGATACTGAGTTTTACAGATCTGCTAAATCCCTCTGCATGTCTGACAGCATTAAATGATTTTGGTTCCCGCGTGGGTGCAGTGAGTTTAACCTGCGCTACATCCATGTTCATTAAATATTGGGCTGTTCCTCTGTTATTTCCATATTTTTATGCCGTGACTTCTGAGGAAATTGATTTGCCATGGGAAATATCTTGTATTTCCACAGTATTGCCTCCTGACTGGTATTGGGACAGAACACTGCATCTGATTAATCTGCCTCAATTACAGCATGGAATCAGTAGAAAACAGCAATCTTTTGAAGGATATGTGCGATTCATACTAGATGACTTGCAAAAGTTATTTGATGTCCTCGCCCGTATAGGGAAAGTACAGAAATTTTTGTTGTGGGAAAATACTGCGTTACGAATTCTACAATTTTACGACATGATGAACAGAAAAGGTGGGAGCCAAGCTTTACTCAGCCGTATCCAGTTTCAACGGCAGTTTTTGATAGATTTACCTGCAGCTGATCTGGGCCTAAAACAGAACCCATTTTATTTACTGGATCAGAGTCGGCAGCAATCGTCGACGACCTATCAACGTAAAAAATGCTGCTTTTATTTTCAGTTACCTGAAGCACAAAAAGAATATTGTGCAAGCTGTCCATTACTGAGACAGGATGAACATAGAGGTCAATACTCATGCAAGACCAGTTAAATAATTTAATCCAGAGCTATGTAGGTATTGCCAGCTCAACTATTGGTCATGTACTGGACCAAGGGCATTTACCACAGATTCATGCGATTAACCAAATTGGACATGTTGTGGGTCGAGTGCGTACGGCGACATTGCATTCAGTCAATGGTATGGCACTGCGTCAGGCTTTGCTGAACAGCCAACCGGGTGATGTACTGGTCATTGATGCACGTCAGTTGGAACATCGTGCCTGTTGGGGAGAACAGCGACATCGCGCTGCCATATATCATCAACTTGCCGCTGTAATCATATTGGGTGCAGTAACGGATGTAACTGCTTTAAGAAACATGAAGGTCCCCGTTTTTGCTTCATCGGTAAGTTGTCTGACTACTCGTCAGCAGGGAGAGTGTGTGATGGAGTTTGACCAGCAAATACAGATGGGAGATACCTCTATTTCCTCTGGTGACTTAATGGTTGGAGATGCCGATGGTGTATTTATTTTGAATCCAGATATTGCCCGTCATCATCTTGAGCAGTTTCAGCAAATGGAAATCCAAGAACGGCAGAAACGGGACCAGTTTTTTAGCGAACATTCAGCACAGGATTATTACCACTTTACTGCATCTGCATGAAATTGAATTGAGTAAATATTTATGATGACATTATCTTCACAGCTGTTGGATGAGTTCCATTACGAGGAAAGAGGAATAGCTTATGGATTAAGAGCTGTGCAACTTCCACAGGATTTTCCATTATTGTATAAATGGATGCATGAACCTCATGTGATTCCTCAGTGGCAACTGAATAAACCAGAGCTTGAACTGGCAGTTTATTTTGAAAAGATGATTTGTGATGATCATCAGCGGTTATTTATTATTACGATTGAACATACAGACGTCGGTTATCTTGAGATATATGAAGCCAAGCGCGATCGACTGGCACTTTATTATGATGCTGATGACTCTGATCTGGGCTGGCATATTTTACTCGGTGAAAAACATGTGCTTGGGCAAGGGCATTTCAGAGCTGTCATGCGCATGATGAGTTATTTTATTTTTGAAAATACAGCTGCCAGTAAAATTGTGGGGGAACCGGATGAAAATGTAAAATCTTATGCCTATATTGCAGAAGATATCGCTTACCAAGCGCAGAAAAAAATAAAGATGTTAGAAAAAACAGCAGTTCTATATCATTGTTATCGAAATGAATTTTACTTACGCTGTGGAAGTTATCGGCAACGTAATGGGCTAAATGAATCAGAAATGAGAGTGCAGTAAAATATAATAAATCAATAACTTAAATATTTTGTTTCGAATAGGCAGGACCAGTTTGATATACAGCATCATTTTTCATAATCATATGCTCTTACATACCATCTTAATTCTTGATCGATTAAAGAATGAGGGGCAAGTTTTTTGGGAAAAACCATGATCTACAGAACTGTACTAAAAAATAAAAAAGCTATTGGTAATGCTGGTTTATATTTTCATCGTTCCTAGTGCTGTATATCTTTTTATGCAGGAAAAGGAACGAATATTTTTATTAGGAATATACTAGGTTCTGTACGAGAAGATGATAGAAATAGTCTTAAAGCCAAAATTTGAGAGAAGAAAGGTAAGTAAATTGAAATCAAGAGTGCTGAGGTTTTATTAAGAGGTGTAGGGGAAAATGTTTTAATCCAATATACATCTAAAGCTAAAGATCAAAATGGAAATATTATCTCTATCAAAGTGAAAGTAAAAATTCCAAATGATTCACTTTTAATTATACGAAGATCGCCTGATAAAAATAATAATAGATTTTATATTATTTGAAGAGCTAAGCCAAAAATTTACTAATCTTGATAAATCAGACTGTTAAAAAAAGTCGAATTTTAATATCTGTATTTCTCTCTAATAGAGTAAGAGAGGCTACATGAAATTGTGAAAGATTGATTGATAATCAACCGTTAAACGTGACAAATCATTAAAAAAGCCCAGACACTAGGGTTGGACTTTTTATTAAATAATAAGGCGTATTATGTTGATTTTAGAAAATTTAGAACAGTCCCTCCCAGCCCTAAATTTAATAATCTATAGTGTAACTTAGCACAAAAGTACGACCTTCAGCTGGGATTGCTAACAATGAGTTAGCATTGGTTACTGCTGCTTGTTGAGCGAATACAGTTTTATATTGATTTCCCCATAGATTATAGACACCAAAGTCCACACGACCTTTCGCCATAGGAAAATGTGCTAATACATCCATGGTTGTATAACCTTTAATCTCTGCTGCGCTATTACTATCACTCAGTCCAGCTGATTTTAACTCTAGATCGTCTTTATAGGCTTTATCAGTTCCTTTGATTGCAAGCATTTGAGCACGTACACCATAGCCTTCTGTATTATTCCATTCAGCAAACAACGTACCTTTCATTGGTGAAACTGCAAAAGCATTTAACTCATGCCAATTATTGGCCTCATCCTTGTACTGACCTCTTGTATAACCTAAAGTCCCACCTACCTTATAATTTTCCATGAATGGGTAACTTACTGTTGCTTCAGCCCCATAAACTCGCTGGTCGGTATCAACAACATTTACAGAGCGATCCGAGTTAAATTGAACGACTTTATCAGAAGTATTATAAAAACCTGTTAGGCCCAAATTTAAACCTTTATCTTGGTTCAAGCGCCAGCCTATTTCATAGCTATTCACAGTGATCGGAGCAATACCAGACGTAGTTAAGGTATATGCTGCAACATCACGTAATACACGTTGCACATCTGGATAACTGTAGCCTTGTGAAAAGTTAGCATAGACTTGCTGAGCATCATTGAGTTTATAGACAGCACCTAGGTTAAACAGGAATTTATCTGAATCTGTAGAGTCTGCAGCCATTAATGTATATGGCTTACGTGCAGTTAAATAGCTGTCTGTGTCCGCTTGAACATATTGGTAACGCACTCCAGCTTGAATATTAAGCTGATCTGTTACTGCATAGTCCCCTTGTATAAAGGTGGCAATATTCTGAATTTCAGTATCTGGTCCTGAACCTTGTTTTTCTCCAGTTGGGGTATAAACTAAACCATTATTGCTTGGCATGTAGTAGTCAGCCCACTGATGATCTTTTTCCCAGTCATAGTCTAAGCCATAAGTTAGTTTTAAATCACGGTCAGCGACTACAAGATCAGACTGTAAAGTTGAACGAATACCTGCATAATCCACATTTGATTGACTTTGCTTTACACTAACACCGTCAGCTGAATAACCATATGGTACAAAGCGTGACTTCTCCTTTCGATAGTAAGCTTCCACATTCAGAACTTGACCTAAGAAATCCTGATTTTGGTACTGTGTATTAAAAGCATAACGTTCAGTAAACGGCTGATTATCTAAGCTCCAACCTTTGACAGCTTTGTAAGATGGATCTGTTTTTGTGAGTAAATAAGAATAATCAGGCCCATATTCTGTATCTTGCTCATCTTTATAATACTGAGCACCAAAACTAAGAGTCTGATTATCTGTTAAATTAAAGTTAACACGGCCATTCACATCAATGGTGTCGGTATCCATAGTGCTACCCTGCCAAGGGCTTAATGAAATACGATCCCCATTACCATCAAATTGAGAGCCTCGCTTGGTATAGTCTATGCCAAGAAAACCGTCGACTTTATCATTTGCAAATGAAGCCGTTTGGCCAACTTGATAAGCCAGACTATCACCGCGGAAATTATCGGCCGATGTCACACCTAATTTTGTTTGAAAGCTAATAGGCTTAGACTTGTCAGCACGTTTGGTAATAATATTAATAATTCCGCCAGTCGCACCTGAACCATAGATACTGGTCGCACCTGAAACTACCTCAATATGATCAATCATATTTGGGCTAATACTATTCAACTGACGTGCTACATCACGTGAACCCGTTTGTGATACGCCATCAATCATCACTAGTACATTACGTCCACGCATAGTTTGACCATAATTACTACTCGTTCCACTGCTTGGTGCTAAAGATGGAACTAGTTGTGCCAAAACATCTGCAACTTTACGACCTGGACCAGCCTGTTGCGCAATCTCATCAGCAGAAATGGTTTGAACTGTTCCCGCAATTTCAGAAATGCTTTTGGGTGTACGTGTCGCTGTTATCACAATTGTCGGAAGTTTAGCTTCAGCATTTTGTGATTCAGTAGTTGTTTTAATTGAATCATCGGCATAAAGATGGGTACAAATTGCTGTTGTAAGTAAGCAAAGACTGAAGTGTGACAAGCGCATTTTTATTCCCAATCAGTAAGTATTAATATTAATGCAAATAGTAGTCATTACCATTATGAATGTAAATAGTAGTCATTACTATTATAGATGTAAAATCTTTATTGGTTATTTAACATAGTAATTCCCCTAAAAATAAAGGGTTATGCGATTATGGACACTCTAGTGAATTTCCCAGCTTATAAAGGGTGGGTGGATTTTGGAATTTATAACGTGTGGAATAAAGACTATCACACGGTTTATAGCCAGCAGTCAGAAATTACCTTTTCACCTGTGTCTAGTATGCGGGCACAAGGGTGTACCTTTGGTTTAAGTTATACTTTTAATTATTAATTGATTTTAGCTAAAAGCTGGTGCTGAGTGTTTAAATTTCACTTATTACCAGCTTTTTAGTTTCCCCAAACCTCAGCAACTACTAAGATTCACAAGCCAAATAATTTACAGCAACGTCAACAGCACGAGGGGCACATGTTGGCTATTAATTTGAAATGTAAGAATGATTAAGAGAGGGGATTTTGATCGAGTGGCAGTTATTGATATGAAAATGTCTGAAAATGATATGTTTAGATAGATATGATCATTTCCATAAGCGCTATATTTTCAATGGATCAGTTGAGCCTAGAAAATATAGTAATGCGTGTTTCGCATTTTGTCTTATGGGTCTTTCAAGCTGTCTTTTTTATAAAAGACAGCTTTTTTTATGCTGATTTGACTCTTAAATTACTTATGAAGAATATCGCTGTTTGGCTTGTTCATAAGCCTCAAGATTAATGCATTGAGCACCCAAGCTTGTGATTTGTGCTTGGCCAATTTGAAGTTCATCCCACTTTTGCATTTGTTCGAGCAGCCAATAAAAGTCTTCTACTTTTGGTAGCGCACTTTCTTTTACTAAATGTCGAACAATTTCCTGAATCTTAAAATATTTATCGACATGCACTTCTTCTGAGCAATGAAAACGAACAATTTCAAACTCAACCAATAACTTTAAAATTGGAGCAAAGTCTTGGAACTCACTCAATTCTTGTTGGGCTTTCATAATTGCCGCGGTGAGCGAGACTAGTGTTTTTGGATGTTGCTCTGCCCATTCCTGTGTTACGGCTAAAACCTTGTCAGCCACAGGCGGAATAATGTTTTGGCTTGAGCAGATCATTTTACTTAAACCAAGAAGCTCGCCTTGGGTATTCCAAGGTTCACCCACACAAAAACCATCAATCACATGTTTATCGAGTGCTTCGACCATATAAGGTGGCGGTAATGTTTTGAGCTGAATAGACTGCGCGATTTTTGGATTTGCTAAAGCCAACCATTCTCTTAAACAATAATGGTGAATAGAATGCTTAAACACATGCGCTAACGAAATAGAGTGACCTTGTTCAATATAGCTCGCTACTTTCTGTGCCGTTATTTGAGCTGTATCATTTTCTTTAATTGCAAGTTGATGAGTAAGTTTTTGACTTAAGCTAATGAAAGCACGGTTTTCACTTAAAACCAGTGATGTTTGTAGTGGCGTGCCAATTTGATCTGTGCCCACAGCCGCCGCAGGTAACATTGCAGATAAGCAGTGCGCTGCATCTAATAACCCAAAAGCCAAACGGTCTCGAAGACTTGCCCATGATGCTTCTTTAACTAAAGTGACGTCTAAACCAACTTCTTCAAAGAAACCTCTTTGTTTTGCCCAAAGTAATGCAAGACAATCAAGCAAAGGAATATAGCCGAGTTGTAATTGAGTCTTTTCTAATGTGCTCATTTATTCATCCTTTAGTTGGTTGCCAAGTAATTTTTGAGCGTCAAGTAAACGCCGTGCCATTTCTCCAATCGTAATCCGGTGACTCATCGCATTTTTTCTAAGAAGCTGAAATGCAGTTTCTTCAGGTAGTCCATGCAATTGCATTAGTAGAACTTTAGCTTTTTCAACATCCTTACGGTCAGCCAGTTTGGTTTGAG
Organism: Acinetobacter sp. ACIN00229; assembly: GCF_016106645.1. NCBI lineage: Bacteria > Pseudomonadati > Pseudomonadota > Gammaproteobacteria > Moraxellales > Moraxellaceae > Acinetobacter > Acinetobacter sp. ACIN00229. Next base: position 90,748 of record NZ_JADWOM010000009.1, read on the forward strand.
CTTCTTTTAAATCTCCTTCGAGCTTTTTATGTTTTTTATATTGCTCGATCGAGATTTCTAAAATGGTATGTAAGCGGGCAGGGTCTATGCCATCGACGATATAAGCAGTTACTCCTGCATCGATGGCTTGTTTGATGGTGTCTTTATCTGAATTTTTAGTGAACAGGACAGTCGGTAGATCATAGCTACTGACACAGCTTTCAATAATGTCGCGGTGAGGATGATCCATATCGAGCAAGATTACATCGGCTTGTAAATCTTCAAGACGAAAGATATTCAAGTGATCCAAAGTAAGGCAAGCGACCACTTCAAAGTCATTTTCAAGCAGACTGTTTTTTATATAGTCCGCTCGCGCATGATCATCATCAATAAGGGCTATTTTGAGTTTTGGCATAAGTTCAGAAAATCAGGCTAAGAAAATGCGCCAATTCGACGCGTTTTTTGTTATTGGGTTTTAAGCAAGATTAGTGCCATCCAAAACTACTCAAAAATTAGGATTTAGTGGCAATTTTGGATGCCAAAGAGTTGGTGTGTTCGATCTTGGTGCAAAAATACGTTTCATTTTGTGGCAAAGCTTATTTTTGTTTAAACCATATGAGTGTGCAGTGATAGAGCAAGCAAAATAAGGTTTGATTCTTTATTTACTTCTTGAAAATTTCTATCTATATGAAATTAAATATAAAAATATTATTGGATTAAATTTTTTAAAATATTGGCATGTAAAGTGCTTACTTAATTACAGGTCGAAGACGACCATGAGTTTTAAAGACGGCCAACGATGTCCGTTCTGATCGAGTTTGTGAGTGCAACCGCACATACAAAGAAGTTACGTTCAGTCGGAGTGAAGGTCATGTCTTTATTTTTATTGCATAAAAAAGTTACATCTGAATTATTTAAATTTTCAGTTCCAGCGATGCGAGCCTTCTCTAAGAGGGGGCTCGCTTTTTTTATTTCTTTTTTTGATTTTGCTGCGAATTGGGTGTCATCAACGAGTGGAAAAAATTGGTTTCAAGCAGCTATACGCCTTGTGGGCTTGATTTGTTTCTCGATAGAGCACAAAGCAAAAGAACAATGTCTATTTGAGAACGGAATAACGCAGCTTAAAAGCAACGTGATTTGAGGAGAAGCACTATGAAATTGGTAATGATTGGTCATGGTATGGTGGGCCACAAATTCATCGAAGCCATTTTAGAAAAAGCAGATGATGAATTAGAAATCACGATTCTCGCGGAAGAACCTCGTATCGCCTATGACCGCGTGCATTTGACAGAATATTTCTCTGGGAAATCGGCAAAAGATTTATCTTTAGCACGTTTTGACTTTGCCGATGCTCATGGTATTGACTTACGTCTTAATACAAAAGCAACTGCAATTGATACAGCTGAGCAAACAGTCACAACCAACCATGGTGATGTGATTAGCTATGACAAATTAGTGTTGGCAACAGGTTCTTATGCCTTTGTTCCACCAATTCCGGGTAATGACCGTGAAAACTGTTTTGTTTACCGTACGATTGAAGACTTAGACGCGATTCGTGCTGCGAGTCTTAATGCAAAAACAGGCGTAGTGATTGGTGGTGGTTTACTTGGACTTGAAGCTGCAAAAGCCTTACGTGATTTAGATTTAGAAACACATGTTGTTGAGTTTGCACCACGTTTAATGGCAGTTCAAATTGATGATTTAGGTGGTAAAGTTTTACGCCGTAAAATTGAAGATCTTGGTGTAAAAGTTCATATACAAAAAGCGACGCAATCTATTGAATGCGGTGACAGCACAACTCATGTAATGAAATTTGCAGATGGTAGCGAGCTTGAAGCAGATGTGATTTTATTCTCTGCGGGAATTCGTCCACGTGATGAGCTTGCACGTAATAGTGGACTCGCGATTGGTGAGCGTGGCGGTATTGTGATTAATGATTACTGCCAAACTTCAGATCAAAACATTTATGCCATTGGTGAATGTGCGCTTTGGCAAAATAAAATTTATGGCTTGGTTGCACCGGGCTATGACATGGCACGTATTGCAGCAAAACATATTTCCGATGAGGAATGTAACTGCTTTGCTGGCGCAGACATGAGCACCAAGTTGAAACTCATGGGTGTGGATGTAGCCTCTGTTGGTGATGCACATGCCATGACTCCGGGTGCATTAAGCTATTTCTATGCAGATGAGCATGCGCTGGTTTATAAAAAGATTGTTGTAAATGCGGATAAAACCAAATTGCTGGGCGCAGTTTTGGTGGGCGATGCAAAAGAGTACAACGACCTTTTACAAATGATGTTAAATGGTCTGGCTTTGCCTGAAGTGCCTGAAAGTTTAATCATGCCAGGCTTTGAGCAGTCGGCAGGAAAATCTGGTGGTAGCGGAGTCGATTTACTACCTGACAGTGCAACAATCTGTTCGTGTAATAACGTATCAAAAGCGGACATCTGCCAAGCGATTAGTGATGGTTCGACCTCTTTAGGTGCATTAAAGAAATGCACCAAAGCAGCAACCGCATGTGGTGGTTGTGCACCACTAGTGACGCAAGTGTTGAAGTCAGAGTTACAACGTCAAGGTGTGACTGTAAATAACCACATTTGCGAACACTTCCCGTACTCGCGTCAAGAGTTGTATCACTTGGTTCGTGTTAATGAAATTAAGACATTCGATGATTTGATTCATCAACATGGCCATGGTTTAGGGTGCGATATCTGTAAACCTGCTGCCGCAAATATTTTGGCATCTTGCTGGAATGATTTCGTACTTAAGCCAAGTCATGCAGGCCTACAAGACAGTAATGACTACTACCTGGGGAATATCCAAAAAGATGGTTCTTACTCAGTTGTACCACGTATGGCTGGTGGTGAAGTGACTCCAGATGGTTTGATTGCCATTGGCCAAATCGCGAAGAAATATAACCTGTACACCAAAATTACTGGCGGTCAACGCGTTGACATGTTTGGTGCCCAAGTTCACGAGCTTCCATTCATTTGGGAAGAGTTAAATGCTGCTGGTTTCGAGTCTGGTCATGCCTATGGTAAGTCGTTACGTACAGTGAAATCTTGTGTAGGTAGTACTTGGTGTCGTTACGGGGTAGACAACTCAGTTGGTTTGGCGATTGAACTGGAAAACCGCTACAAAGGTTTGCGTTCACCACATAAATTGAAAATGGCTGTGTCTGGTTGTACTCGTGAGTGTGCGGAAGCGCAAGGTAAAGACGTTGGTATTATCGCGACCGAAAAAGGTTGGAACCTTTATGTATGTGGTAACGGTGGTATGAAACCACGTCATGCAGAGTTACTTGCATCTGACCTTGATAAAGCAACGCTCATCCGTTACATCGACCGTTTCTATATGTTCTACATCCAAACAGCAGATCGTTTACAACGTACGAGTGTATGGCGCGACAACATGGAAGGTGGCTTAGATTACCTTAAATCTGTAGTTGTTGATGATTCTCTTGGTTTGGCTGCCGAGCTTGAACGTCGTATGGAGCACATTATTGGTACATATCAAGACGAATGGCGTACAGCTGTCGAGAACCCTGAAGTTCGTAAGCGCTTCCAAACGTATATCAACGCAGGAGCGAATGAACAGGCCGATCCACACATTCAATTTACAACTGAACGTGGTCAAATCCGCCCATTGACTGAAGCTGAACGTTCTGAAGACCGCATTCCAATGGTTGAAGCATAAAGGAGAGTTTCTATGAATATTGTACAAGACAAAAATATGCTTCCTGATGATCAGTGGATTGACGTTTGCGCACTCGATGATTTAACCCCAAATACTGGCGCGGGTGCGCTAGTCGGTGGACAAACGGTAGCAATCTTCCGTGTAGGACATGAAAAACGTGTTTACGTGCTGAGCAATAAAGATCCGTTTAGCCAAGCGAATGTGATGAGCCGTGGGATTATCGGAGATTTACAAGGCGAGCGTGTCATTGCATCTCCAATCTATAAACAACATTTTAGTCTGGCTACGGGCCGTTGTTTAGAGGATAAAGACCAAAAATTGGCGGTTTACCCGAGCAAAATTGTTGATGGCCGTGTTTGGGTTAATGCAATACCGCAAAAAACTTATATTACCAATACAGGTGTATCACAAGACAAACTTAAACTGGTATTGATTGGTAATGGTTTAGCAGGAATGCGTTGCCTAGAAGATTTACTTGATATGGCCCCAGACCGTTATGAAGTCACGGTGATTGGTGAAGAACCTTGGGGTAACTATAACCGCATTATGCTGTCTCCGGTTTTATCGGGTGAAAAAACCATTGAAGATATTATGTTGCATTCACCAAAGTGGTATGACGATAAAGGCATTAAATTTATTGCAGGCGATAAAGCCGTAAAAATTGATCGTCCTCGTAAAGTGGTTTACACCGAAAAAAGCCAGACCGTTGATTATGACCGTTTAATCTTGGCGACAGGTTCGGCTCCGTTTATTCCACCAGTTCAAGGTGTCAACTTAAAAGGCGTCTTAACTTTCCGTGATATTTATGACGTTAACACCATGATTGAGTACTGCGGTTCAAAAACTAATGCAGTCGTGATTGGTGGTGGTTTACTCGGTTTAGAAGCAGCCTACGGTTTAAAACAACGCGGTATGAATGTCACAGTCTTGCATTTGATGGACCGCATTATGGAGCGTCAACTTGATGGGCGTGCAAGTCAGTTACTTCGTCATAGCATTGATCAAAAAGGTATTAACATTATTACCGAAGCCAATACCGAAGCGTTAATTGGTGATGAAAATGGTCATGTGAAACAAATCCGTTTGAAAGATGGCACAGTGTTAGATGCTGACCTTGTGGTATTTGCTGTAGGTATCCGTCCGAATATTGTTTTAGCCCAAAGTGCTGGTCTACGTTGTAACCGTGGTGTATTGGTGAATGACACCATGCAAACATTTGATCCAAGTATTTATGCCGTGGGTGAGTGTATCGAACACCGTGGTCAAACTTTTGGTTTGGTTGAACCACTGTGGGGGCAAGCTTTTATTTGCGCGACCCATTTGGCTGAACACGGCAGCTTAACTTTTAAAGCACCGACCGTACCGACTCAGTTAAAGGTCAGCGGTGTCGATGTGTTCTCTGCGGGCAATTTTGAGCCGAAAGATGACTATGAAGACATTATCCTAAACGATGAAAAACGCCAGATTTATAAGCGTATTATCATTCAAAGCGATCGGGTAATCGGTGCAGTACTGTTCGGTGATACTGAAGATGGTATGTGGTATGCAGAGTTAATTGCAGATCAAACACCTGTTTCTTCATTCAGAAACAAGCTGCTATTTGGTCGAGATTTTGCATTAAAAAATGCAGGCTAAATAGGGAAAGGAGCAGTTATGAACAGTATTCCAAGCGTTGAAATCGATAGCTCCGACCATGTTGCAAAAACAATCAAAACAACATGTCCATATTGTGGTGTAGGTTGCGGTGTTAGCGTAAATGTCCAGCAAAAACCTCAAGGACCTGTGGTGCAAGTTGAGGGGGATGCTGAGCATCCTTCCAACTTTGGACGCTTATGTATCAAAGGTAGCCGTCTTGCGGATACTTTAGGGTTAGAAACACGTGTTTTACAACCAATGATGGGGCGCAAAGCTGATCGGGTGGTAACGACATGGGATGCGGCAATCAATAAAATCGCTGATAAATTCCAATCTTGTATCGATCAATATGGTCGTGACAGCATTGCATTTTATGTTTCAGGTCAGCTTTTGACTGAAGACTATTATGTGGTGAATAAGTTTGTAAAAGGCTATTTGGGTACTGCAAATATCGACACCAATTCACGACTTTGTATGTCATCTGCGGTTGCGGGCCATAAACGTAGTTTCGGTGAAGATATTGTCCCTGCAAGTTATGAAGATTTTGAACATGCAGACATGGTGGTATTGGTTGGTTCTAATACTGCATGGTGCCATCCTGTGCTTTATCAACGGATCATGCAGGCTAAAAGCCAAAATCCCGATATGTTTGTGGTGGTGATTGACCCACGTTTTACCAGTACTTGTGAGCAAGCGGATTTACATTTACCGATATTACCAGGCCAAGATGTCGCTTTATTTAATGGCTTATTTCAATATTTATATCAAAATAGTTATGCTGATCAGGCGTTTGTAGAGGCTTATACCGAAGGTTTGCAAGAGGTTTTGGCAAGCAGTCAGCCAGAAGCCGATGAGGAATATGTAGCAAAGCGTACGGGAATTGCACTTGAAAAATTACAGCAGTTTTTTGAAAAATTTGCACAGACTGAAAAAGTAATCACCCTATTTTCAATGGGGGTGAATCAATCAAGTCAGGGCGTAAATAAAGCCAACAGTATTATTAACTGCCACTTACTGACCGGCAAAATTGGAAAGCTTGGTGCAGCACCATTTTCGATGACAGGTCAGCCAAATGCGATGGGTGGTCGAGAAGTTGGTGGCTTAGCCAATATGCTGGCAGCGCATATGGACTTAGATAATCCACTACATCAAAAAGTAGTGCAAACCTTTTGGGACAGCCCATTTATTGCAACTCAAGCTGGCTTAAAAGCAGTTGATTTGTTCCGTGCTGTTGAAGCTGGCAAAATTAAAGCGATCTGGATTATGGCAACGAATCCAGTCGTGAGTTTACCAGATGCCGATCAGGTAAAACGTGCATTAGAGAAATGTGAGTTAGTTGTCGTGTCAGATATCTGCGCAGATACGGATACTACGGCTTACGCCGATATTTTGCTTCCAGCTTTAGGTTGGGGTGAAAAAGATGGAACAGTTACTAACTCTGAACGTCGTATTTCACGCCAGCGTGCATTCTTACCTGCGCCGGGTGAAGCAAAAGCAGATTGGTGGTCAGTGAGCCAAGTTGCGAAAAAATTAGGCTTTAAAGGTTTTGACTTTACGAGTGCTGTTGATATTTTCAATGAGCATGCAGCTTTATCTGCACAAGACAATGCAGACATAAATGCTCGTGCAGAAAGTAATAATTTCCGTTATTTCAATCTGAAAGGGTTAATGAACCTAAGTAATGCTGAGTACGATGCTCTACAACCAGTGCAATGGCCAGTGTGGAATAAAAACCAAGACGTTAAAGCCGTTCAACAACTGTTTGGCAACGGACAGTTTAGCCATAAAAATGCCAAGGCAAAACTGATTCCAACCGTTGCAATTGATCCAGTTCATGCGGTTTCAGAAGACTATCCACTCATTTTAAATACAGGCCGTATTCGTGATCAATGGCACACCATGACGCGTACTGGTTTGTCACCAAATTTAACCAGTCATCGTGCTGAACCATTCTGTGAGATTCATCCGAGTGATGCTTTGAAGTTTGGTGTACGCGATCAAGGCTTGGTAGAAGTTCGTTCGAAATGGGGCAGTTGTGTACTACGTGTGACATTTTCATCTGGTGTGCGTCGTGGGCAAATTTTTGCACCAATTCACTGGACTGAACAGGTCGCATCCGATGCCCGTATTGGTAAAGTTGTTAATCCAGAAGTTGATGCAATTTCAGGTGAACCTGAGTTCAAACATACACCTGTCACTATTCAACCGTTCTATACCACTTGGCAGGGAGTGCTTTATGTACGTGAAGGATACGATTCGTATATTCAAGAATCGCTACATCACTGTGCATGGTGGAGCAAGGTCAAAATGTTGAAAACCAACCGTTACGAACTTGCGGACCGTCAAACTTTTCATGACACTCAAAAGAACTTAAAAAGCTTCTTGCCGTTTGCAGATGAAACTTTTGAATGGCTGAGTATTGAAGATATTTCATCACAATTAAGTCATAGCGTTGTTTTGAAAGATGGCATCGTAATTGCAAGTCTGTATATTGCACCGCCAGATTTATTGCCAGATCGTGATTGGGTGGCAAGTTTGTTTAAACGCGAGCGTTTAAGTGCGTTACACCGAAAAGCATTACTGGCTGGCATGCCAATGTCTGCTACAAATAATGACGGACCTTTAGTCTGTAGTTGTTTTAAAGTAGGTAAGAACAAAATTATAGAAGCAATCAAAACTCAAAATATTACTCATGAAAAACAAGTGACGGCTTGTTTAAAAGCAGGTGGTAACTGTGGTTCATGTTTACCTGAAATCCGTGGCTTGATTAAAGCTTGCCAACAGGAGGTGGAAGTGTGAATAAGGGGTATCCCGTAACTGATCTGGTCATTCTGGCAGGCGGACAAGCCCGCCGTATGAATGGTTTAAATAAGTTGTTACAGCAATTTGATGGTGAAACTCAACTCATTAAAATTCATCAGAAATTAAGATCATCCGTATCTGAAATTTGGGTGAATAGTCATCGTGATTATTCAATTTATCAAAGTATTGTGCCTGATATTCAATGTTATCAAGACGATGCAGCAGGTTTCTTCGGTCCACTGATGGGAATGAAAAGTGCATGGTCAAATGTAAGCGCAGACTATGTTTTGTTTATTCCTTGTGATGTGACCTATATACCTACGCAAGTCGTTGCCAAATTACATGGCGCACTTCGGAAAAATAAACAGGCTCAGGCAGCCTATGTTTCAATTAATGGAGATGCCTTATATCCATTTTGCTTATTAAAACGTGAAAGCCTCATCACCATAACAGAGCAAATTGAAAAGCAACGATTAAGTTTGAAAGAGTGCTTTAAGCTTTTACGTGCTCAAGTCGCTATATTTCAAAAACAGAACCTTTTTTTTCATAGTATTAATTCATTGGATGAGCTTCAGCAATACAAACAAATCAAAGCATTTAAAGAAATTTTTACAGCAAATTAACTTCGGATATTAGCGGTTTAAAATTTACATTGGTCGAGTGAACCACATTTTTAATCTTTGTGCGGTTGACTATTTATTGTTTAAGTTCTATTTTGGAACTTGATGTTTTTATTCTAGCCAGATGTATAAAAATAAACGGAGCCAGAAAATGATGGATGTAGTGCAGCAAAATAAAACAGATGTGACCGCATGTATTTTATGTTCAAGAAACTGCGGTTTAAGTGTCGAAATCAAAGATAATCAGTTTCTCAAAATTAAAGGTGATCCCGAACATCCATTTTCTCAAGGCTACATTTGCCAAAAAGCTGCTAGATTACAACACTATCAGCAACACGCAGACCGTTTGACTGCACCTTTAAAACGCCAACCAGATGGCTCATTTCAAGAAGTGAGCTGGGATGTTGCCATACAGGAAATTGCTGATCGATTAGTACACATTAGAGATAATTTTGGCGGGACTGCTTTTGCTTCTGTTGGGGGCGGTGGGCAAGGCAATCATCTCGGTGCAGCGTATGGCCGACAGCTCTTACTGGCCATGAAAAGTTATTATGCTTATAACTCACTTGCTCAAGAAAAAACGGGTGATTTTTGGCTCAATGGACGTTTGTTCGGTAGTCAGGCATGCCATACCACAGAAGATGTTGAATATGCCGATTACGTTCTTTTTATTGGAACAAATCCTTTTCAGGCCCATGGCATTCCTAACGCACGAGACACGCTAAAACATATTAAGAAAGATCCGAACCGAACTATGGTGGTGCTTGACCCACGTGTTACCGAAACAGCTAAACAAGCAGATATTCATGTGCAATTAAAACCTGGAACAGATGCTTTTTTAATGTCGGCGATGATTGCAATCATTATTAAAGAAAACCTTTATGATGCAGTATTCATTGAGCAGCACACGCAAGGTTTTGAAGACGTAAAAACAGCATTTAGTCGTGTGCCGATTGAAGACTATATTGCTAAAGCTGATGTTCCAGTCGATTTGATTTACCAAGTGGTTCGAGATTTTGCCAAAGCTAAAAGAGGCTGTGTGCGGATTGATTTAGGTATTCAACATACTTTAAATACGACATTAAATGGATATTTAGAAAAACTACTGTACTTAGTGACTGGAAACTTTGGAAAGCAGGGTACCAATAATTTACATACCATGTTTATTCCAATCTTAAGTGATACAGATGAAAGAAAGCCGAAATATCGACGGAGTGTTTATCATAAAATGTTCCCGATTTCTGGGTTCTTCCCACCTAATATTTTACCCGATGAAATCTTAAACGCAGGGGAAAAGCGAATTCGCGCAGTTTTTGTGGATAGCTGTAACCCGTTATTAACTTATCCTGATACACCTGCCTACGAAAAAGCATTTAAAGCATTAGATTTGTTGGTTGTGGTTGATGTTGCTATGACGGAAACCGCAAGACTTGCAGACTATATTTTGCCAGCGCATACCCAGTTTGAAAAATGGGAATTTACTGGTTTTAATTTGGAGTTTCCTAAAAATGGTTTTCACCTACGTCATCCTGTATTGACCGCTCAAGCGAATACTTTGCCAGAGGCAGAAATTTATACACGATTACTTGAAGCTATGCAGGTGATTCCAAAACGCTTTCCAATTTTAGAAAAAATAGCTTCAGTCGACTCGAAAAAAACAGCCTATTTACCGTACTTGTCTGCATTGGGACTTACTTTTGCACGAAATAAAAAATACCTTCCTTTTGCAGCCTCAATTCTCTATCGCACTTTAGGTAAACACTTAGAAAAATCAGCTGGTTCAGTTGCTTTTTTATTGCCGCTATCGATTCAATATGCTGTCTTACACACCAAAGCGGTACGCCGTGCAGGTTACAAAGGTAATCCATTAACCTTAGGCGTTCGGTTATTTGAACAAATTTTAAAGCAACGTTCAGGTGTCGTGTTATCGCAACATGAATATGACGAAATCTGGAAACTGGTTGCCTATAAAGATAAGAAAATACGACTTGCTATTCCAGAGATGTTAACTGAGCTGGCAAATTTAAAAAATCATCAGGTTAATGCTGAAGAGTTTCCATTCATACTTTTATCAGGTGAGCGACGTAGCTATAACGCCAATCAAATTTACCGTGATCCAGCTTGGCGAAAAGTAGATGCTGAAGGGGCTTTACGAATTCATCCTCAAGATGCCGAAGCTTTAAGTGTAGGTGTGGGTGATCGACTCAATTGTATTTCACAACATGGAGAAATTCAGGTTACTGTAGATTTTGATGAGGGAATGCGAAAAGGTGTAGTTTCACTTCCACATGGTTATGGCATGCGTTTTCAAGGTGGTGAACCCATTGGACCACAATTAAATCGACTGATTTCCGCTGAACATTGTGATCCATTATCTAAAACGCCGTACCATAAATATGTACCCATCCGCTTAGAAAAGTGCTAGAAATAATGTAAGGCAAATAAGAGATTAATGCTGCACCAACTTTATACAGTTTTAAAATTACAGTGAAGGGGTGCAGCCACAGGTCTATCAAAAAACCGAAGAAGTTATGGATGATAAATAGAATTGGAACAAATTTTGCATAAAAATCAAAGCACTACTAAGGCGCAATTTTACAAGTTTAATTGCTCTTAATGAGTGCTTGCAATATTTGAACTGTTCTCGATATGAGTGCAAATAATGAAACAATATCACTCTGAAACTGCGCCAATGCTTTTGCAAGACCAATATGGGCGTATCAAGCGAAAGTTACGAATTTCGGTAACTGATCGCTGTAATTTTAAGTGTGTATATTGCATGCCTGAACATCCTGAATGGTTAAATAAACAAGACTTGCTTAGTTTTGAGGCACTCTTTCAGTTTTGTCGTTTTATGGTGCAACAAGGCATTGAAAGCATCCGTATTACAGGCGGCGAACCATTAATGCGTCAAGGCATTGTTCATTTCGTTCGTGATTTACAAGCTTTAAAAGCATTAGGTCTAAAACGCATTTCAATGACTACCAATGGACATTATCTTGCTAAATACGCTAAGCAGTTAAAAGATGCTGGTTTAGATGATTTAAATATTAGTTTAGATAGTCTTGATTCAATTCAATTTAAAGAACTCACCAAGAAAAAATTAGAACCAGTTCTTGAAGGTATTCAAGCTACAAAAGATGCAGGACTACCTTTTAAAATAAACTGCGTGTTAATGAAAGACAAAAATGACGATCAAATCTTACCCATGGTGAGGTGGTCAATCGCCAATCATATTCCGCTACGTTTTATTGAGTTTATGCCGCTTGATGGTGATGCACTCTGGTCAAATAAAGATGTGGTGAGTGAAGCTGAAATTTTACAGGCGTTGCAACCGCATTATTCGGTACAAGTCATCGAGCAACAACATGAGCCAGCGCGTCAATATCTGCTTAACAATAACTACGCTCTAGGCATCATTTCCACCATTACTCACTCATTTTGCCACCAATGTGACCGTATACGACTAACGGCGCAAGGTGAGTTATATAACTGTCTTTTTGCTCAGCAGGGTTTAAATATTAAGCCGCAGCTTCAAGCACTATTACGCGCACAGAACTCGACTGATCATGTGCTACATAGTCAGCAGTTAAAAGATCAAGTTATGCCGTATATCTGGAATAAAGCCAAAGGCTTTCATGCCTTACAACATCAACAAACCCGTAAAATCAGTATGCATATGCTTGGGGGATAAATGCAGCAATCTATCCAAATTAAAATCGAATCATTTGGTGCAATTGAAAAATTGCTTCCACAAAATCTTTCGTTAGTTTTCCCCACCGATATTTTAGTTAAAGATGTCTTAAATGAAATTGTTTCGTTGCATCCAGAATGTACACAGGCCATGGAAAAATGTGCATGCGCTATTGGCGATAATGTCATAACGAGGCAATCTGCCTTAAGTCAGCCATGTACTTTGGTTTTATTATCACCAGTTGCAGGAGGATGAGCCATGCGAGATTTTGCACGTATACAAGAGCAGGCTTTAAGCCTAGATACCTTTGATCCTATTGAATCATTTCCTGAATGCGGTGGAATTGATATTTTTATGGGTACGGTTCGTAATCATCATCAAGGCAAAGCTGTTAAAGCACTGAAATATACCTCGTATAAACCGCTTTCTGAAAAAATGATACGTGAAATTGAACTGGAAATTGAGAAAAAGTATCAGGTATCTTATGTGCGAGTGGTTCATCGGATCGGGTATCTAGATGTGGGTGAAACAGCAATCATTGCAATTGCTTATGCAGCCCATCGCCGTGAAGCTTTTCAAGCATGCGAAGAAGCGGTCGAACGGGTAAAGCATGAAGTACCTGTGTTTAAAGAAGAGTTCTTTACAGATGGTACAAGTCACTATGTAGAAGGCTGCTGTATTCGTAAGGATGCGCCGCACGAACACAAACATCACCATCATGCCGGCCATGAACACTCACACTGAAATAAGCAAGACTAGGATAAATAATGAAAAATGTAGGAATGAAGCCGGAAAGTTATCGAGTTGCCGAAGCACAAGCCATTTTATATGCACCACCGCACTGTATTGAGTTATTAAGACAAGGAAATACTGAAAAAGGGGATGCATTAAAAACTGCACGTGTTGCAGGAATTTTGGCAGCAAAACGAACTGATGAGCTGATTCCTTTGTGCCATCCACTGCCGATTTATCGTGCAGATGTTGAATATGAATTAGAACATGATTTTGTAAAGATTATTACCGTGGTCGAAACCATCGGTCCGACTGGCGTAGAAATGGAAGCCTTAACGGCTGCAAGTCTTGCAGGGTTAACCATTTACGACATGTTAAAGCCACATTGTGAACCAGAAGAGCTCTGGATGGATCAATGTAAATTGCTTAAGAAAAAAGGTGGAAAATCACACTTTAAGCGCGTTCTTCGTCAGCCTGTTTCGGCTGCTGTTATTGTCTTATCCGATACCGTCGCAGCGGGCAGAAAGCCCGATACTGCCGGAAAATCTGTGGTTGAAACTTTAACCGAGGCAGGATTTGATCCGATTCACTACCAGATTTTGCCAGATGAGGCAGATACTTTAAAAAACTTAGTGCTTGAGCTGAGCAAATCATATGCTTGCATTATGACCGTCGGCGGTACTGGAATTGGTAAGCGTGACATTACGGTTGATACGCTAGAGCCACTTCTTGAGCGTAAGCTAGATGGCTTAATGGAAGCTGCGCGTTCATTTGGACAAAAACGCACGCCATATGCTGCAATGTCGCGTGGAGTAGCAGGTTTTATTGATCGGTCTTTAGTGGTGACTTTACCGGGAAGCCGTGGTGGAGCAAGTGAATCAATGGCTGCTATTTTACCTGCCTTAGTCCATATTTTTGATGTTTGCCGTGATTTACCACATCCGGGAGGCTATGAATAATGTCAGGTTGTGGTACAGAACGTGGGTTGATTAGCGTAGATGAAGCAATTGAGCTGATTAGTAACCGACCTAAAAAATTAGACTCAATCCAGCAAGTTCTTCAAAATAGCCTAAGTAGATATCTTGCTAAAGAAATTTATTCAGAAATTAATTTGCCAAGCTTCTCTCAAAGTGCCGTAGATGGTTACGCACTTTGTAGCCATGCAGAAGATTTAAACACTCAAAAGTTTCAGGTTACTGGCGAGATTCGTGCTGGAAGCGAAAGTCATGACATTCTGAGTGAAGGACAGGCAATTCGTATATTTACTGGTGGCAAAATTCCTGAAGGCACAACGCATGTTGCGAGACAGGAAATAGTAGAGGTCGTTCCAGCGCAAGAAATTTTGTTAACTGAACATATTCGCCCTCAAGCCGATATCCGTTTTACTGGAGAAGAAATCCAGCAAGGGCAGTTGCTTGCTCAAGTAGGACAGTTCTTAAATATTGGAAGCTTGGCTGCCTTAAGTATGGCGGGTGTACAAACGGTTGACGTTTACCGTGCGCCGAAAGTCGCTGTTTTAGTCACGGGTGATGAAGTTGCCGAAAAAGCTGAAGATCTTGCAGAAGGTAAAATCTTTGATGCAAATGGTCCATTATTAAAAGCTTGGTTTGAAGATTATGGCTTAGAGGTTGAACTCATTCATGTGGCAGATGAAGCGGTGCAAGTCACGCATTACTTTAATCAGTTAAAAAATAGTCATGATGTCATTATAACCACAGGCGGAGTGTCCGTAGGTGATTATGACTTTGTTCGCCCATGCGCTTTTGAGGCTGGCTTTGAACAGATCTTTTGGAAAGTAAAACAAAAGCCGGGTAAGCCACTCTTTTTTGCTGAATATTCTCACACGGAAAAAGATCACCATTGTTATTTGCTGGGGTTACCGGGTAATCCAGCTGCGGTCTATGTATCAATGCAAGTTTATGGTAAAGCATTGCTCGACACTTTGCAGGGAAATCAAGCAGGGCCGGAGTGGTTTAGTGCAATTTTAGATCATGATTTAAAAGAAGATGCGCGTGAACGTTTTCTAAGAATGCATGCTTATTTTGACAATGGACAACTTAAAGTTAAAAGTCTGACAAAACAGCAATCACACATGCTCAGTAATTTAATGCAGGCCAATTGTCTGGTGCGAATTCCAGCAAGTGTGAAACTAGAAGCAGGTCATATTTTGAAGGGTGTATTCATCTCAAATTAATGATGAGTAATAATAGATATAACTCACTATACAATTGGGTGAGTTATATTTGTTAAGCGAATTTATATAATAGCTTTCTATTTTTTATAATAAAAATTCTTTTATAAAGTTGATAAGAAGTTATTTTTATAATGAATCTTGCATAACTCGTGGTAAGTAGTTTAGGGTATAAACAATAAGGCCGTTAGGCTAGGAAATATCGAGGAACGCATAAAGATGAAATGGGATGACATCGGTGATCAACCTTGTTCGGTTGCTCGTATGCTATCAGTGATTGGCGATCGATGGACGATGCTAATATTACGTAATGCTTTTATGGGAATACGCCGTTTTGATGATTTTCAAAAATCATTAGGTGTAACTCGTCATGTCCTTTCAGATCGTTTAAAGCGTTTGGTTGAATATGAAATTTTAGCCAAAGCTCCTTATTTTGATCGTCAAGAACGCTTTGAATATCGACTCACTGATAAGGGTTTTGAACTTTATCCAATTATTTTATCGATGGCGAATTGGGCAGATAAATGGATGGATCAAGGTTTAGGCAAACCTTTAGAGTATCGTCATAAAACTTGTGGCCATAAGTTCGAACCAGTTATGGTGTGTTCAGTCTGCCATGAACCTTTACATGCAAAACAAGTGCAAGTTTCAGCTGGGCCAGGCTATTTTGCATATATAGAACAAAAACAGAAACAAGCTTAATTTACCTATCTATAAATTATGAAGACTCTTGTTGAATCGCATCAGCTAGAGTCTTATAAATGTGTTCATGATTTGACTGTGTTACATTAAAACGTATGAATTGACCAGCATTAGGAGCTTGGCTAAACGCATTTCCTGGTGCAAGAATAACTTGATGGTTAATACAGTATTTTGCAATTTTTGAAGCTTCAACACCCTCTGGCAAATGACACCAAACAAAAATTCCCGCTTGAGGCTTAATCCATGGCTTTATGCCCAAAAGTTCTAGTTTGGTAATGGTATCGTGCATCGCTTTTGCTAAACGAACTTTTAATAATTCTATATGTTTACGGTAAGATCCATCTGTTAAAGCACTTAATAAAACTTCAGCAGACACGCCATTGTGAGAAAAGCTTGTGGCAATTTTTAGGTCAGTGAGCTGATCAATCCATTCTGGTTTTGCAATGATATAACCACAGCGAATAGATGCTGATAACGTTTTAGAAAAACTTCCAATAAAAATTACACGTGACAGATTATCCAAAGCCGCAAGCCGAGGAGCAGCGTTATATTCAAAATCTGAAAAAATATCATCTTCAACGACAATCAAATTGGATTGTTCAATAAGTTTTAATAATTGATGTGCTGTAGAAAGAGACAGCGTCGCACCAGTTGGATTGTGAATTCCTGAGTTGGTGATATAAAGACGTGGATTGTAAGTCTCAATTGCTTCTTTAAATACCTCTAAGTCAGGGCCTGTTGGTGTATAGGGAATACCAATAACTTTGACTTGATGGACTTTAAGTAATGCATGAAAGTTGAAATAACAAGGATCATCAATCAAAACGACATCATCGGGCTTTAGTAAAAATCGGCAAACCAAATCAATCGCTTGAGTTCCCGAATCAGTTAAAAGTACCTGATTAAGATTCGCCTCTATACCTTTTGCTTGAGCACGTCTTGCCAGTAAGTCACGTAAAGCTGGTAATCCCAATGGTGTTGAATAACCCATTAAACAATCATCTGGGCTTTTCGCGGCGGTCCTTAAAGCTTTACGAATACTGTCTAATGGCATCCAGTCATCGGGTAGCCAACCGCAACCAGGCTTAAAAACATCTGCTTTCGCTTCCAGAGATTGACGTGAAATCCATAATGGATCAACTGAACGATCTAATTTAGGGCCTAATTCACTTAAAGCTAAAGGTGCGAGCGGACCAACAATATAAAAACCAGATCCAGTTCTTGATTCGATTTTGCCTAAAGCAATTAATCTTTCATACGCCTCTACAACAGTGGATACTGAAAATCCCAGATCATTTGCTAATTTACGAACAGAAGGCAAGCGTGCTCCCGGCAATAAAGATCGATTTTTTATTTGTTGCTCAATTTCTGAAATGACAATTTCAATTTTTGTTTTGCTCTGATTCACGCGCTTAAAATCCCAACTGTATTGGTTGTTAATACATAACAGTTCTTTTAAATTGTACTGCTTTGTATCTGGTTTAATCACCCTAGCACAGCTTAAATTCTTCGTATAGTGACGGAGAAAATTATGAATAGGTTTATGAATGGCTGGGTGAATGGTTTTATTGGCGTGGCTATTTTTGCGGGGTCACTACCAGCGACACGTGTAGCGGTAATGGGGTTTGAACCGGGCTTTCTAACCGCAGCACGAGCTGCGATAGCAGGTATTTTGGGGCTTATTCTTATATTGGTTTTAAAACAAAAGAAACCAGCCAAACAAGATTGGTGGCCTCTTGCTATTGTTGCTTTAGGAGTGGTGATTGGTTTTCCGTTGTTTACAGCACTTGCTTTGCAATACATGAATGCAGCGCATTCAATTGTCTTTGTTAGTCTTTTGCCGCTTGCAACAGCAATATTTGCTGTACTCAGAGGCGGAGAAAAGCCGAATCATTTTTTCTGGATATTTGCAGTATTGGGGAGTGCGGTTGTTTTTGCCTATATGTTCTTCTTTTCTGGTGATACATCACTTGGAATAGGGGACTTTTATATGTTGATGGCAATTATTTTTTGTGGCTTTGGCTATGCAGAAGGCGGTGTACTTTCAAGAAAAATAGGCGGGTGGCAAGTCATTTGTTGGGCACTGATTTTGTCTTTACCTTTTATGTTGTTGCTTACTATTTTCTATATGCCAGCTTCATTTCAGAGTGTGTCTACATCAGCTCTAGTCGGTCTTATTTATGTGTCTTTGTTTAGTATGTTAATAGGCTTTTTCTTTTGGTACAAAGGCCTTGCACAAGGCGGTATTGCTGCCATAAGTCAACTACAACTTTTACAGCCTTTAATGGGGCTAGGTATTGCAGCGGCTTTATTGCATGAACATGTGAGCTGGTCAATGTTAGTGGTCACAGCAGCAACTATTTTATGTGTCGCTGCTGCCAAAAAGTTTACTTAACTTTATAAACAATTTGCTGGTTTAGGAACACCCGCCAAACGGCTTAAATGGCGGGCAACTAAACCAGTATTAAATTGTTGCTGTAAAACAGCATTATTAATCTCTGGACTTACCGTTTTCATTAAAAACTTAATGAGAGGACGAGTTGCAGGAGAGTGCCCAAACTGTTGATAAAATTGACGTACAGCAGTTAAAACTTCGAAATGCCACTCGGTGAGTTCAATATCAAGTGACTTGGCAAGCTCTTGTGCAACTTCAGGATTCCAGATTGTATAATCAACCAAATGACCATCTTGGTCTAATTCTAAATTCATGAAACCAGCCTAAATATATTATTTAAAAGAAATACAACGATTAAATGTTAAAACAAGATCTGCAAATTGATCATAGTCCAATACATTTATCTGAGTTAAAGTATCCGTATCGATTAAATCTTTTTCGATGCTTAAGCATGAAACACTTTCAAACTGTTGAATCATTTCAGCTGAAAGTCGTACAACAGAATCACCCATAAAAATAATCTGGTCCCCTTTCTGATAAAGGTTCCCTAATTCATCAATAACATTCGGTGTATTGTGATAAGTAGATTGCACGAGATAAAGTGTTGATGGATTCATTAAAATTACACCTTCATCTACCAATATAAGACATGGTCAAAAGACTGAATGAACTCATTATTTAAATGAATGAATTCGAGCTCTTGTTCTGTTTGCTGAACAAAAGGATTTTGCTGATTTTTACTTTCGATCAGAATTGGGCTTAAGTCATAAAATTCAAAGCTTTCGACCATATTTGATGCGACTTTGAAAGCATGATGAAGTTGGCTAAAGCCTAAGTCATTTTGTAAAAGGCTAAGCGCAGCATCTTTCAATAATACTTTGACTGGTGAGCCAAAGGTTGCTAAAACCATAGTAGCGGAAAGGCTTTCATTGATTTGCAGACTGGTTAAGTTGGCTTGGCTTAAAATGACGAGTACAGATTTCACACAATATACCTTTTAAAAGCAACAATCTAAGCAAACAAAGTAACTTAAAATTGAATAAGACGAGATGCTGACTGTACCGCATCAGCAAGTTCACCTAACCCGACCAGTTGAAAGTCTTTGGCAAGGTTGTGATGAGTAAGGTGATGGCGACTGGCATTTTCTGCATCGGTAATACCACGAGCGAGGGCAGCACTCACACATACAGGAAGTCGAATCGCAAGCTTTTGCCATTCATGCGTTAAATTACGCTGGTCGTCAGGAACCCATTGAAAATCATTAGCAACCTGCACGCCATCTTGGTAAAAGAATACACGAAAGTCTTCATTTTTACTTTTGAGTGCCTGAGCAAGTCCTAAAGCATGCCAAGCATGAATGGAAGTAGGAGCAGAGGTAATTAGTAGTAATGTACTCATTGAGAATTCACTATGGTCATACGTCTAAATGGGCGTAGATGCATTAAGAGAAAGGTAAGTATACAATGATTTTAGTGACAGGTGGTTTAGGCTTTATCGGTTCACACATTGCGTTGAGTCTCATGGCTCAGGGGCAAGAAGTGGTAATTGTCGATAATTTGGCTAATTCAACCTTGCAAACGCTGGAACGCCTAGAGTTTATTTCAGGCATGTACGTTCCATTTGTTAAACTTGATGTACGTAATACACCCGCATTGAATAAGGTCTTCGAGCAATATTCAATTGATGCAGTTATTCACACTGCTGGGTTTAAATCAATTGAAGAATCTAATCTTAAACCTCTTGAATATTATAATGATAATGTAAGTTGCATCATGAGTTTACTACGTGCCATGCAACGCACAGGTGTTCGTCACTTTATTCATTTGTCTAGCCTTGCAGCATATGGAAAATCTGGTCTGCAATTAAGCGAAACAGACGAATTCAATTATGCTTATCCTAATCCCTATATTAAGTCTCAACAGATGATTGAAGAAATTATCCGTGATACTTATAAAATTGATCATGAGTGGAAAATTGCGATCTTGCGCTTATCTAATATCGTAGGTGCATTTGAACATGGGGTGCTCGGAGAGTATGTTGCTCAGCTCCCTAAAAATATTGTACCGCTTGCCATGCAAGTTGCAGCAATGCAACGTGATTTGATTGAATTACAAGATCAAGCTGAAACATCAGATCATACGACTGAACGCAGTTTTCTACACGTTTTAGATGTGTGTGAAGCTGTAACTGCCAGCTTACATTGGCTACGTGATCAAACACATTGTTGTGAAGCATTTAATATTGCCCATGACCAAGTTCACTCTGTGCGTCAATTACTAGATGAAATTTCACAGGTAACTCAATCTGAAATTCCGACTCAACCTGCGATTTACAAACATGTTGAATTAAGTCAGGTTGCGGCAGACATAACGAAAGCAAAAACATTATTGAATTGGACACCTAAACGTCCGTTAAAACAAATGATTGAAGATGAATGGCGTTTTTATCAAAATACATTAAATGGAAGATAAGATAATGATTCTTATTTACAATAATGGAATGCTTGAGTACGATACTAAAAATTAACTAGCCAGAGCAAATAATTGCTTCAGCCCGTAAGTTCTTTAACCAGACAACTGAGGTTTCTATGCAAACACGAATTGAACATGACACTATGGGTGAGATTGAAGTTCCAAATGAAGCATTGTGGGGGGCACAGACTCAACGCAGCTTACAGAACTTTAAAATCGGGCAAGAACGATTACCCCGTGCCATGATTCGAGCAATGGGGCTGGTGAAAAAGGCTGCTGCAATAACTAATGCTGAACTTGAACAGTTACCGCAAGATTTGAGCCAATATATTGTGGTTGCGGCTGAAGAAGTCATTGATGGTAAATGGGATTCACAGTTTCCTTTAGTGGTCTGGCAGACGGGTTCAGGTACGCAAAGTAACATGAACTGCAATGAAGTGATTGCCAATATTGCCAACCAAAAATTAGGCCAAGTGTTGGGTGCGCAAAAACCTGTACATCCAAATGATCATGTCAACCGTGCTCAATCAACGAACGATTCATTTCCAACCGCTATTCACGTAGCAGCAAGTTTGCAAATTAATGAATTGCTTATTCCTGCAGTAGAACAGCTTAAAGCGACTTTGCAAAAAAAATCAGATGAGTTTCAGTCTATTGTTAAAATTGGTCGTACCCATTTACAAGATGCAACTCCATTAACACTAGGTCAAGAATTTAGTGGCTATGTGTCTCAGCTTGAGCATGGATTAGTTCGTTTGCAACAGGCATTGACAGGTTTATATGAATTACCATTGGGTGGTACTGCGGTAGGTACAGGGTTAAATGCACATCCTGACTATGCAGTGAAAGCAGCTGCTCAACTTGCTTTGCTTACAGGTTTACCATTTGTGACTGCTCCAAACAAATTTGAAGCGCTTGCAGGGCGTGACGCTGCTGTTTTTGCTTCTGGTGCATTAAAAACGCTTGCAGTTAGTTTAAATAAAATTGCGAATGATATTCGTTGGTTGGCCAGTGGTCCACGTTGTGGTTTCGGTGAAATCCGTATCCCAGAAAATGAACCTGGCTCAAGCATTATGCCAGGTAAAGTAAACCCAACACAAAGTGAAGCAATGACCATGGTTGTTGCGCAAGTGCTTGGAAATGATACGACCATTAATGTGGCTGGTGCTTCAGGTAACTTTGAATTAAACGTATTTATGCCTGTGATTGCTTATAACTTATTGCAGTCTATTCAATTGCTGGGTGATGCTTGTAATAGTTTTAATGATCACTGTGCGGTAGGAATTGAACCTAATCAGGATAAAATTGATCACTTCTTACATAACTCTCTTATGTTAGTCACTGCTTTAAACCCAGTGATTGGTTATGAAAATTCTGCAAAAGTTGCCAAGACTGCCTATAAGGAAAATAAAACTTTGAAGCAGGTTGCTGTTGAGCTTGGTTTAGTTACAGCAGAGCAATTTGATGAAGTGGTTAAACCTGAAAAAATGGTTTCACCAAATAGTAAATAATCTCTCCTAATGGGCTTTTTTATTCTTAAATACTTCTGTAATATCCGCGAGTTGCTAAGTACAACAAAAGTCCTGAATGATCAGCGCAAAAAATCATAAGGGGAAGGCCTGCTTGAAAAAGTAGGCTTTTTTTATACCTTGAAATATAAATGTCATATCTAGACTTTATTTTTGCTACGTTATTTTATTTTAAGTTCAAATAAATGAAAAAGATTAAATCAATAACTGTTTTAGCAGTAATAGCTTGTACCTTGTCGGGTTGTTTACAAATGTTTCCACCTACTGTAGCTGAGGTGAATCCTGGGGTTTATCAACTTCATGCTCAAAGTAATGCATTTGGTTCAAGAGAAGCCTTGAGGGCAAAGTTAATCAGTAAAGCAGAAGAAATATGTAAAGATAAGGGTTTTGATGAGTTGGATAGTAATAACAAAATCGTAAATCATCATACTGTTTATAATTCAGGAATGCTTATTCCAGTGAATACCAAAGCAGCCGTTCTGAAAGTTAAGTGTAAAGATTAATTAAAATAGTAGTGAACTCCATTCGAGAGTTAATTTTGTTAGATATATAGCAGTACAAGAAACCCGACTAACTATCGACTAATGGCGGGGTTTTTTATTATTAAGTATTTCTGTAATATCTGTATATAAGGTTAGCGCTGACTGATTGGTGTTAGAAATCAAAAGAAGGGGTGGATCTTTTCAAACCAGCATAAATTTATATGTTTTTGGTTTTAAATATTTGAATTATTTTATTTTTAATTCGATCTATATTGATGGAGTTTAGGTGTTATCAAATTGGAAAATGACTGTATGTATCTTTCCAATTCTAGTTTTAAGCAACTTTTTAGTTAGGCTTATTTTTGGGTGAAAAGAGGAAGCAGCCTTTTTTATTAATTAAGAAAAAACATAATTTTTTAGATGGAATTTAAATATTGATGTACACAATTAGATATGTTCATCGGAACAACACTTACTATATCGCTTCGAATATCGAAGGAAATTTTATTATTCTTGAATCAAAGGATTCAGAATTTCGTATGGGTCATCAAATTACTTATGACGGTGAGAAGGTATTTAACCTTACTTTGAATGATGAAACTGATGCAGTCATTAAATTAGAGAGTAATGAAAAAACAGCATACGAATACTTACTCTCAGTTAAATAAATTAGTTTTTATGATGAATTATTTCTTTAAGAACTAGGTACGCTTAAAAGAAATTTCATACGATAAAAAGTTAAAAAGTTAAAAAGTTAAAAAGTTTTATTTTTATTGAAAAAGCTATGGTATGGTTATTTAAGCTTTAATTTTGGGCAGTTAAAAAAAATGAACTGTTTATTGAATAAAATCACTACCACCACCACGACCTCTAAAGAAGGCTGTGTGTGATTTTTATTAAAGTGTCTTAATAAGATAACTAAACCCAGCCAATAATGGCTGGGTTAATTTTTCTCTGTTCATTATTGGTTTTTACAGAGAGAAATGATGGAAAAACTCAATAGCAATTCAAAATCGGCTTTACTGGTTATTGATATGCAAAATGGCCTATTTAACGGCCAGTCTAAGCCACATAATGCTCAACTCGTACTTTCAAATATTCTTAGACTTATTGAATATTGCCGTTTAAATGATAGACCAATTATCTTTATTCGGCATGTTGGTGAGAAAGGCACACCATTAGATCCAAATGGCCCGAACACTCAACTAATCGCAGAGTTAGCTCTTAATCTAGATAAAGATATAGTCATTGAAAAAATGTACCCGAGTGGCTTTAAAAATACTGTTTTAAAAGAAGTGTTAGAGAAGCTTGGTGTTGATGAAATCATCATTACTGGCATGAAAACTGAGTATTGCATTGATACTACTGTTAGGGCTGCTGCTGAGTATGGATATAAATTGATATTAATTTCAGATGCACATACAACAACTGATTCAGTAACTTTAAATGCTCAGCAAGCAATTGATCATCATAACCAAATTTTAAGTAATGCTTTTGCTAAGTTAAAAACGACAGAAGAGTTCATTTCTCAAATTTAATTTAGAAATGAACCGACAACTTTATTCAAAAAGTCTTATTAGCTGTATCAACTAAAGTACAAAAAACCTTTTGAAGACTAGTGGTTGCTCGGTTTTTAGCGGTAGCAAGAATTGAACTTGTATCAACAAAGAGCTCTTTCCGGAGGGCTTTTTATAAAGAGGGTATAAGTTTCACTAATTAATGGCGAATTAGCGTTGAATAAGCTGTCATAATTGTTAAAATGCCCACCTTGTCCTGTTTTTATATTGTTTTTGTTTTGCATTCATTTTGCAAGATTGAAGATAAAGTAATTGAAAACAGAAGCTTAGCTAAGGATTTTTGAATGCTCTCTATTTATTTAACAGATACCCAACAACATGTGCAATTTAATGATTATCCCGGTGATCAGCCTGTTAAGTTTCTGTTAAATCTTAAAAAGATTTTCCCAAGTACAGGTGACCTGTTATTGCCAGTTTTACCTGATGATAATGATTTAGAAAATGTAACATGGGAATCAACTTCAGAAGATTTTGATGTCTTTAAAAAGCTCTTGGCTGGATGGGGTGTTATTGAACTCCGTTTAAATGCAATTACGGCTTATAAAGATAAAAACTTTGCGAATGAGTTAGTGAAACAAGCTCAAGCGAAACGTAAGAAAACAGCACAAAAAAATCATCAGCTCTCTTTGGTTGCACTTGATTATATTTTTATGCACGAAGTTCACGCATTGATTGATGCGGAATTGGTCACTATTGGTGAGAAATTTTATTTACCAACTTTGCGTGAGCAATGGAAGGGTATAGTTTCAGATCCAGTGCTCAATGGAAAATTCTAATTAAACACAAAAGGTGAATTTATGAAAATTCACCTTTTTTATTTTTATAATTAAATTAATGCTTTATAACTTGATAATTGCTGGTACAAAAGTTTACAAGAAAAGAATGCGTTTTTTCTAAAGTGGCAGATACATTGCTTATATAAATACAAAATTATTGCGGGAGAGAGGTTCGAAAGAACCCGCCGAAGGAGCAACAAGCCCGGAAACTCTCAGGCAGAAGGACTGTAATAATTAAAAAATCTGGAGAGAAGCTTAGATTTATAAGAATTGAAAATAATAACTTATAAATTATAAACTCACCGAAGGGGAAGATCTAAACGTTAAAAGGTAACGTTGGGGTCGAAACTCTCAGGTACCAATGACAGATGGGCTGTACTGATGAAATGTTTTGCATTTCTGAGGAGTCTGTTATGCCACATGTTATTGTGATAGGTGCGGGAATCACAGGGGTTACCTCTGCTTATGAATTGTCGCAACTGGGTTATAAAGTCACAGTGATTGATCGACATCTATATCCTGCAATGGAAACATCATTTGCCAATGGAGGGCAATTATCGGCTTGTAATGCCGAGGTATGGAACCAAAAAGCCACTGTAGTTAAAGGCTTTAAGTGGATGAGACAAAAAGATGCACCGCTACTGCTGAATCCTTCATTTAGTTTGCATAAATATAGCTGGCTAGTTGAGTTTTTATCCCATATTAAAAACTATGAAGCAAACACGATTGAGACGGTCCGTTTGGCATTACTTGCTCGTAAGCGTTTATTTGAGGTTGCTGAAAAAGAGCAGCTCGAGTTTGATTTGGAGAAACGTGGAATTCTCCATATGTATCATAGTAAGGCTGACTACGAGATTGCTAAACAAGTGAACAATGTATTGAACAAAGGTACATTAGAGCGCTATTCAGTTTCACCTGATGAGATGAAAACCATAGAACCATCATTAACAGGTGAATATTTTGGTGGTTATTACACACCAAGTGATGCAACGGGGGATATTCATAAATATTCAACCTCTTTGGCTGAAAAGACTAAACAATACGGTGTTGAGTATAAATTTGGTTTGGAAGTTACAGATATTAAGTGTCATCCAGACAAAGTGATCGTAAGTTGTCAGCCAAGTGCAGAGCATCCTTATCTTGTTGAATCAGATAGCATCCAAATCGAAGGTGATGTGCTTGTAGTTTGCGGTGGTGTAGGAAGTTATCAACTCGCCGATATGATTGGAGAGCGAGTAAATGTCTACCCAGTAAAAGGTTATTCAATTACTGTGCAATTAAAAGATGAGCAAAGTGTAAAGAATGCACCGTGGGTTAGTTTACTAGATGAGAGTGCTAAAATTGTGACTTCTCGTTTAGGTAAAGATCGGTTGCGCGTGGCGGGAACTGCTGAATTTAATGGTTACAACCGCGATATACGGGCTGATCGTATTCAACCTTTGGTAAATTGGGTAAACCGTAACTTTGATATTTCAACTGAGCATGTCGTACCTTGGGCAGGGTTAAGACCAATGATGCCTAATATGCTGCCTGTGGTGAAGCAATCTAAACAACCTCGTATTTTTTACAATACAGGGCATGGGCATTTAGGGTGGACTTTGTCTGCGGCAACCGCGGTTTTAGTGGGTCAGGATATTGCTCAAAAATATCCGATCTAAAAAGTAAAAAGCCAGTGTGCAAACACTGGCTTTTTACTTAAAGCACTAATCATATAATCGGTAGATTCCGCTGAAACGCTCACAGCCTTTTTGCTGGGTTTTCACATTAAGTAAAGCTTTTTGAAAATTAAACTGATATTTACAGTTATGCTCATTGTCTAAGATTTCATTTTTTTGTTCAGGTGAACTATAGGCCATCAAAGAAATCGTTTGAGTTTCTTTACGGTTATTTGGATTTCGGTATGCTATTCCTTCAATCTTGATTTTATCCTTTTCGAGCTGATGGACCTGAATGTGAACAGGCTGTGCTGCTAGATGTCCATTCTCAAACTTAAGATAATGTTGGGTAAGCGTTTGCTTAAGTGATGCATAAAAATTTAGGTCGTCAGTACGTAAATCAAACTGTTGTTGAAAGCATGAATTACTCTTGCATTGCTGAGTATGTTTAGACCATAACTTTTGTGTATCCTGTAAAAGCTGTAAGGGAGCATCAGTAACTAAATATGCAGAAAGATATTTATTATTGAGTTGCGTTCTCGATTCACTAAATGTTTTTGAACAGATTTTAAGCTCAGCTCCATGATTGGAACAGTCTATTGGTTCTGCAAAAACATGAGATGAACATAAACAACTCAGTGTCACGGCAAAACTTAATCTTTTCAATTGATTCATATCAGTATTAGACAGCATGATCGCTTATACTTTCAGTCTACTTTGCTAGGTGTACTATAGCGAAACAGAAAGGCTGAATACAAGATTTCTTAAGTTTTTATGGAAGGTAATAGTTATATGGTTGCTCAAATTCGCATTGGACAAGGAATGGATGTACATGCCTTTGAAGAGGGGAACTTCGTTACATTGGCTGGCATTCAAATTCCGCATACGCATGGCTTGAAAGCGCATTCTGATGGCGATGTTGTACTCCATGCCTTGTGTGATGCTTTGTTAGGTACTTTGGCACTGGGAGATATAGGGCAACATTTTCCTGACACTGACCCAGAATTTAAGGGTGCGGACAGCCGAGTACTATTAAAGCATGTTTATCAGTTAATCTTAGATCGCGGTTATCAGTTAAATAATGCGGATATTACAGTGGCTTGTGAGCGTCCAAAATTAGCTAAATATAATTTGGAAATGCGTCAAAGTATTGCTGATGTTTTAAATGTAGATGTTAATCAAATCAGTATTAAAGCAACGACAACCGAAAAACTTGGGTTTACCGGTCGTCAAGAAGGGATTTTAGCTACAGCAACTGTTTTAGTCTCTCATCACACCAAGTGATCAGCTTGTTGTAAAGACTGCTGAAGCTCAAGAGTTGCCTTACGGCCTTGTAGCTGTAAGGTAATACTATGAATAAGCCCTGTCCAAGTTTCATTGGGTTCCCAAATTTCATGAAGTAAATCTTGAGAAGTAGGCATATCCATATTCATATAAAACTGTCTATAGACATACATCAGGCAGCTAGAGCGATCGTTTTTAGAACAGTGAATCCAGACAATTTCATTCTGGACTAAATGATCAATAAGATCGAGTACCAATAAACATTGCTCAGCCGATGGAGTTTCCCAGTCAATTGGAATATGGATGTAATTTAAACCGAGGTCTAAACAAATACGATCTTCATTTTCAATATGATTTGGTGCGTTACTTAAAGCGAGATTAATGACGGTACTACAACCATATTCTTTAATTAGTTTCAGTTGTTCAGCAGAAGGCTGTGCTGAACTAAATAAATGTTCATGAATAATTGAAAATGCGGGAATTTGAGATAATGATTGTTCAAGGGTAGTCATGATCGCACTCTACGAGAGTAGGCTTAGCTTATTGTGTAGAATGTTATACACGATTCTAGGGAATAGTTGAAATACAGCCTGCTTATATATTCGACAACGTTATCAAAACTTTAAAAATAATTAACTGGAAAAGTACAAGTTTTATAAAATAAAAAAACAGCATCATAAAGATGCTGTTTTTTTGTCTAAATAATTATGATTTTAGATTTTCATTCAATAAAAATTCTACTAAAGCTTTTTGAGCATGAAGACGATTTTCTGCTTCATCCCATACCACTGCATTTTTATGATCAAGCATAGTTTCAGAAATTTCTTCGCCACGATGAGCAGGTAAGCAGTGCATGAATAAACATTCAGGATGAGCAAGTCCCATTAATTTTTCATTGACTTGAAAAGCTGCAAAAGCTCTTTCACGAAGCTTCTGTTCTTCTTCTTGTCCCATGCTTGCCCATACATCTGTCACAATGAGGTCAGCATTTACGGCAGCATCTTCTGCGTTGTCAAAAACTTCCACACAATGACCAAACTCTGCTAAAAATTCAGGTTTAGGCTCATATCCTTTCGGTGATGCAATTTTAAGTTTAAAGCCCATCATGTGTGCAGCTTCAATATATGAGTTACACATATTATTGCCATCACCAATCCAAGCAACGGTTTTACCTTTAATGCTACCGCGGTGTTCATTATAAGTCTGTAAATCTGCAAGTAACTGACAAGGATGATGGTCATCTGTCAAACCGTTAATCACAGGAACTTTTGAATACGATGCAAAACGTTCAACAATGTCATGACCAAAAGTACGAATCATCACAATATCAAGCATACTAGAAATTACACGTGCTGAGTCTTCAATTGGTTCGCCGCGGCCTAATTGTGTGTCTCGAGGTGATAGGAAAATCGCGCTACCACCAAATTGGTTAATGCCTGCTTCAAAAGAGATACGAGTACGCGTGCTTGATTTCTCAAAAATCATTCCCAATACTTTACCAACAAAAGGTTGATATACCTTATTGTCATGCTGCATTTTTTTAAGTTCGCTTGCGCGTTCTAAAATGCGATTAAGTTCTAGAGTGGATAGATCACGTAAAGTCAGGAAATGTCTTAGAGCCATGTAGCTACTCCATAATAATCGTTATGAAATACAACAATTATCTGTTGTTGGCTGGGGTGGAGGTGGGAAAAAAGAAGTCTACTATACTATAAGCATTTTAAAATGCAAAAGAATTAGACTTTATGATGGCCCTTTAAGAAAATATCTACGCAATATTCAATATAATCAGTGGCTTCCTGCTCATCTGGTAGGGCTGGCATACCCATAATCATGCGCCATTCAATATCGCGCAAAATCCCAAAATACATGAGTGAAGAATAATAAGGAGAAGGGCATGTAATTTCGCCTGATTTGTCTGCAAATTCTAATGCTTGGGTAAGTGTATTCTGTAAATTATGTACCCATTTGTCATATAGATATTGTATGAGGACCGTATTACACTCAGTCTGTTCAATAATGAGTCGCAAAAATGCAACATGTTCGGGTTGAATGATGTGAACATAAACACGATTGAGCGTTTGAATTAAGTATTCTCTTAAAGTAGTTTTCTCTGGTTGAAATGGAATGCAAACGTCTTTAAAAAACATTTCACGTT
The DNA here is from genome assembly GCF_016106645.1 of Acinetobacter sp. ACIN00229. Lineage (NCBI taxonomy): Bacteria > Pseudomonadati > Pseudomonadota > Gammaproteobacteria > Moraxellales > Moraxellaceae > Acinetobacter > Acinetobacter sp. ACIN00229. The sequence continues at coordinate 121,129 of NZ_JADWOM010000009.1, forward strand.
TATAGTCGCAAATAGCAGTAAAAAGTCCTTCTTTATTACCAAAATATTTATAGATAGAAGTTTTTGAACCTCCTGCATGGTTAACAATGTCATCAAGAGAAACAGCATCATATCCTTTATCCAAAAACAGCTCGGTTGCACTTAGCAATAGAGCTAGGCGACGTTCTATACCTCTGCGTGTTTGTGGTTTTTCACATACTGAATGATGTGGGTCAAGGACGGAATCATGCATAAAATTTCATAACAACAGTTAACTTTACTTATTTAGTATAGCAAAACTATCTTTAAGGATGGTCATCGCTATTTTTTTAGATCATCTGCTGAACAGTAAATAGATATTTAAAAAAATAAAAGAATAGAAAATATAAGCTTAGAGTGAATTTTGAAATGATTTAATGATGTAACCTGATGTTCAATTTTAAATTGAATAAAAAATCTAATCAAAATAAAAGCGGCTAAGAATGTCTTAGCCGCTTTTATTTTAGATGCTAAGCTTTTTAGGGTTCGGTTTGACTAACCTTATGTTCATCTTCTTCATCATCGTCAGCAGAATCCATTCCAAGTTCTTTTAACTTGCGAGTTAAGGTGTTGCGTCCCCAACCTAGTAATTCTGCTGCATGGCGTTTGCGTCCACGTGTTTGTTGTAAAGCAGCGTTAATTAAGGTGCGTTCAAACATTGGTGTAGCAATATCCAAAATCTTCATTTCACCATTCTTAAGCTTTTGAATTGCCCATTGATTTAGTAACTCATCCCAATGGTGTAGAGAAATGCGTTCAAATGAAGGAGCAGGTTGCCCAGAGTCACTATTCTTTTGCAATGGAACTTGTTTAAGTTCAGAAGGTAAATCTTCTGGATAAACTTCACGTCCAGTGATCATCACAGTTAACCAGCGGCACGTGTTTTCAAGTTGTCGAACATTACCGGGCCACGGTAACTGTTGCATATAGTCCGTTGTTTCAGTACGTAAGATTTTTGGACTCACGCCAAGTTCTTTACCGGCACGTGCAAGAAAATGCTGAGCCAGCATTGGTATATCTTCGCTACGATGAGCAAGTTTAGGAATATGAATACGAATTACATTTAAACGGTGATATAAGTCTTCACGGAATCGGCCTTCATTCACCAGTTTTTCTAAGTCCTGATGTGTTGCTGCCACAATTCGAACATCAACTTTAACTGGAATATGTCCACCTACACGATAAAATTCACCGTCGGCGAGCACACGAAGTAGTCGGGTCTGTGTTTCAAATGGCATGTCGCCAATTTCATCAAGGAATAGAGTTCCACCATTTGCTTGCTCAAAACGGCCTTGATGTTGAGTGTTTGCACCTGTAAATGCACCTTTCTCATGACCAAATAACTCGGTTTCAATCAAGTCTTTTGGAATTGCCGCCATATTTAAGGCAATAAAAGGCTTTGCACGGCGTGGTGAGTGCTTGTGTAAAGCATGCGCAACTAATTCTTTACCTGTACCAGATTCACCATTAATTAAAACAGTAATATGAGATTGAGATAAACGACCAATAGCGCGGAAAACTTCCTGCATGGCAGGAGATTCACCAATAATTTCTGTTGATTGAAGTGGTGAAGCTGTTTTTGTAGCTTCTTGTTGTTGTAGTTTATTGATATGCAGAATTGCACGATTGACTAAGGCTAAAGCTTCATCAATATCAAAAGGTTTTGGTAAATACTCAAATGCACCTGTTTGATAACTTGATACAGCGGACTCTAAGTCAGAATGTGCTGTCATAATAATGACAGGTAAATCCGGATGAGTGTTTTTGACTTTAGATAAAAAAGTTAAACCATCAATTCCAGGCATTCGGATGTCAGTTAAGATGACATCGGGAGCATCATGATGCAAACGTTCAAGCGCAGTTTGAGCTTCTTCAAAATTGGTAACGTCAAAGCCTTCTTCTTTAAAGGTCTTTTCCAATACCCATCGCATGGCGCGATCATCATCAATAACCCATATTTTATTTCGCGACACGGTCTGACTCCCAAGGTAAATATAAGCTAAAAATAGTTTTTCCAGGAACAGATTGGCATTCAATCATTCCGTTATGTTGATGCATAATATTCTGTGCAATACTCAGGCCAAGCCCAGTACCTTTTGCTCGTCCAGTAACCAATGGGTAAAATACGGACTCTAAAATACTCTCAGGTATACCTGGCCCATTGTCTTCAATATCAACCCGCACGGTAGATCGATTCAGCACACCATTAATTGTGACAAGTCGTTGTATGCGAGTACGTAGAATTAGCTCTGGTTCGTGATCTATAAAGAATGCTTTATTCTCTGTTATGGCCTGAATTGCATTTACACTAATGTTGAGCATGACTTGGATTAACTGATCACGATCGGCATTCACATCAGGTAAAGACAAATCATAGTCACGTATAATTTTAATTTTTTTCTTTGTCTGGTTCGCAATAAGAGAGCGTACTCGTTCTAAAGGTTCGTGCACGTTAACATTTTCATAGCTTGGTAATTGTCTAGAACCCAACATGGTGTCAGCCAAATTAGTCAAACGATCCACTTCATTAATGATGACATCGGTGAATTCAGCATAAGTCTTATCATTTAAACTACGAGCGAGTAACTGGGTTGCTCCTCGAATACCTGCAAGTGGATTTTTAATTTCATGCGCCACACCACGCACAAGCTGCCTAGCGACCTGATGTTGTTGAACAAGATTTTCTTCCTTTGAAATCTTTAACATGCGATCAATTGGGTTGAGCTCAATCAACAATAATGGATGATAGCTTTTACCGGCATTTAATTGAGAGACTGTGTAATCCACATGTAGATCTTTGAAGTTAACATTAATGACAGCTTCTCGACGTGTATAAGGTTGTCCGGTTTTTATGGTATTCAATAAAGCTTCATGTGTATTAAAAGTATCATCTGGCGCATGAAGTAAATTTAAAACAGGCTGTCCTGAAGCACGGAGCAAACTAATGTCAAATAGTGCTTCGCAGGCTGAATTTAAATAAAAAATATTCAAGTTACTATCGATTAATAAAATCGCAGTAGTTAAATTGTCTACCAATAGGCGATAGTCGATAGGGTTGTGTTGATCCATTAGCGAATCGTTCCTGTCTTAAAATAGCGCAATGGCATCTTCATTGATTATCGGATTTTCACCGTTATAGAACATGAACGATGCAAAATATACGCCAACTTTGTTTATGGATTATTTTAAAGTTTTAAGGTACTTAAAAACGCGCTGAAATCGTTCTTTATATCTTTTGATCAAAACAAATAGCTTTAGTCTAGATAATAACATGATCTAAATTGGTGCAAAGGTGAGTTTTGGTGCAAATGTTGGTTGTATTTTGGTGCATTACACAAAGAGTAGGCTTTCCACCTATGCTTGAGACAAGAAAAGACATACAATACGCGCATTCAAGTGGAGCGCAGATTCATGAAGACCCCCAAAGTCGGTTTTGTTTCTTTAGGTTGTCCTAAGGCATTGGTAGATTCTGAACGAATTTTAACTCAGTTAAAGACTGAAGGTTATCAAGTTGCATCAGATTATGATGGTGCTGATTTAGTAGTTGTTAATACCTGTGGTTTTATTGAATCTGCGGTACAAGAGTCGCTAGATGCAATTGGCGAGGCCATGAGTGAAAATGGTCGAGTAATCGTTACAGGATGCTTAGGTAAAGACGAAGATAAAATTCGTCAAATGCATCCGAACGTTTTAAAGGTTACTGGTGCGGCAGCTTATCAAGATGTAATGGAAGCTGTACATGAATATGTACCAGCACCACCTAAACATAATCCGTTTATTGATTTGGTTCCTGAACAGGGAATTCGCTTAACACCAAAGCATTATGCCTATTTAAAAATATCTGAAGGATGCAACCATCGTTGTACCTTCTGTATTATCCCAAGTATGCGTGGTGACTTGGTTTCTCGTCCAGTTGGTAGTGTATTGGAAGAAGCTGCAGCACTTAAAAGAGCGGGTGTTAAAGAAATCTTGGTTATTTCTCAAGATACATCAGCTTATGGCGTAGACACCAAGTACAAACTTGACTTCTGGAATGGTCAGCCTGTTAAGACAAAATTCTTCGATATGTGTGAAGCACTAGGCCAATTGGGCATCTGGGTGCGTCTACACTATGTATACCCATATCCACATGTTGATGCAGTTATCGATTTAATGGCTCAGGGAAAAATCCTGCCATATCTTGATATTCCTTTCCAACATGCAAGCCCACGCGTTCTTAAATTAATGAAGCGTCCGGCACATAGTGAAAATACACTAGAAAAAATTAAGTTGTGGCGTGAAAAATGCCCTGATCTTGTGATCCGTTCTACTTTTGTGGTTGGTTTTCCAGGCGAAACTGAAGAAGACTTCCAGATTTTGTTAGATTGGTTAGTTGAAGCTCAACTTGATCGCGTAGGCTGCTTTACCTATTCACCAGTAGAAGGCGCTACGGCAAATGATTTACCCGATCATGTGCCAGAAGAAATTAAGCAAGAGCGTTACGAGCGCTTTATGCAAGTGCAGCAGCAAATATCTGCTGCCAAATTGCAAAAACGTATTGGTCAAACGATGACTGTATTAGTCGATGGTTTAGAAGACGAATATCCTGTTGCCGTTGCACGTTCTTATGCCGATGCTCCGGAAATTGACGGTAATGTGTTTGTAGAAGATATCGATAAGAGCACTATTCAACCGGGCGATATATTGGAAGTCGAAATTACCGATGCAGATGAATACGATTTATTTGCAAAGTTAATTAAAATTAAATCGGTTTAATCAAAATATATTTAAAGAGCATTCAGTTTAAGAGGTTTTGGAGCAAAGTCATGGCGGAAACAATTAGCCCACGTTATTCACGTATTCTATTAAAATTATCTGGTGAGGCATTATCAGGTAATAAAGATATGGGTATTGATGCCCAAGTTTTAGATCATATGTCACTTTCAATTGCGCACTTGGTTGGTTTAGGTGTGCAAGTGGGTATCGTTGTGGGTGGCGGTAATTTGTACCGTGGTAGTCAGTTGCAAAAAGATGGCTTGGTTGGCCGTGTAACAGGCGATCAAATGGGTATGCTTGCAACTGTGATGAATGGCTTAGCTATGCGTGATGCTCTAGTTCGTCGTAATATCAGAACTCGTCTTATGTCTGCATTACCAATTGGTACAGTGGTAGAGTCTTATTCAAGTCGTGATGCGATTCGTCATTTGAGTCAAGGTGAAGTTTGTGTTTTCGTTGCGGGTACAGGAAATCCATTTTTCACGACGGATACAGCAGCATGTTTACGCGGTATTGAAATTGAAGCGAATTTGATTTTAAAAGCGACTAAAGTTGATGGCGTTTATAATAAAGATCCAAGTAAATATGATGATGCTGTTAAATACGATCATTTAACTTTTGACCAAGTATTAGATGAAAAGCTTGGTGTTATGGATTTGACTGCTATTTGCTTATGTCGTGACCATAATGTGCCATTGCAAGTTTTTGATATGAATAAATCAGGTGCATTATTGTCAGTAGTAATGGGTGAAAAAGAAGGAACGCGCGTTACTAAGTAATGTACGTGTTACCGAAAGCTCTTTATACTAGCGCTAAATTAAATTTGTTAAATATATCTTTGAATAAATAAGTAAGGTAGATCATATGATTAACGATCTGAAAAAAGACAGCGAACAGCGTATGTTAAAAACTCTAGAGTCTTTAGAACTCGGGTTTGCTAAAGTTCGTACCGGCCGTGCACACCCATCAATCTTAAATGGTGTGATGGTTCCTTACTACGGTTCTGATGTGCCATTAAATCAAGTAGCAAACGTGGGTATTGAAGACTCTCGTACACTTATTGTTCAGCCATTTGAGCGTACAATGGTTTCAGCTATTGATAAGGCAATCCGTGAAAGTGATCTTGGTTTAAACCCGATTACAGCAGATGCAATTCGTGTACCTTTACCAGCATTAACTGAAGAAACACGTCGTGATATGCAAAAAGTTGCGCGTAATGAAGCTGAAAATGCAAAAGTTGCGATTCGTAATATTCGTCGTGATGTATTAGGTGATATCAAAGCATTGTTGAAAGAAAAAGAGATTTCTGAAGATGATGAGCGCCGTGCAGGTGACGATATTCAGAAAATTACTGACAAATATGTTGCAGAAGTAGACAAGCGTCTTGCAGCGAAAGAAGCAGAATTGATGAAGGTCTAATTTTATGACCGATTCTGAAGAGTATCATCTTCCCAAGCATGTTGCCATCATTATGGATGGCAACAACCGCTTTGCAAAAAAAAATCAAATGCAAAAAGGTGATGGGCATCGGGAAGGTAAAAATGTTCTTGATCCTATCGTTGAACATTGTAAAAAAACTGGTATTCGTGCTTTAACTGTTTTTGCATTTTCAAGTGAAAATTGGAATCGACCACAGTATGAAGTCGATCTGCTTATGAAGCTTCTGGAAGAAAGTATTCATGAGCAAATACCTCGCATGAAGAAATTTAATATTGCTTTGCGTTTTATCGGTGATCGTTCTCGATTATCCTCACACTTAGTTGCCTTAATGGAAGATGCAGAGCAACAGACAGCACATCATGACACTATGACCTTAACCATTGCAATAAGCTATGGTGGGATGTGGGACATTGCTAATGCAGCAAAACAGGTTGCAGAGGCCGTTTCCCGTGGTGAATTTAGTGCTGATCAAATAAATGTTGATTTGTTCGAAAAATATGTCAGTCTAAACGATCTGCCAGCTGTGGACTTGCTAATCCGCACAGGCGGAGATTATCGCATATCTAATTTCTTGTTGTGGCAAGCAGCTTATGCGGAACTGTATTTTACCGAAGCGTTATGGCCAGAATTTACAGTAAAAGAGTTCGATCATGCATTGAATGTTTTTTCAGGGCGTGAACGTCGTTTTGGCAAAACATCTGAACAAATTCAGCAAGAGAAAATAGAGAATTTATAATGTTAGAGCGGATTGTTACCGCATTGGTACTTGTTGCAGTTGTTTTAGGCTGTATGTTTGCTACGCAATCACATTATCCAATGTTGGTTCTTATGATTGTGGCAGCAGGGGTAGCGGGGTATGAGTGGTATAAATTAATGCCTCGCGAAACTGCAAATGCTGTAAAACCTAAAGCTTGGTGTTACGGTCTGCTTGTTGCATTTGTTTCAGGTGTCGCCCTATTTTTCCATGATATTGCATTACTTTTGTGGTCTGCTTCAATTTTGACTTGGATTGTCAGTGTATATTGGGTTAAGTCATTTCCTGAATTTGATGGTTGGTATAATGCAACCTTGTATGTGATTGGCATAATTTTAGTCTGCGCTGCGGTAACATCAATTTTTGTAGTATGGCAAAGTTCACCATGGTGGTTAATGTATCTGTTCTTGCTTGTATGGGGCGCGGATAGTGGTGCTTACTTTGTTGGTCGTAAATTTGGAAAAAGAAAACTAGCTCCGACTGTAAGTCCTAATAAATCAGTAGAAGGTTTGTACGGTGGTATTATTACAACCGTAGTAATAATGGTGGTTGTGCAATATCATTATTTAAATTTAACTTTAATTCAGCAAATTCTGTTTCTTATATTGTCGTTAATTACGGTATTTGGTTCAGTTTTAGGTGACTTATTCGAATCAATGATTAAACGTCGTGCCGGTATTAAAGATTCTGGTCGTGTTTTACCAGGTCATGGTGGTGTGTTAGATCGTATTGATTCTTTACTTGCAGCAGCCCCGATTTTTGCAACGGGAATGTATATATTAAAACTTATTGGTGTAGATTTATAGATGACACAATCTGTTTGCATATTAGGTGTAACCGGTTCCATTGGTCAAAGTACCTTAAAAATTTTAAATCAACATCCTGATAAGTATTCAGTGTTTGCGGTTTCAGCTCATAGTCGAATTTCTGAGTTGGTTGAAATTTGCAAACATTTCCAACCAAAAGTTGTGGTCGTTCCTGAGCAGAAAGTTGCCGAATTAACAGCTCTATTTGCATATAATAAATTACAAAATATTGAAATTTTGGTTGGTGAGAAAGGCCTGATAAGCATTGCTTCACATCCAGATGTTGATGTTGTTATGGCTGCAATTGTTGGTGCTGCAGGTTTGTTGCCAACTCTAGCTGCTGTGAAAGCTGGTAAACGCGTATTGCTTGCTAATAAAGAAGCTTTGGTTATGTCTGGTGAAATCATGATGCAAGCAGCACGTGATCATCAGGCGTTGTTATTGCCAGTTGATTCAGAACATAATGCTATTTTTCAGTCACTACCTCATAATTATTTAGAAGCTGAAAGAAATGGACAACCGCAACAGGGTGTATCAAGAATCTTATTGACCGCTTCAGGTGGACCATTTTTAAACCATTCGTTAGAACAATTAGAAAAAGTTACTCCTGCACAGGCTTGTAAGCATCCCAACTGGTCTATGGGACAGAAAATCTCAGTTGACTCAGCTACTCTTATGAATAAAGGGTTGGAGTTGATCGAGGCATGTCATTTGTTTTCAATATCTGAACATTTTGTTACAGTTGTTGTTCATCCACAAAGTATTATTCATTCTATGGTGCAATATGTGGATGGTTCAACGTTGGCGCAAATGGGTAACCCAGATATGTGTACGCCAATTGCGCATGCTTTAGCATGGCCTGAGCGTTTACAGACGAGTGTTCCTGCTTTAGATTTGTTTGAATATTCTCAACTTAATTTCCAAGCACCAGATATTCAGAAATTCCCAGCACTTGATTTGGCTCGTCAGGCAATGCGTGCGGGAGGTTTGGCACCTACTATTTTAAATGCTGCAAATGAAGTTGCTGTTGCTGCATTTCTAAAGGAACAAATTGGATTTACAAATATCCCACAAGTGGTAGAGCATACTTTGCAAAAATTGGAAAATTCAGTTGCTGAAAATATTGAGTGTATTTTAGCTAAAGATGAAATAGCACGACATGTAGCACAGCAATATATATCAAGTATAGGAGGCTGAAATGAGTGCATTATTTATGATTGCAGCAGCGGCTCTTTTACTTGGTCCTTTAATTGCAATTCATGAGTTCGGTCATTATTGGGTAGCACGAAAACTAGGTGTTAAAGTTTTAGTGTATTCGATTGGTTTTGGACCTACATTACTCAAGTGGACATCAAAAAAATCTGGCATCAAATATCAACTTTCAGCTTTACCATTGGGCGGCTATGTAAAAATGCTTGATGAGCGTGAAGGTAATGTTGCAGAGCAAGATTTACCTTATGCATTTAACCGCCAAAAGCCATGGAAACGTATGGCAATTGTTGCAGCTGGTCCATTAATTAATCTGATTTTTGGTGTTTTACTTTTCTGGATCTTGTTTTTACCAGCACAAGAACAACTGAACACTAGGGTCGGTAAAGTTATACCAAACTCACCAGCAGCAACTGCACAAATGCAAGTCGGTGACAAGATTATTGCTGTTGATGGAAAAGAAACGCAAACTTGGGAAAAGCTTAACTTTGCTTTAATTGATCGTGTAGGTGAAACTGGCAGTGTAAATGTTGATGTGGACCGCGCAGGTACTGAAAAGAATATTGTTTTACCAATTAAAGACTTCTTAAAAAACCAGAATGAATCAGCTTTAGATGTGTTAGGTTTTTTACCATATCGCCCTGTTATTCCTGCTGTTGTTACTGAATTGACTCAAGATGGAGCTGCAATTCGTCAAGGAATGAAAGTAGGTGATCGTATTGTTTCAATTAATGGTCAAGCAATGAAAGACTGGTTTGATGTTGTCGAGGTCGTACAACATTCTCCAGAAAAATTACTCAATATTGATGTGTTGCGTAATAATCAATTAGTCCATTTGCAAGTTATGCCTCAAGGGAAACGAGATAACATGGGGCAAGTGAGTGGTGTTTTGGGTGTGAAAAGCGATGCAGGAAAAATTACAATTCCTGACGAATATAAGCAAACAATTCAATATACTCCAATACAAGCTTTAGAGATGTCACTAGATAAAACTGGTCAAATCTCTAGCATGATATTGAGTTCGATTGTAAAAATGGTTAAGGGTTTAATTGGTTTAGAGAATCTTTCTGGACCAATTACAATCGCGAAAGTAGCGGGACAAAGTGCAGAAATGGGATGGCAGACTTTTATCTCATTTATGGCTTTAATGAGTGTAAGTCTTGGAATTTTAAATTTATTGCCAATTCCAATGCTAGATGGTGGACATCTCGTTTATTACATTATTGAAGCTATTCGTGGTAAGCCTGTTTCTGAACAAATACAAATGTTTGGTCTAAAAATTGGTATGGTACTGCTCGGTAGTATGATGCTTTTAGCTTTATTTAACGATTTTATGCGTTTGTAAACGTATATGGATTTATAACTTACTGGAAAAACTGGCATGCGGCACACACATTTTTTAATGCCTTTGGCACTTGTTAGCGCTATGGCAGCGGTACAACAAGCATATGCAGCTGATGATTTCGTCGTTCGAGATATTCGTGTAGATGGTTTGGTCCGTCTTACTCCTGCAAATGTTTCTACCATGTTGCCAATCAACAGTGGCGATCGCGTTAATGAACCGATGATCGCAGAAGCAATTCGAACATTGTATGCCACTGGACTTTTTGACGATATTAAAGCATCAAGAGACAACGATACTTTAGTTTTTAATGTCGTAGAGCGCCCAATTATTTCAAAACTTGAATTTAAGGGTAACAAACTTATTCCTAAGGAGGCTTTAGAGCAAGGTCTCAAAAAAATGGGCATTGCTGAAGGCGAAGTTTTTAAGAAGTCAGCTTTACAAACAATTGAAACTGAATTAGAGCAGCAATATACCCAGCAAGGCCGTTATGATGCTGATGTAACTATTGATACGATAGCTCGTCCTAATAACCGGGTTGAACTTAAATTAAATTTTAATGAAGGTACTGCGGCTAAAGTTTTTAATATCAATATTATTGGTAATACTGTTTTTAAAGACAGTGAAATTAAACAAGCCTTTGCAGTTAAAGAAAGCGGTTGGGCTTCAATCGTAACTCGGAATGACCGTTATGCTAGAGAGAAAATGGCGGCGAGCCTTGAAGCTTTGCGTGCGATGTATCTGAATAAAGGTTATATCAATTTTCATATCAATAACTCACAGCTTAATATTAGTGAAGATAAGAAGAACATCTTTATTGAAGTTGCTGTAGAGGAAGGTAGTCAATTTAAATTTGGACAAACCAAATTTTTAGGTGATGCACTTTATAAACCTGAAGAGTTACAAGCTTTAAAAATCTATAAAGATGGTGACACTTATTCGCAAGAAAAAGTAAATGCCGTTAAGCAATTATTATTGCGTAAATACGGTAATGCTGGTTATTACTTTGCAGATGTGAATGTTGTTCCACAAATTAATAATGATACAGGTGTTGTTGACTTAAATTACTATGTAAATCCAGGTCAGCAAGTTACTGTGCGTCGTATTAATTTTACAGGTAACAGTAAAACTGCCGATGAAGTATTACGTCGTGAAATGCGTCAAATGGAAGGCGCTTTGGCGAGTAATGAAAAAATTGATTTGTCTAAGGTTCGTTTAGAGCGTACAGGATTCTTCAAAACTGTTGATATTAAGCCAGCTCGTATTCCAAATTCACCAGATCAGGTGGATTTAAACGTAAATGTTGAAGAGCAACACTCGGGAACTACAACATTAGCGGTAGGTTACTCACAAAGTGGTGGTATCACATTCCAGGCAGGTTTGAGTCAAACTAACTTTATGGGAACGGGTAACCGTGTTTCGATCGATTTATCTCGTTCTGAAACTCAAGATTACTATAACTTAAGTGTTACAGACCCTTACTTCACAATTGATGGGGTAAGTCGCGGTTACAACGTTTACTATCGTAAAACGAAACTAAATGATGACTATAACGTTAATAACTATGTTACCGATAGTTTTGGTGGCAGTTTAAGTTTTGGTTATCCAATTGATGAAAACCAAAGTTTAAGTGCTTCGGTGGGTGTTGATAATACTAAAGTAACGACTGGTCCTTATGTCTCTACATATGTCCGTGATTACTTGAAGGCAAATGGTGGGAAAACCACTTCTACAAGTACCTATTGTCTTGTTGATCTTGTTCAAGATAAAGAAACAGGACTGTATAATTGTCCAGATGGCCAAACTTCTGAGCCTTATGGGAGTGCATTTGAAGGAGAGTTCTTTACTTATAACTTAAATTTAGGTTGGTCATATAACACATTAAACCGTCCAATTTTCCCAACCTCAGGCATGTCACATCGTATAGGTTTGGAAATTGGTTTACCTGGTAGTGATGTTGACTATCAAAAAGCAACTTATGATGCTCAGGCATTCTTTCCTATTGGTAGCACAGGTTTTGTACTTCGTGGCTATGGTAAGTTGGGTTATGGTAATGATTTACCTTTCTATAAAAACTTCTATGCAGGGGGGTATGGTTCTGTTCGTGGTTACGATAGCAGTACTTTGGGGCCGAAATATTCAAGTGTGAATTTGCAAGAAGAAGGTAAAAATGACTCTTCTCCAGAAGAAGTAGGTGGTAATGCTCTAGTACAGTTTGGTACAGAGTTAGCATTGCCATTACCTTTCAAAGGAGATTGGACTCGACAAGTACGCCCAGTTCTTTTTGCTGAAGGTGGTCAGGTATTTGATACCAAGTGTGACGTTGGTTCTTATTCTATGATTATGAATGGTCAGCAAATTGCCAATGCTAAAAAATACTGTGAAGATAATTATGGCTTTGACTTAGGTAATATGCGTTATAGCGTAGGTGTTGGTTTCACATGGATCACTATGATTGGACCATTATCTCTTAGCTATGCCTTCCCTCTAAATGATAAGCCTGGTGATGAAACTAAAGAGATCCAGTTTGAAATCGGTCGTACTTTCTAAGTACGACTTGACTAAACATGTAATAAGGACACAAATTTAAATGAAAAAATTAAATATATTAATGTTAGGACTAGGTTTGACAGTTTCTGCCATGACTAATGCTGCTGGTTATGGTGTCATTGATCTTGCTAAAGTTGTTGAAAGCAGTGCTTATTTGAAACAACAAAACGCAAGTTTAAATCAATCAGTTAAGCCAACCACAACTCGTCTTGAGCAGTTAGGTAAAGAATTAGAAGGTCTTCAACGTCAAGCCCAAACTCAAGGGCAAAAAATGAAAGAAGATGATATCAAAAAGCTTCAGGCGCAATATCAAACAAAACTCAATGAATTTAATTCTACTCAACAAGGTTTGCAGTCAAAAGTTCAAACTAGTTTGCAAGGAATGAACTCAACTTTTGAGACTCGTGTGAAGCAAGCAGCTGAACAATTACGAAAAGAAAATAATCTTGACTTCATTTTGAATAAAAATTCAACTGTTGCCTATGACGCTAAATATGATTTAACTGATAAAATGATACAAAAGGTTAATTCAATGAAATAAATTAATGAAAGTGCAACATTATCGTTTAGATGAACTAGCTCACCTAGTAAATGGTGAGCTAGTAGGTACGGGTAGTCTTCAATTTATAAACTTAGCAAGTTTAGAAAATGCTGAAACTCATCAAATTACTTTCGTGAATGGCGAAAAGTATATTGATCAAGCAAAGGCTAGCCGTGCGGGTGCGTACATTGTTACAAACCTTATTAAAGAACAGCTTCCTGACAAACAAAATTTTATTATTGTTGATAATCCATATTTAGCATTTGCCATACTTACGCATGTTTTCGATAAAAAAATCACATCGGTAGGTATAGAAAGTACTGCTCAAATTCATCCTTCTGCAATCATTTCTGAAACAGCATATATTGGTCATTATGTCGTCATTGGCGAAAATTGTGTGGTTGGTGATAACACAATTATTCAGTCCCATACTCGACTGGATGATAAGGTGGAAGTTGGAAAAGATTGTTTTATTGATGCTCATGTCACTATTACTGGTGAATCTAAATTATTTGATCGTGTGCGAGTTCATGCAAGCACTGTAATTGGTAGTGAAGGTTTTGGCTTTGCGCCATACCAAGGAAAGTGGCATCGTATTGCTCAATTGGGTTCAGTTATTATTGGTAATGATGTTCGCATTGGTTCAAATTGTAGTATTGATCGAGGTGCACTCGACAACACCATTTTGGAAGATGGGGTAATTATTGATAACCTTGTGCAAATCGCGCATAACGTTCATATTGGTTCAAATACAGCTATCGCTGCTAAATGCGGAATTGCTGGTAGTGTTAAAATTGGCAAAAACTGTATTCTAGCTGGGGCTTGCGGTGTATCAGGCCACCTTTCTATTACCGATAATGTGACTTTGACCGGAATGTCAATGGTCACAAAAAATATTTCTGAACCTGGTACTTACTCTTCGGGAATTGGATTATTTGAAAATAGCCATTGGAAAAAGACAATTGTACGCTTGCGACAATTAGCAGATGTGCCATTGACCCAAATCACTAAACGACTTGATCATATACAAGCTCAAATAGAGTCTCTTGAATCAACCTTTAATTTGCGTAAATAGAATATTATGACCGAGTCAACTACACCTAAATTTGCCATCCCTGAATTACCAATGCAGATTCAAACGATTCGTCAATATTTGCCGCATCGTTATCCTTTCTTATTGGTTGATCGTGTGACTGAAGTTACTGACAATAGTATTGTTGGTTATAAAAATGTTTCTATCAATGAAGAGTTTCTACAGGGACATTTCCCAGAATATCCAATTATGCCTGGTGTTCTAATTGTAGAAGCATTAGCTCAAGTTTCAGGTGTTCTAGGGTTTATTATGAACAATGAAACGCCAAAACCTGGTTCTTTATTCCTTTTTGCTGGTGCGGAAAGAGTTAGATTTAAAAAACAAGTAGTTGCTGGTGACCAACTTGTATTAAAATCTGAATTAGTAATGCAAAAACGCGGTATCTACAAATATAATTGTACGGCTACCGTGGATGGTATTGTAGCAACAACCGCTGAAATTATGATTTCACACCAAAAAACAGAGCAGGCATGAGCAATCACGACTTAATTCATTCTACGGCCATTATTGATCCATCTGCAGTGATTGCTCCAGATGTCCAGATAGGACCTTATTGCGTTATCGGTCCAAATGTGACGATTGGTGCGGGTACGAAACTTCATTCTCATGTAGTAGTGGGTGGTTTTACCAAAATTGGTCAAAATAATGAGATTTTCCAGTTCGCAAGTGTTGGTGAGGTTTGCCAAGATTTGAAATATCAAGGTGAAGAAACCTGGTTAGAGATTGGTGATCATAATTTAATTCGTGAACATTGCAGTTTACATAGAGGAACTGTGCAAGATAATGCTTTAACTAAAATAGGAAGTCATAACCTATTGATGGTTAATACACATATTGCACATGATTGTATTGTTGGTGATCACAATATCTTCGCGAATAATGTTGGTGTTGCTGGGCACGTACACATAGGTGATCACATCATCATTGGTGGTAATTCTGGCATTCATCAATTCTGTAAAATTGATTCTTACAGTATGGTGGGTGGAGCCTCACTAATTTTAAAAGATGTGCCAGCTTACGTTATGGCTTCTGGTAATCCAGCTCATGCATTCGGTATTAATATCGAAGGAATGCGTAGAAAGGGTTGGTCTAAGAATACAATTCAAGGTCTCAGAGAGGCTTATAAATTAATTTTTAAATCAGGTCTTACTTCTGTTCAAGCTGTTGAGCAGATTAAAAATGATATTCTTCCGAATGTTCCTGAAGCTCAATTACTAATTGACTCTGTTGAACAGTCAGAACGTGGTATTGTGCGTTAAGAAAATATATTAAAAAAAAGACACTGCATTTTGCAGTGTCTTTTTTTTTCTTAAAATTATTATTTATTAAAAAATTTGGCTTCTTCAGATTTTGGATACTGACTTAAAATTTTAGTTTTATATTGGTTTGCTGAAGCTGTATTTTTATCGACATCTTTAGCAATGCTATAGAGCTGATAAAGGGCACGAGGAGCTTTACTCGAATTTGGATATCGAGTTGCTACTACATTGTAGTTCTTTTTAGCTTCATTATAATTCACCGGATCAGTTGCTAAATTAAACTCAGCTAACCAAAAATATGCATTCCCTGTATAGACGCTATTAGGGTGATTTTTGATAAAGTTCTGCATTGGAGCAATCGCTTTTTTTGCTCCGCCTTGTTTATAGGCATCTAAAGCAACAGTGTAAGCTGCCTTTTCAAGCTCTATAGGATTTGATTGGTTTTGTGAAGGTGGTTGTGAAGCTTCCGGTTGAGGAGGAGTGGATGGGGTACTTGTTGGAGCAGTATTCACTACTTTATTTTCAACTGCAGGAGTTTCTGTGCTTGCCGTAGCAGGCGTATCACTATTCGTTGGATTATCTGATTGTGCACTTTCAGGATCAACTTTCTGATTAAGGAGTTCTAGGCGTTGATCTAGGTCTGTGTAGCGATTAGATAGATCTTTTTTCAATTGTTCAATATCATTTGATTGTTCTTCTAATTGCCCACGTAGGGTACGTATATCATTTTCTAATTGTTGATTTTTTTGCATTAATTCCCAGTTTAAATTACTAGGTACTGAAACATTATTAGAAGAAGAATTAGTTGTGCTACCACCGCTTTGGCTTAAACCGCGAGACTCAATTGGAATGTTGGCATAGAGAGAGGTAGTGCTCATTAAGGCAATAAATAAGAAAGAATGCTTCATCAATCGCATGAGTATAGGTCCATAATTTTATGTAAAAGCCAACTTAAAAAAGGAATATATAAACTATTCACTTAACTATCTAACTAAGATTTTAATTGGTCAATGCAATTAAAACAGCTAACAATATAAATGCAAGAATAGTTTACAATCTTCAAGCATATTTTATCCAAAATTAGATACAAGAAAAAATATAGGGGAGAGAAGTATAGGAATTTAAGGCTTTTTGCTGATGAATTAATCAATTGAAACATAAACTTGCTTAAAACCGTGAAGAAGGCTTGCAACTATTTTAAAAATCTCTATACTCTGTCTTGCAATGGTAGCCCCGCTGGTGGCTTCGCAATTGTACTCTGTGAACCCCGCCAGGACCGGAAGGTAGCAACGGTAGCAGATCTATGATGTGCCGAAGTTTTGCTAGTGGGGCTGCCACCATTCTTTTAATCCACTCTCCGTTGGATTGCTTTCATAATTACATCTAAATCAAATCCTCTATATTGTAAGAACCTCATCTGTTTTGCTTTTAGTTTAGGATCTTTTTCTACTTCTTCACCGAATTTCTTCACTTTCAGTTGATAAGCCTGTTCTACCCAATCAATATTATGAATTTCGTCTGCAATTAAATCATTTTCAATTTGTTTTGTTTTTAAAACTTGCTTAATACGTTTTGGACCTTTTCCTTTACGAATTTGGCTAGCTAATGTTAATTCCGCAACGCGTTGATCACTTTGATAGTTTTGTTCAGATAATTCTTCAACAAGTCGCGTAACCTCTTCAGGGTTTTGTGCATAACGAGTTAATTTTTCAGTAAGCTCTGCTTTGGAGTAATCTCGACGAGTCAATAAAGCAAAAGCATAAGAGCGTAAACGTTGACCTGTAAGCAAAGCTCTTTGTTGAGACTGTTCTTCAGTTCTTTTGAACATAGTATTAGGGTTCCCTTGTAAAAAAACGCCCCGAAGGGCGTTTTAAGGCTCATGAATAATTAAGATTCTAGTAGAAGATCAGCTTCTTCTTCATCTTCAACTTGAGCAGTATTAGTACCTGTTGTTAACAACTGTTCACGGATGTTACGTTCAATTTCTCCAGCCATCTGAGGGTTTTCTTCAAAGTGGCGAATAACATTGTTCTTACCTTGACCAATTTTATTACCTTGATATGAATACCAAGCGCCTGCTTTTTGTACGATATCTTGTTGTACAGCTAAATCTACAAGTTCGCCTAGCTGGTTTGTGCCTTTACCATATAGGATTTGGAAAATAGCCTCTCTGAAAGGAGGAGCCATTTTGTTTTTAACCACTTTAACTCGGGTTTCAGAGCCGACGATTTCATCGCCTTCTTTTACTTGACCAATACGACGGATATCTAAACGTACAGAAGCGTAGAACTTCAATGCGTTACCACCAGTTGTAGTTTCTGGACTACCAAACATTACCCCAATCTTCATACGGATCTGGTTAATGAAGATAACCATACAGTTTGAACGTTTAGCATTACCCGTAATTTTACGAAGTGCCTGACTCATTAAACGAGCTTGCAAGCCCATATGAGAGTCACCCATCTCACCTTCAATTTCTGCTTTAGGGGTAAGTGCAGCGACTGAGTCGACAACGATTAAGTCAATTGCACCAGAACGAACGAGCATATCTGCAATTTCGAGTGCTTGTTCACCGTTATCAGGTTGCGATACAAGCAGGTTATCAATGTCTACACCAAGCTTACGTGCATATTGTGGATCTAATGCGTGCTCTGCATCGATAAAGGCACACGTACCACCAGTTTTTTGACATTGTGCAATTGCTTGTAGAGTCATTGTGGTTTTACCAGAAGATTCTGGACCATAAATCTCTACAATACGACCTTTTGGTAAACCGCCAATCCCCAATGCAATATCTAAAGTCAAAGAGCCTGTAGATACAGCTTCAACAGCTTGAACAGTGTTGTCACCGAGACGCATCACCGTATTTTTGCCAAATTGTTTCTCAATTTGACTTAGCGCGGCTTGTAATGCTTTGCTTTTATTCTCATCCATCTCAAAAACCTCAATACTCTATGTTCATCACGTTTAACCCAAGTGGATGCATTGAATCTCAACTTGTTTCACTAGGGTAATAGTGACAGATTTTTTCTATAGCTTCTATGTGTTGTATGTGTGTGTGCGACACAACTCGACGTTTTTATTCATCACCGTATGACCAATTTTGATCATTCTCCTGTTTAAATCGAATAATTTGACGACGATCCTTTTTACCCGGTCTATGGTCAGGTCGAGCTAGATTATGCAATTTTCGTTGGGATGCAATCAACTCCCGTCTAGCAATACTTACTTCGGTTTCTTCATAAAGTTGCTGTGCGATGGGAGCTGGACCACGTGTGTTCGAAAGAGCTTTTATCACAACAGTTTTCTTATCAAACCCTTGCTGAATAACAAGTTCCATTCCAACTCGAATTTCTTTGGAAACTTTTACACGCTCATTATTGTGATGTACTTTACCTCCTTCAATCGCTCCTTTAGCAATTGAACGAGTTTTAAAAAAACGAGCAACCCATAACCATTTGTCGACACGCATGGTCTCTACAGCATCGTTTTCAGGCAATTTTGACATCATTATCCTTTCTATCAATTTCATTCAATATAGACAGCAATTCAGTAAGCCGATCTAGTGCTTTAAATTCTAAATCTTGATGCTGTTTTATATCCTTTAGACTTGAGGGCTGCGAGATAGTAAACAAGTGTTGAATACCAAATTTTTCTGCAGTTTTTAATACTGGAGCCGTATCATCAATAAAAATCGTTTCATCTGGATTGAATGGATGTAATTTTTGGAGTTTTTGCCAAAAATTAATATTTTCTTTGGCATAACCCACTTGTTCGCTTGATATAATCACATCAAAGAAATGTTCAATTGCAATATTATCTAGTTTTAAGCGTAAGCTTGCGCGGTCAGCATTTGTAACTAACCAACACGTGTATCCTTGCTGTTTAAGTTGTTGCAAAAGCTCAATACAGCCAGAACGAGCTTGAATCTTAGATTGAAATTCTTGTTGTAATTTGAGTACATCAACGCCTACAGTTTTAGTCCAATAGGTTGATGAATACCAAACAAGCGTATGGCGATGTGATTGATAAAATTGATATAGCTTTTCTTTGCTCTCGGAGAGGGGAAGTTGATGTATTTTTGAATGTCGCTCAGGAAGACATTCATTCCATATGAAATCATCAAAAGCGAGATCTAAGAGTGTTCCGTCCATGTCAAACATTATGATTTTAGACATTTTTTTAAAGATCTCCAAAATCATTTAAATCAAAATTTTTAAAACACATCTACCATATAACCTTTTAAAATCATAAATTAAATAAACTTATAAATACTCAAACTAATTTAAAGCTCCATCCAATAATTTTCTAAAATTTACATAGCTTCATAGGATGGATAGGAGAGATCAATGGTTTGAAATTATAACGTGGAATTTGGTAAAACAAAAAATAGTAATGAGATAGTTTTAGTAGAAAATCTCTCCCTTAAATTTAAAATTTATTTAAGGTTTTAGCACGTAGGATTAAATTTGCTTACATAGGATACGTATTGACAAACATTTTATAAATTGAAGGATACTTATTTAAAGTTATATTTAAAATTATTCCTATAAGAACTTAGAGAAAGCAATGAAAATTGGATTTATTGGTGGAACCAATGACGGTATCGTAATCAATGCTGCCGATGGCCTTGATACTTATAAACTTGAGTGGCACTACAAAGCAGAAAAACATTGTGAGTCACAACTTACCTTGGGGCTGAATGGACCTGAGTATGATTATTACAATTTATTAATTCTAAGAAAGAATAAAGAGGCTAAACTTTTTTATGTCCTTACCACTATGGAAAAAGAAGAAATAGCAGATAAACTTAATGAATATTGGGAATGTTCAACCTCTGTCGGCTATGATTTTGATGAGTAAACATTCGTAATTTCATATAGCACATGTTCTCTTAATTCGTGATGAAGAGGAACTTTAGGATGTTCGAAGTTTTTAACTTTTTGCATTCCCAGTCTTTCCATGACAGCTTGAGAGGGTGTATTAATCGTAGCAGTAAATGAAACGATTTTATCTAAATTCAGTATATTAAAACCATAATCTAAAACTGCTTTTGCTCCTTCTGTTGCATAACCTTGTTTCCAAAATTCTTTTGCAAGTCGCCATCCAATTTCCACACATGGAGAGAAGTCAAATTGTTCAGGTTGGCTGTGTAAACCAATAAACCCGATAAATTGATGGGTTTCTTTTAATTCTACTGCCCAAAAGCCCCAACCATTTTCATGAATGAGAGATGAAATTTTTTCGATTAAATTAAGGCTTTCTTGGGGTGTTAAGAGATTTGGGAAAAATTGCATAACATCTTGATCTAAGCCCATTGTTATAAAAGACTCAAAATCACTTTCTTTCCATTGTCTTAAAATTAAACGTTTTGTTTCGATCATGAGATGGCTCTTTAATTGAAAATGAGAAGTTAAAGTGGTTTTTGCACAATCTTCTGTAAAATGATCTTGGAATTGATGCTCACTACACCTTTTATTTTATTTAAGGTGTTAATGACGAAATGAGAAAAGGAACTCAAATCTTTGGTCGCAACGTGTAAAACATAATTAGATTCACCAGTAATAATATATGCATTAATGACTTCATCAAAATTTTTGATCTGACTTAAAAAGAAGTTGTGATCATTTTCTGTTAGCTGGGCAAGTTTTATTTCGACGATTGCCTCAATTTTTATGCCTAGTTTTTCATAATTAACTTTCGCTTGATATTTTTCAATTACACCATTGCTTTCTAAAATTTTAACACGCCGATGACAAGCTGAAGCCGAAAGGTTAACGAGATCGGCCAGTTCTTGGTTACTTAACCGAGCATTATCTTGTAAATACTTTAGGATTTTTAGGTCGATTGCATCCACATTCATTTTCGAATTTCATCCATGTTTTTTAATTTTAATTCGAATTTTATACGAAAATAGCAAATTTTAATCAAATATTATCGAATAAATCGAAAGAATTGGCGTGATAAAATTCAAATACAAAGGAAATGTTGAAAATAGGTGAAATAACAAATGATTACTTGCGAACAATGCCTCTATTGGGATCAGGATGATGAACTCAAAAAGTTTAAAGATGAATTTGCACTGCCAAAAAATGTCATTTATTTAGATGGTAATTCTTTAGGTGCAAGACCAAAGAAATCATTAGAGGTTGCTCAGCATATTATTTCAAAAGAGTGGGGCGAGGACCTCATTAATAGTTGGAATAAAGCAGATTGGTGGGGGCTACCGACTAGGCTCGGAGATAAAGTTGCACAGCTTATCGGTGCCGAAAAAGGGGAAGTGGTTATTTCAGATTCAACCACCTTAAATTTATTTAAAGTTTTATCCGCAGCGGTAAAAATTCAAGCCGAAAAATTTCCGGAACGTAAAATTATTGTTGCAGAAAAAGATGCCTTCCCAACCGATATTTATATTATTGAAGGCTTTATAGACTTGATTAATCAAGGTTATCAAGTTGAATTGATTGATGGGGCCGATGATTTATCTCGTGTTTTAGTAAAAGATGTGGCTGTCGTTGTTCTTTCTCATGTGAATTATCGGACTGGATATTTCTATGATATGGAGTCTATTAATCAACAAATTCACGCTAAAGATGCTTTGATTATTTGGGATTTATGTCACTCGGTTGGTGCGGTGCCTATGGATCTTAATCAGAGCAACAGTGATTTTGCGATTGGTTGTACTTACAAATACTTAAACGGCGGCCCAGGTTCTCCAGCGCTGTTATGGGTAAATCGGAAGCATCGTGATCAGTTCTGGCAACCTTTATCAGGCTGGTGGGGGCACAAAAAACCATTTGATATGGCTCAGCACTATGAACCAGCTAACAGTATTCGTCGTTATTTGTGTGGAACACAACCTATCATTTCGATGAGTCTAATCGAATGTGGTATCGATATTTTCTTACAAGCTGATATGCAACAAATACGCGAGAAATCCCTCAAATTAACTGATTTGTTTATTCAACTTGTTCAACAAGAATGTCCTCAGTTTGGTTTTGAATTGATCACACCTTTAAACCATAACTATCGTGGCAGTCATGTCAGTTATAGACATGAGTTTGGTTATGAAATTATTCAGGCGCTTATTGCTCGTGGTGTGATTGGGGATTACCGAGAGCCGGAAGTATTACGTTTTGGAATTACACCTCTATATTTAGGTTTCGAAGATATTTGGAATGCCGTACAGCAACTTAAGCAGATTATGTTGAATAGTGAATGGAAAAATGAGCGTTATCTGGTACGTAGTGAAGTGACCTGATCGTTAAAGGTTAATATCAGAAGAATGGCTAGGAGGGCCTATGAGCAGTTTTGATGAAATACAAAATCGAGAAGCGGGTTTACATAAGAAATTATCCGCAAAACAGATGGGAATGATTGCAATTGGTGGAGCGATTGGTACAGGGCTGTTCATGGGAAGCAAGTTTGCAATTAGCTTTGCTGGGCCAGCTGTCATCGTGAGCTATGCTATTGGTGGTTTAATCGCATTTGCTATTATGGCTTGTTTGGCTGAGATGACAGTTCAGCATCCTACGTCAGGCTCATTTGGAGCATATGCTGAGCATTATGTAAGTCCTCTTGCTGGGTTTTTAGTCCGTTATTGCTATTGGGCATGTATTGTATTAGCGGTCGGTACAGAAATTACAGCAGTAGCTAACTATATGAAATTATGGTTTCCAGATGTAGGCTCTTGGGTCTGGATCGCTTTTTTCTCGCTGACTTTGCTTGTGGTTAATGCATATAGTGTTAAAGCTTTTGGTTTGGTTGAATATTGGTTTTCGACCATAAAAGTCTTTGCAATTATTGTATTTATTCTTTTAGCAATTGGTATTCTGACCCAAAGTCATGGAGGAACAGAACAGGTTCTCTCTAATTTAACCGAGCATGGTGGCTTTTTTCCTCATGGTTTTAGTGGGGTCTGGATCGGGGTAATTATTTCAATATTTAGTTATTTAAGTATTGAAATGATCGCTGTTGCGGCTGGTGAGGCTAAAGATCCGGAAAGAGCCGTTAAGAAAGCGTTTAAAAGTACTGCAATTCGCTTAATACTATTTTATCTACTGTCTTTATTTCTCATTGTGGCACTTGTTCCTTGGACAACTTTAATTGGAGCCGATGCGACTAGCCCTTTTGTGATGGTAATGAAAATTGTAGGTATTCCATATGCGGACAGTATTTTAAATTTTATTGTAATTGTCGCGGCCTTATCCGCCATGAATAGTATGTTGTATATCTCGACACGTATGCTATTTAGCTTGTCACGCGCAGGTGATGCACCAAAACTATTTGGTCGTATTAGTCATAATGGCGTACCAATCAACGCGTTGCTATTGTCAGCAGTGGGTATTGGGATCGCGAGTATTGTTTATACCATTAATCCGAGTTCGGCATTCCCGATCATGATTGCTTTATCTATGTTTGGTGCACTGTTCACTTGGGGCAGTATTTTTGTTACCCATATGTGTTTCAGAAGGCACATGGCACGAAAAGGCCAGCAATTAAAGTTTAAGGTTCCAGCAAGCCAGTTAATTTCACTGTTGGGGTTAATCGCAATTTTAAGTATCACAGTCACCACATGGTTTACCAATGAATTCAAGTCAACTTTACAATTTGGAGTTCCATTAGTTGTTGTGCTTACTGTTTTCTATTATTTAAAACGGTCATCAGCCAAGCTTGCTTTAAATGCTCATGAAGAATCGTTGAAGTGAGAGACCTATGAGACCCTATGACAATGCTAGAACCGTGGCTAATGAACATGAGATATTGGCAGAATTTCAACGGACAAGTTTACTGAGCTACCAAGAGTTTATTCATATTGCAGATATTCAATATGGTCCGCACCCAAGATCAACTTTAGATTTATTCCCATTAGAGCAAGCCAAAAAGACTGTTATTTTTATTCATGGTGGCTATTGGCAATGGTGTGATAAATCAGATTTTGGATTCATCGTACCGTATGTTCTAGCAAAAGGAGCCCAGTGTGTTCTTTTAGAATATGATTTGGCACCACAAAGCAAAATTTCAGATATTGTTTCTCAAGTTAATCAAGCTCTCGATTTTATTCGAGAGCAAGACTGGAAAACTAATGAGGTAGTTTTGGTGGGGCATTCAGCAGGGGCGCACCTGGCTGCTTTGTCATTAGGCCAACCATTCATATCTGAGATGGTGTTGTTAAGTGGAATTTATGACTTAAGGCCTATACAAAGCACTCATTTAAACCATGCTCTCAATCTTTCAAGCGAAGATATCTTAAAATATAGTCCTGTTCATCACAGTGATCGAGTCACTATTCCATGTTCAATTTTCTGTGGTGAACTTGAGCTCGAAAAGTTGAAATGGCAAAGCCAAAATTATTTTGATATTAAAAAAGAGCAAGATCAGGATTTTGTTTCTTTTAAGCTTATTCCTAAAGTTAATCATTATTCTATTTTAGAACACTATTTTAAGTCGATATTAGTTTAAGCAGTCGAATTAAAATATATGCAATGTGATTGTATGAGTAATTAATTTTATAGACAGATAAAGTGTGAGGTGAATCACATCTTAACCTGTTTTTTTATAGAAATTATTTATTGTTGTTGACCTAACAGTGGAACTTAATTAGATTAAAAAGATAGTGCTTTCTCACTAGACAATAAATTGTTTAGCTGTTGTTTAGTTGAGTTTTTAAGTCCGTAGCTTCCCAAGATGCGGACTTTTTTATTTGACTTTTAAAAACAATAAGATAAAGGGTGATATAGCTATAATATTTATCCAAAGATTAATATGAATGAATAAGATAGACCTGTCATAAATAAGAAATAAACTAGGGTTTTTTCATGATTTAACTCGAATTATCATTTAATAAGTAGATTAATTAAAATATAAGCTGACTTATCATTCATGAATTTGTCATATAGGCTTGATAAATTATAAGAAAATAAAAGCTATAAGAATAATTAAATAATATATAGCATTTGAAAGTAATTGATTTAGTCGGCTCTCATGAGTTGGTTTTTTTATTTATAAAGGAGCCTTTATGAAAGTACAATATTTTGAAGGTGGCATGTATAAACATATGTGTCCAGGTTGCGGGTATCTTCACTATATTCCTGTACTTTATCCTTTTTCTAATGGTAACCAATGGACTTTTAATAATAATTTGGAAAAACCAACTTTTGATCAGCTCATAATTATGTATGGTCATTGTAATTACTTTATTAAAGGTGGCTTTATTGAATATAGTGCTAACTGTAGACATAATTTAGCAGGATGTACGGTTGAGTTGCCAGAACTAAAATTAAAAAATGATAGGTTTTATTAATTTTAGTGTTTGTCTATATATTTAAGATCATTTAAAAATTTATAGAATCGGTAAGTAATAGAGACTTGAGTAATATATCTTTACATATTTAATACTGAATATGTATAGTTAAAGAAATTGTAAATTTATTTTGGTTGAAGCTAGGATTGAAATTTGCAAAAATTTATATAACTTACTGTTTTATATTTTATTTATGGATATCTGGAAATTTTTAAGAAGTTTTAACACCATTGGAACATATCTCATTATTTCTACATTTATATTATTTTTAATGATTATATATTTTTACATCATACATCCCAGCTAATCTAAATTATCAATAGAGTAAAATAACTTTTGATTTTTTAATTTATTTGAATTGGTTCTCACTTTTAATAGAAAAAGATAAGAGTATTGTATAGGCCCAAGTTTTATGAAAATATGACTTGGTTATAATAGATGGAGAATATAATAAAAATTCCTTTCTAAAAAATTTTAACCTCTAAATATAAAGACTGTACTGATCATAACAACGATGTCTGAAGTAAAAAATATGGAGATTTTTTATGAAATTTTGCCAAATATCGGCTGCTTTCTTATCAATGGCCGCCGTCAATCTAGTCTATGCAGCACCTGCTACAACAAATTCTGTACCAACTTCTTTGGAAGCTAAAGGAATTATTAAAAACCAATATATTGTTATTCTCAATAAGGATGTTGGTCCTTCTAATGATTTTGCACAAAGTATTGCTAAACAACATGGGGGAAAGATATTACAGACTTATGATACTGTACTTAAGGGATTTGCAATTTATTTACCCGATGTTGCGGGTAGTGCTTTTGTTGAAGCCATGAAAAAAAATCCTAAAGTTCTTTCAGTAGAAAATGACACAGTCATGAAAATTGATGTAACTACACAAAGCAATCCAGATTGGGGTTTAGATCGTATTGATCAGAAAACCTTACCTTTAAATTCAGCTTATTCATATTTACAAACAGGCTCGGGCACAACAGCTTATATTGTTGATACCGGAATATTATCTACACATCAACAGTTCTCTGGACGAGTATTAAGTGGCTATACCGCGATCTCTGATGGAAATGGTACAACGGATTGTAATGGGCATGGTACTCATGTAGCAGGAACGGTTGGTGGCAGTACTTATGGTGTTGCTAAGAACGTAAGTTTAGTACCAATACGAATTTTAGGATGTGATGGGTCTGGTGCTTCGAGTAACGTGATTGCGGGGTTAGATTGGATATTAAAAAATGGTAAAAAGCCAGCTGTGGTGAATATGTCTTTAGGCGGTGATGCGAACACATCCTTAGATAGCGCAGTAGAAAACTTATTTAATAACGGTTATGTGATGGTTGTCGCTGCAGGAAATTCTAATGCAGATGCATGTAGTTCTTCTCCAGCAAGAGTGAGTAAAGCAATCACTGTCGCTGCTACAGATGATACTGATACACGAGCGAGTTATTCTAATTATGGAAGCTGCGTTGATATTTTTGCGCCAGGAAGCCAGATCAATTCTTCATGGATTGGGAGTAATACCGCAACTAAAGTTTTAAATGGAACTTCAATGGCTACTCCACATGTTGTTGGTGTCGTAGCTGAAATGTTGCAAAGTACACCTACAGCAACACCTCAGATAATCTCAACTAATCTGTTAAATCAAGCAAGTAGTAATGTGGTAAAAAATCCTTCTGGTAGCCCAAATCGATTGTTATATAAATCACCTTAATAAGAAGTATGTCTTGAAATTGGAAAAGGTCCCGAAGGACCTTTTTTAGATTTTTGCATGAGTACCATATTTATCAATCATGATTGAACTGGCTTCATTTAAACCGCGGACCGTTACCTGAATACCGTTCTTTTGAAATTTATTTACTACTGAATCTAGCATGGCAACTGAAGTCACATCCCAAATATGAGAGTGAGTAAGATCAATAATGACTTCTTTAATTTCTTCTTTAAAGTTAAAGCTTTGCATAAATTTTTCAGATGAACTGAAAAATATTTGACCTCTTAATTCATATAGACGAGCTCGATTCTCGAATGAAGTTTCTATACGAATATCATTTTCAAGTTTATTTGCTAAGAAAAGTGCTGAAAGTAATACACCAGTTAACACACCTAGCGCTAAATTATGGGTAGCAACTACTACAATAACGGTAGCGATCATAACGACATTACTACTTTTAGGATTATTTTTAAATTGAGTCAGAGAGTTCCATTCAAAAGTACTGATCGATACCATAATCATGACCGCAACCAGAGCAGCCATGGGAATCACTTTTAACCAACCACTTAAAAATACAACTAAAATAAGTAAGAATATGCCTGCGCAGAAAGTGGATAAACGTGTGCGGCCACCCGATTTTACATTAATCATTGATTGACCAATCATGGCACAACCTGCCATGCCGCCCATAAAACCTGAAGCAATATTTGCGATACCTTGACCTTTACATTCTTGAAATTTATCACTAGATGTATCTGTCATTTCATCAACGATTGTTGCAGTCATCATTGATTCAAGTAAGCCAACCGCGGCAAGGGCTAAAGAATATGGAAGAATAATAAGGAGGGTTTCTAAATTTAAAGGAATATTCGGAATTAGAAATATAGGTAAAGTATCTGGTAATGATCCCATATCACCCACTGTTCGAACGTCAAAACCTAAAAAAATAGCGAGTAATGTGACCACTACAATACAAATAAGAGGTGAGGGAAAGAACTTTCCAATTTTTGGAATATAGGGGAATAGATAAATAATTCCTAAGCCGATTGCTACTAATAAGTAGACATACCATGTCACATTTACCAATTCTGGTAATTGAGCCATAAAGATGAGTATGGCGAGGGCATTAACGAATCCAATAACCACCGATTTAGAAACAAAACGCATGAGTTTGGCGAGTTTGAAATATCCAGCTAAAATTTGTATGACACCGGTTAAAATAGTTGCTGCAAATAAGTATTGAAGCCCATGGTCCTTTACGAGCGTTGTCATAACCAAAGCCATTGCACCTGTAGCCGCCGAAATCATAGCGGGACGACCACCTACGAAAGAAATAATAACGGCAATACAAAAGGATGCATATAAACCGACTTTAGGATCTACGCCTGCAATAATTGAAAATGCAATTGCTTCTGGAATTAAAGCAAGACCCACAACAAGACCGGAAAGAATATCTGCGCGGACATTAGAGAACCATTGTTCTCGGAAATTCGATAACATGAGAAATAGCCTAAGTTCTAAATTTTGAAAGGCTAGTGATGTGATATACCAACACAAGCGACTACACCACATCACTAAACAGTGATGAGTTATTTACAATGGAAAGGGTAAATAAACTTAAGGTGGCGTAAGTGTCATAGGTATAGATAGTTTGAGGCATCTAAAAGTGCCCGAAGAATAGCATAAGTTTTTAAGGCTGACTAACCTAAGTCGACTAAACCAATTTAATCATAATTCTTCATTTCAGCTTTCGGCATTGAGGTAAATTCATTCGCAGGCATATCTAAGAAAAAATCTTTTGCTTCAGAATGAGTGCAGTTGAGCCAATCATTTCTAAGATCATCTGGTATTACAATAACTGAGCGTTTTTCATCATCTGGTTTATGAAATTGTTTCATAAAAGGGTGATGATCAGCATTGATTGTTAATAGCGACATTGATCTAACTTTCTGTTCATCAATAAGTGTTTCTTCAAAGATCGCAGCCAGTGTAAAAGGTTGCTCATCTTGCCGGAAAATACCATACCAATGCGCTTTTCCATTGATATATTTAGGTTCATAAATGGCTTCAACAGGAATAAGCGCAAATTGGTCATTTAACCAAGCATGTTTAAAAGAGCGCTTTTGTTGTACTGTCTCTGTTCTGGCATTATACGTTGCGTATTTGAAAGCAATTTCTTTGGCATAAGGGGGAAGCATTCCAAATTTAGCTTTTCTCCACTCAAGCTCATTTTCATTCGATAAAATGAGTGGGCAATCATCACTTGGAAAAATATCCATCTTATATTCAAAAGTGGGTTCAAATAAGTTTAATTGATTGGCATGTGTTTTCTTAATAGGTTTAAAGTTTGCACACATAAGACACCTTCATTGCAAAAATAGCTCTCAATTACAGCTTCTAACTTTTAATCTTTAGTGATGTATATTTTTATAATTAGAATTGTCTCTTTGAGTATTAATTTTTAACTATCAATTACTTCGTTAATAAATATTTATTTAAATAATGGCCATTTCAAAAAAGTTTCAGATATAAAATGAATTGAATAGATAAATCGTATAGTTAAGTTGCTCATCTTAAAGAGAGTTTATTCAGTTTTAATAGCTACTTTTATGCAACAGAGCCTTTCAGAAATTTAGATTTTAATAGATTCGTTATTCATCATAATACAAATCATATAGAGAACTCTTACAAACCCTTTATTAGAGGTTTAAAAATTCTCGGAAAATTTTGACAATTTATAAGGTGGACACATGAATAAACATTTATTGGCTAAAATTGCTTTATTAGGCGCTGCTCAGCTAGTTACACTCTCAGCATTTGCTGATATTCCTCTAACTCCATCTCAATTTGCTAAAGCGAAATCAGAAAACTTTGACAAGAAAGTTATTCTATCTAATTTAAATAAGCCACATGCTTTGTTGTGGGGACCTGATAATCAAATTTGGTTAACAGAGCGCGCAACAGGTAAGATTCTAAGAGTGAATCCGGAGTCGGGCAGTGTAAAAACAGTTTTTCAGGTGCCTGAGATTGTAAATGATGCTGATGGACAAAATGGTTTATTAGGCTTTGCTTTCCATCCTGATTTTAAAAATAATCCTTATATCTACATTTCGGGTACATTTAAAAATCCGAAATCTACAGATAAAGAACTACCGAATCAAACGATTATTCGTCGATATACCTATAACAAGTCAACTGATACTCTTGAGAAGCCAGTCGATTTATTAGCAGGGTTACCTTCATCGAAAGACCATCAATCAGGTCGTCTTGTCATTGGTCCAGACCAAAAGATTTACTATACGATTGGCGACCAAGGGCGTAACCAGCTTGCTTATTTATTCTTGCCAAATCAGGCACAACATACGCCGACTCAACAAGAGTTGAATGGCAAAGACTATCATACCTATATGGGTAAAGTACTACGCTTAAATCTTGATGGAAGTATTCCAAAAGATAATCCAAGTTTTAATGGGGTGGTTAGCCATATTTATACGCTCGGACACCGTAATCCACAGGGTTTAGCATTTACTCCAAATGGTAAATTGTTGCAATCTGAACAAGGTCCAAACTCTGACGATGAAATTAACCTCATAGTTAAAGGTGGTAACTATGGTTGGCCAAATGTAGCGGGTTATAAAGATGACAGTGGTTATGCCTATGCAAATTATTCGGCAGCAACCAATAAGTCACAAATTAAAGATTTAGGGCAAAACGGAGTAAAAGTAGCTGCAGGTGTACCTGTGACGAAAGAATCTGAATGGACTGGTAAAAACTTTGTACCGCCGTTAAAAACTTTATATA
This sequence comes from Acinetobacter sp. ACIN00229, assembly GCF_016106645.1. Classification (NCBI taxonomy): domain Bacteria; kingdom Pseudomonadati; phylum Pseudomonadota; class Gammaproteobacteria; order Moraxellales; family Moraxellaceae; genus Acinetobacter; species Acinetobacter sp. ACIN00229. The sequence continues at coordinate 152,724 of NZ_JADWOM010000009.1, forward strand.
CCGTACAGGATACCTACAACTATAATGACCCAACTTGTGGGAATATGACCTACATTTGCTGGCCAACCGTTGCGCCGTCATCTGCTTACGTCTATAAGGGTGGCAAAAAAGCAATTGCTGGTTGGGAAAATACGTTGTTGGTTCCATCTTTAAAACGCGGTGTTATTTTCCGTATTAAGTTAGATCCAACGTATAGTGCGACTTATGATGATGCGGTACCAATGTTTAAGAGCAACAACCGTTATCGTGACGTGATTGCAAGTCCAGATGGAAATGTTTTATACGTGTTGACTGATACTGCCGGAAATGTCCAAAAAGATGATGGTTCTGTAACGAATACATTAGAAAACCCGGGGTCTTTGATTAAATTTACATATAAAGCTCAGTAATACAGGCCATTAAAAAACCGATCTACATAAGATCGGTTTTTTTAACTTAAGAAAAATTATTCAGTTACGACTAATACCGGTAAATGAATTTCTCCTAAAAGAGCTTGAGTCACACTTCCTAAGAAGAACTTTTTAAACCCTTTTCGACCATGAGAACCAATCACTAATAGGTCTGCTTTGAGTTCAGTAGCGGCTTTAATAATTTCTGTATGAATTGTTTGACCCTCAACAATTTTTGTTTCAACAGAAATTCCATGTTGGCTAAATTGTTCTTTCGCTTGGTCTAAAATACCCTGAATAGATGCTCTAGCTTTATTAAAGTAATCCTGTGCTAATTCTGTACTATCAATGAATTCTACAGAAATAAAAGGATCTATAGTAAGCGCATATACTAGAGTCACTTTACTACCAAAGGCCTTAGCAAGTGCTGCTGCATGATTGACAGCAATGAGTGAGGTAGGAGAACCATCGACTGGAACCAAGATATGGTGATAACTCATATATTGCTCCTTATTGTCCTGTGACAATGTATGGTGCCAAAACACCGATTTATTATCTTTATGCTTATATTATGAACAATTTTTGAAAGATTATTGTTTATTTTTAGTATGGAGAAAAGTAAGAGATTTTATTAAAAATTTTATCTTAAAGCGTGATAATGACTTTCTAAGTAAGGTTGATTCTGTTTAAGTATTGAAATGACTTGATTAGCATCTATAGCAGATTCAAATAAAAATCCTTGGCCTATACTATATCCAAATTGTCGAAGTAGTTCTTCTTGTTCAGGGGTTTCAATTCCTTCTGCAATAAGCCCCAGTGATAAATTTGGAGCGAGTAGCCCAATTGCTTGAACAATCGCATAAATTGATGGGTCATGTTGCATCTTTTGTATAAAACTACAGTCTACTTTCAAACTATCAATTGGATAGTCTCGAATATGGGTGAGTGATGAAAAACCTGTACCAAAGTCATCTAGAGCAATATGTACGCCATGCTGTTTTAATTTATTAAGTGCACGGATCACATACTCTGAACCTCGATCGCCCAACATATGTTCAGTGACTTCTACTTCAATATAATGTGTTGGAATTTGAAATTGATTGATCTTTTTCAAAAGCCGTTCAGCATAGTTGTCTCTTAAAAACTCAACAGGAGCAGCATTGAGTGAAACAGGAAGGGGTTTAATACCAAGATCTATCCATTTTGCGATGTCCCGTAAAACTTGATGTTGCATCGTTTCACCGATTTTACTCGCTAAATTATAATCTTTAAAAGCCTCTGCAATTTGTGACGGATAACCCTTTTGAGCGGAAGTTGTATGCCATCGCAATAAAGCCTCAAAACCTACAACACGATGAGTTTTTAAATCTACTTTAGGTTGATAGTAGGGTTGGATTGTATGATGACGAATAAGCTGACGTGCTAAATTAAGCTGAGAAGCGACTGTTTCGGTCATTTGCATCATGCATGGGTCATACATGCGAATACCACCACGACCACGTGCTTTTAAGTCATGCAATGCCATATCTGCACAACTGAGTAAACCAGATTGGTCGACGGCATCTTGAGGATAAATTGCACAACCAATACTCATACCACCATTTAGAACATTGCCTAAATAAGTAATAGGTTGATTTAGCTGCTGAAGTAAGATTGCGGCTAGGTCACGCACATCACTTTCAGATTTAAGGTTATTAATAATAACCGCAAATTCATCTCCACCCAGCCTTGCGACAAAGCATCTTTCATCATCAACACAATGACTAAACCGTTTGGACAAAACTTTTAAAAGATGATCGCCTGCGCTATGCCCTAATGTGTCATTAATATGCTTAAAATGATCAAGGTCAATTAATAGTAAACCCACACTTGTTTGGCTGTCTTTTGAATATGCGAGGGTCCGTTTAAGCTGAAATTTAAATGAACGCCGATTACATAATCCGGTCAGCTCATCTCTTTCACTCATATTTCTAAGTTGATTTTCTGTCAGATGCTGTTGAGTGACGTTACGGGATACACACAGTATTTGTATGATTTCACCATTGTCCCGATGAATCGGGGTCAACATATTATCCCAATATTCGGGGTCCTGATCTGGTAAACAACTCATTCCAGCGAATCTGGCAACTTTGCCTTGAAGGGCTTTTTTTAAAGCGACACGTCCACGTTTACGAATATGAGGTGGCAATAGCTCAAGCCATTTCATTCCAAATTTTGTTTCATCAACAGGAACACCTAAAGCGAGGCATCCTGATTTATTCATATGAGAAACTGTGCCGTCTACATTCAATACTTTAATGCAATCTACACTGATGTCTAACATTTGATTTTGTATTTCAATATTCTTTTGCAGGTTTTGTTGCTCTTGAATATCGTGATCAATATCTAAAAAGCTGACATACCATTCACTCGCTAGAGAAGAGCCACGATATTTAGATGCTTGAATGGAAAGTTTACACCATCTATATTGATTGCCACTTTGTAAAAGTCGGCATTTTAATTCTATTCTTTTTTGCAGGCGAATTGCTTCGAGCCATCTATTTTTGACTTCGTCTAAATCGACAGGAGATATAAAATCTAACCATTGCTGAGGTAATGGAGAAAAAGTATCCTGCCAATATTCTGTACACTCTACATTGCAATATAATATCAAGCCATTTTCATCACTTACCCAAGTTGGTAGTGGAATTTGCTCAACAATAAAATGCTTTTGGGTGTTGTTCGACATTGAAGTCATAACATGCCTAGAAAGATTGTATGGGCGGGTAATCTAATTATTAGTCGTTATTGTAATCTTTCTGTAGTAATCAAAACAGTAATAAATAAATTCTAACTGTCTTTTTTTTGAACTAAAATTGAGATCTTAAATAAATTATATACTTAATATTTAATTTATGTTTTTGTTATTTATTAATTTTTATCTGTCTTAAGTTAAAAAAAGATTTATGCTTATTTTTGTAAAAAACTTATTAAAACAGAAGCTTATATTTGTCTATGCAGAACTATTTTAATAAAAGCCATGAAAATAAATTATAAAAATGAGAAGGATAAAATTGCGAGGATTAAAATCTTAATAAGCCAAAATTTAACCACCATATATAAAGACGGAGAGGTTTTTAAAAGTCTGAATAAATACAATAACCACTATTAAGTTTACAAAAGTAATATAAAATAAAGGCTTATATTATCGTAAAATTCTTTTTATCAAAAAGGATATATATTTCCTTTTTGTGCATTTTATAGCCTACATTTTCCCCAAGATGTAGGTTTTTTTTATTCTTAATTTTTGACCTTATAATCTCTAAATATTAAAAATAAAAAAAAGCCAAATGGCTTTTTTATACAGTTTCAGGCTTTTTCAACTCTTGTTGAATATAAAGATTCATATAATATTGTTCAATATAATCATCAGCATAGTTGTTTGCTAAGGTTTTTGTTGCCACTCGTTCATGTTTTAAATAGCAGTTTGATTCAAGGTCTTTTTCAAGTACCCACCATTGACGGTTAATACGACGCACTTGAAACTTGTCACTTTTGTATTTTCTTTTAGCCATTTTCAAAAATTTGCTATGCAGTTGTTGAAAGAGAATTTCTACTGGAGTTAAGGACTCAAGTCAACAGATGAGAAGTTAATTGCTTATTTTATGTGAGGTGTTGTTTCTATCAATACCCAGACGAGGCATTAAAATAGAAAAGCTCTCCTAAGAGAGCTTAATAAGATATCTATGCTATTTTTAACGAGAAAGATTCTTTAAAAGTAATTTTAAACTTTCCATCATTTTTTCTAATTGCAGAGGGGTGATACCTTCGAATGATTGTTCAAGTACTACGCTGGTTAGATCGTTAATCTTATTGATCATTTCAGTACCTTTGTCTGTAAGTACTACGCGGGTGATTCGACCATCGGTCTGACAAGAATAAGTTTCCACCAAACCTTCATCTTTTAAACGATAAACAATCTTGGTGGTTGTCGACATTTTTGAAATAATCATATCTGAAAGTTCAGAAACACTTGCATGGGGCTTACTACTTAAAGCCAACATAATGCGTCGACGTGAGTTATCTAAACCATATTTTTTTAAAGCATTATCAATGTTTTGTACATATTGAGCATGTACTTGAGTAATCCAATAATATGGAAAATCTTCAAGAGTAAAAGATTCTGTTGTAGGTAAAAAACGCGCATACTTCTTTGTCATTGACTTTTCCCCATACCTTGGTGGATCGCATTTCTGGTGAACTATCTTTAATAGTTGAAAAATATAGTTTCATCAAGCAAGTTATATCAGGACTTTACTTGGTGAGCAAAATTTATATAGCTAAATTTAACAATGACATGGTTTAAAGGACCTTGTATTGATAAGTTTCTCTATACTTTGCATAAACTAAAAATACTCTTCTACTATGGTCAAAGTTTGTTGAAAGTTAATGTGACTTGATAAGTCATAGCCATTAATTCCTTAAAATCTTTGAACAGATATACAAGATTGCATCTAGGCTTGCTTGATCGTTAATTGAACGATATTGGCTTACAAGCGCATCGTAGAAAAAAAATTATGATTTGAACGTGGCATTGAACGAGATAGTTTTTGTCTCTAAAGTCATAATTATGAAAAATCAAGATATTTAAATAATAAATATTTATAAATATCAATAATTTACTTTGTTTCGTGGTTTGTGTAATTTACCATACATTTAACATGAATCATCTATTATTTAGTGAAATAAAGTTGATTTATTTATTAACTTATTGATTGTTATATATAAAATTAAATAGCTGGTGGAATGGGGAACCTTATATATTTAGCTTTTTTGTCTATAAATTATATTTTTAAGAGTTTTTACTCATGCTGCAAGCTACTCATCTTCTAAATCACAGATAGGTTCACTTTAACAATAAAGTTGGAAGAGGAAGTACTAGCACAGCTTATAGCAACAGTTATTCAGATTAAATTATGCGAGTAGCGTAAAGCGGGTAATTGAAGAATTTTATTTGTTGAAACATATGAAATGAAAAAAAGGGAGAATTTATATTCTCCCTTTTTTAATTATGCAGTGGTCACAATTTTTTCTTCTATTTTTTTCTTAACAATCGCATAGCTTATACCTGTAACGATACTACCTGCTGCAATGGCAGCAAGATATAGCCAAGCATGGTTAATTGCATTTGGAATTAAAAGAACAAATACGCCGCCGTGAGGAGTAACTAATTCGCAATGGAATAATGCAACAAGTGCTCCAGTTACAGCGCCACCTAAAATACAAGTTGGAATAACACGCATTGGATCTTTAGCTGCAAAGGGAATAGCACCCTCTGAAATAAAACATAAACCTAATACGAAAGCAGCTTTTCCAGCATCTTTCTCTCCTGTACTAAATTTATTTTTAGCAATGAAAGTCGCGATAGCCATACCAATTGCAGGGACCATACCGCCCGCCATTGTTGCTGCCATTGGCATATATGTATTTGTTGTCAACAATCCGACAGTAAAAGCGTAGGCTGCCTTATTGATTGGACCGCCTAAATCGATACACATCATGCTGGCTAATATAATTCCCATTAACACAGCATTTGTTGTACCCATGTTATTTAAGAAGTCTTTCATTAGCTCGAAAATATGTGCTACAGGTTGTCCAACCACATAGAACATAATTAGACCGACAAATAATGTACCTAATAATGGAATAATTAAAATCGGTTTAAGTGCCTCTAAACTTGTAGGGAGTTTAAGTTTTTTAGCAATAAATAGTGCGATATAACCTGCAAGAAAACCTGAAACAATACCGCCTAAAAAACCTGCTTGTAGTTGAGAGGCGAGTAACCCTCCAATTAAACCTGGTGCAAGACCAGGGCGATCAGCAATTGAGTAGGCAATATAACCCGATAACATCGGGACCATGAGCATAAATGCGGCAGCGCCAATTTGTTTTAATATGGCGGGTAAGCTACCTGCTTGTTCAGCAGCATTTAGACCAAAGCATAAGGAGAGAGCAATTAAGAGACCTCCAGCCACCACCATAGGCAACATAAAAGAAACACCAGTTAAGAGATGTTTATATACGCCAACTTTTTCGGTTTTATCTTTGTTTTCTGTCGATGTTTGTTGCTTACCTTGTTCTAAAACTTGCGCATTACTGATTGCTTCAGCAAAGGCTTTATCTGTTTGCTTTAGAGCAAAACCTGTACCACACCGATAAACACGCTTACCTACAAAACGGTCTGTGTTAACTTCAATGTCAGTGGCAAGAATCACAATGTCCGCTTCAGCAATAGCTTGAGCTGATAAAATATTTTTTGCACCAACAGAACCTTGTGTTTCTACTTCAATCTCATACCCAAGCTTTTCTGCACCGTGTTGTAAAGCTTCAGCAGCCATAAAAGTATGTGCAACACCCGTAGGACACGCAGTGATTGCTACAAACTTTTTAGTAGTAGTTACTGCCAAGCTATTATCACTTAGCCAATCTTGAGCTGGCTTAAAGTGATCTAAGGCAGTTTGGAAAGCTGTGTGAGCATCATTTTTTATCTCTTCAATGCTAATGAATGATAATGGATGTGTACCAAAACTATTAAGATCTTTCGGGCGTTGTCCAACAACAAAGACTTGGTCAAAGTTTTCACTTATTTCGAATTCATCAAGCGAAATAATGTTATTTGGATAACCCTGTTGGGATGCGACTTGTGCAAGTTTCCGAGCTAAAATCAAAGCATTGACTTGCTGTTGCGGACTATTAATGACAAATAATAAATGTTTAGCAGTTAGCATCAGATTCACTCAATGAATTGATTGTAGTTTGGGCTTTTAACTGGTTTAGCGTTTCGGCATTGGGAATACGAAAGCCAATTTGTGTAACAGCATGGCTTGCGATTGCAGTAGCAGTTTTTAATGTTTCTTCATCAGAGAAGCCATTTATTAAGCCATGAATCATGCCTGCTAAAAGAGAGTCACCTGCACCAACGGTACTTTTAACGATCACTTTAGGGGCTTTGGCATGAAGCGGGTGAGTGTCGTGTAGCCAGTTTACACCGTCTTCGCCCATCGAAATAACGACATGCTCAATTTTAGCTAAGTTTTCAAAAAGCTTTTTTTGTTCAGCATAAGTCGTGGCAGGAAGCTGATAACTTTCTAGTAACTCATCTGTATTTGGTTTAATCATCCATGGTTGGCATTCAATTGCAGCGACCAATGCTTTACCACTTGTATCAAGTGCAACTTTTTTCCCTTGCTGTTGAATGAGCTTAATAAGTTGCTGTAACTCATCAACACTAAAATCTTGTGGAAGGCTCCCGGCAATCGCAACTACATCTACCTGTGGCAAAATCATTTCGATTTTTTGAAAGAGGTTCTTTTTATCTAGTTCAGAAACTAAGAAACCTTTTCCATTTAAATCGGTCATACGCCCAGAATGTTCAGCAATTTTTATATTTTGACGAGTCTCGCCTTCAATATAAATAAACTCAGATTGGAATTGAGCCTCTTTAAAATGATCATCAAAAATTTGCTTGTTCGTTGTTCCTAGAAAGCCAGAAACAATAACTTCATGCCCCAAATCTTTTAAAACTTGTGCAATATTTAATCCTTTGCCTGCTGCATGTATCTCTACAGATTCTTGGCGATTTACCTCACCAACCTGTAACTCATTGAGTTGTATCGTTACATCAATTGCAGGATTTAAAGTAATTGTTAAAACTTTAGCCATTACTGTTCCTAATCTTTAGATTTCTTGTTCGGATAACTGACGTACAGCAGTGGCGCTCTCACATACTAGTGCGCGTTTTGCAAGCGCTTGAGCTTGGCTGTAGTTAAGTGTACGAATTTGGGCTTTTACTAAAGGAATACTATTTGGAGACATGCTGAGCTCATCTACGCCTAATCCCATAAGAATCGGTACAGCTTTTGGATCAGCTGCGAGTTCTCCGCATATACCCACCCATTTACCATGTTTGTGCGCAGCTTTTACGGTGTGATCAATCAATTGCAAAATACTTGGGTGGAGGCCATCTGCTTCAGCCGAGAGGATAGGGTGACCGCGGTCAATAGCTAAAGTATATTGGGTTAAGTCATTTGTTCCTACACTGAAAAAGTCCACTTCTTGAGCAAGAATAGGCGCAAGTAAAGCAGCAGAAGGAACTTCTATCATAATACCAACTTGTAAGTCAGCGCATGGATGTGCAGCTTTAACTTCATCAAGAATAGCTTTGGCAGCACGCCATTCTTCCACACGGCCAATCATTGGAAACATGATTCGTAAAGGACGATCATCTGCGGCTTTAAGCAAAGCGATAAGTTGTTGACGTAACAGCTCTGGCTGTCTTAATGTCAAACGGATACCTCTTAGGCCTAAAAATGGATTTTCTTCTTCAGCAATTGGAAGGTAAGGAAGAGGCTTGTCACCACCTACATCAAGAGTACGTACTACAAGTGGGCGACCAGCGAGGGCATCTAGCACAACACGATAATCTGCTTCTTGGGTAGCTTCATTTGGAGCACTGCTATGAGCCATAAAAACAAGCTCTGTTCTAAGTAAGCCAATTGCTTCTGCGCCACATTCAACTGCATGAGCTGTAGCTTGAACTTTTCCTAAATTTGCAGCAACTTCGATTTGATGTTGATCTAGGGTAATCGCAGGTTCTTGGCTGTGACATTCAGCCTCTTCACGAATTTTTTGTTGAAGCTCTCGTTCTTGTTTGGCGTGTTCGATTTGCTGAGTGTTAGGGTTTAATACAAAAGTTCCTGTATCTCCATTAATTAAAAGAGAACTCTTTTGTTCAATATCTAGTACTTGATCACCAGCACCAACAATTGCAGGAATACCTAACGCACGAGCAACAATAGCGCTATGTGCACTTGCACCGCCTACAGCTGTCAAAATACCTGCTACTCGATCTTTATTAAGGCGAGCCACATCACTAGGGCCCACATCGTACATGATCAAAATATAAGGCTCTTTAGGTTCCTCGATAATAACTTCACCACAGAGCTGTGCTAAAACCCGATCGCCAATATCACGTAAGTCTGTAGCACGCTCAGCCAATAAGCGATCTGGTAAGGCTGCTTGCTCTTTAGCTGCTGCTTCAATATGTTCATGCCAAGCAGCGGGAGCAGAAAGGTTTAAGTTAATCTTTTGATAAACACCATTAATAAGATCTGGGTCGTCTAGCATTTCCAAATGTGCTTGGAAAATTTGCTTAATTTCAGTTACTTCAGATTTTGCAATAACTTGGTGAATATTGTTTTTAACTGCGTGAAGAGCAATATCAAGTTTCTCTTTTTCTGCTTTAACGCTTAAACCCATACGTTCATATTGGTAAATCTTGGGTTTGATGACATGTACGGGGCCAAAAGCTAGGCCACTAGAAGCTGGAATACCTGTATTTGTACTCAATGTTTTCGGCAATGATTTTACTGTTTGAGACGATTGAGCTTCTTGGGTATCTGAAGATTGAATAGGTTCAACCTCTTCTCCTAAACCTTCTTGCACGGCCTGAATAACTTTATCTAAAGCTTCAACAGCATCTGTTTCTGGCTCGGCAATAAAACGTAAAGTCTGGCCACGTTTACATCCTAAAGCCAAGAGGCGCGTCAAGCTTTTAGCCGAAACAAAATTACCATCGTCCACCGCGACCTGAATATCACCTTGAAAACTTTTAGTTAAGTTCACCAAATGAGTCGCTGGTCGAGCATGTAATCCATGGGCATTGGCTAATACAACCGAACGATGAGGCCAATCTGGAATAACATCTGCACCAATAATTTTAGCAATCTCATTTGGTGCTTGTGTTTGATCTAGCTGTGCAACTTGTTCTGGGTTAAATAAAATATCAATCAGTCGGTTAAATCTTTGACTATCTAACTGCTCATTAGCAGCAATACAGACGAGAGTATTTAGTTTTTGTCCATTTACATCTAAAGCATGGCGTGGTTTTACAATACTGATTGCTGGCTGTTGAACAAACTTACTGCTAGAAATAGACCAGATCTGGTCTTGTAACTGGATAACTTGATCTGGCTCAAGTGAGCTTAAAAAACCACATTTTACGAAATTATGTTTTTTGAGAATTTGAGAGGCTGACCACAATAAGTCTTCGATATCTTGAGATTCAATTTCAGTTTGAATTAAATTTTCATGCAGTGTTAAGGATAGGGGTTGAGCTTGTAATAGTTCAATAATTTGCTCAGGTTGCGTCGCATTTTTTACTTGTTCACTTACATCCTGCATTAACGCTCTAGTTAATATTTGTAGTACTTGTAAATGTTCATCAGATTTTGCTGCAATAACAACAGCTAAATAAATCGTGTTTTCCCCATCCCAGATTATTCCTTCAGGGAAGTGAGCTAACCGAATACCTGTTTCTAAAATAAATTCACGAGATTGTGGCGTACCATGTGGAATAGCAATACCTTGGCCTAAATAGGTAGCGCTTTGTTGTTCACGATTGATGAGTCCTGTTAAATATTCAGGCGTAACTAACCCATCTTTTACTAATATATCTACTAGACACTGTAATGCATGCTTTTTATCAACAGCATGTTGATTCATATGAATATGTCGAGGCTCGAGTGCTAGCATACTTATCCTTGAACAATTTCTTAGGTTTTAACTTAAACAGAAAAAAGAAGCTGTTTGTATTAAAATAGGTTGGTTTACCTGTTTTTAAACAACAGCTTCAGACAAATTACCATAGCAGAACTTTAAGTTTATATCGACGTATTTACGTAAATAATGCTTATTAAAAACACAAAGGAATCACGGCTTAATATATTTTAGTTTCTTATGGTAACTATAAATTTAATAAAGTTATTTTATAAAAAGGGGACTGCTAATAATAAAAAAACCTCTACACCGGATTACGGGCATAGAGGCAAAAACTAAATGATAGAATTTAAATTACTATTGAATTTCTTGCTCTAAGACTGACCACAGCTTTTGATGTGATTTTTTAAACATTAACATGTGCCCAATTGATTTATAGCCGAGTTTTGTCGGGTTCAGTTCTAGCATTTTAGTAGATGCATTAGGGTATAAACTTAATAAATCTGCAACGTTGTGTTGAGTGGCAATTTCATCATCACTTGCCCAAATAGAAGTAATAGGGCAAATAATTTCACTATGAAAGTCATGAAAAATAGTTTTACCAATAGCATTTTTCACATAGCCTGGGTGACTACAAAACTCTCTCCACTGTTGTGCGACTTTTTTAGGCAAGTTTTCACCCATTCCAATAAATTGAGTAGCACCATAGCCTTTTAAGGTACTCGAAATTGGAAAGATAACGTTAAACATGACGGGGGCTAGAAATTTTGTTTTACCTTTAAGTCCTTTTACATGGCCTGTAGAACCTGCTACTGCAACAACTTTTGCGACTTTATGAAAATTTGGCACAATCCCTAGCAGTTGCCCACCCGCACTATGGCCAAGAAGAGTAACTTTTTCTGCTTCGGCTTTTTCTAATAAAGTTTCAATTGCGCAAGGGATATCAAGCGTTCCCCAATCATTAATGCTCGCTGTACTTTGCTTTAACGGCCCATGCAATGAATCTCCAATTCCACGGAAATCAAAGCTTAATACATCATAGCCTTGCTGACTTAACCATGTAGCAAAAGAATGATAAAAGTTTTTGGTAATACCTGTTGCTGGACAAATCAAAACAGGATGTACCGATTTCTTTGATTGAGTTGGATAAAATTGTGCAGCAAGTTGATAACCATCTTCGCAGGTCATCCAAAATGATTCAAAAGTGTTATCCATAATATTACGTAATGATTAGCTTATTAATGACTTTAATTTACATGAGTTCCAAAACGATACTTGATTAAAATGTGACTATAAAGTCAAGATTTGTGCTATACAGCTCATTAAATTTTAATAAAACGAATAATTGGAAAAAAGATGGATTTATCGAAAGCTGTACAGTTAGCAATTGTGTTTAGTGGCATATTTTTATGGGTAGGAATGTTCACAGGGGTGTGGAAGTATTGGCAAATACGCCGTTCAGAGTTACATCGTGCCCACTATTATGTTGACATTGCTCATCGCAGTAGCTTGCTATATGCGGCTGCTAGTCTCATTCTTGCGGTATTAAGCTATTTTACTGTTTTAAATGAAAATGTTGCTTTGTGGTGTGTGTTAGCGAATATTTTCTTTTTTAGCTTTTCAATATTGGTTTATATCATACATGGATGTTTACAGGACACGACAAATCAATTCAAAACTCCCCATCGGTTGGGCAGATTTAATTTACCTTCGTGGATAATGTCTTTAATGATGGTGGGATTAATTGTGACTGAATTATTGGCTACAGCTATTTTAGTTATTGGAACAATTTTTTTATTTATAGGTGTATAAAAATGGATGATTACTCATCCATTTTTTAAGAATTCAAATTTTGTTGACTAAGACGTCTTTTAGCTAGTTTTCGCATCTTATGATCGACAAAGGCCCACACACAAAATATGAAAGAAACGACCATCGCATACATAAAGTATTCGGGTTTCAGATTTCCTTTAATCATACCTTGAAACAGTAAAGTCAGCATAAGAGCAAGCGGTGTTACTCCATAAACAACTGAATCTTTGCTGTTCAGAGTGTTAATGAAGACTTGTTTGTTGAAATGTAATGATAACATCTCCATCCCTCCTTGTGGTTGCGCTAAAACCTAATGTTTTAGTCAAGAATAAGTTTTAAGTTTAATGTTGTACTGCTATTTTTGATTCAGTTCAATAGCAAATAGAAAATTTTTTGAGCAGTTTTATAAAAACCTCTATATTTATAAAGGTTTAAGGTATTAAAAAAGTAAATGTTTAATATTTTTGTATGAAATACTTATTCTTTTAGAAAAGAGAAATTATTTAAATGAAAAGTGTATTAATTTCTCTTTCCTGTGATTTTGCTTTAGCTATTATATTTTTTTAAAAAAACTATCGATCGCATGTTGAGCAATTTCTGCATCTTCAAAAGATTGAACACCCGATACACCAATAGCACCTAAAATTTCACCTTCATAAATAATCGGTATTCCACCTTCTAACATCCCTTGAGCACTAGGCATACTTAAGAAACCAAGACGCCCACTTTTTAGAAGTTCTTCGTAAAATTTTGAAGGTCTACCTGATATTGCAGCGCATTTTGCTTTTTCTAGGCATAGATGTGTAGTTAGAGGAGAAGCACCATCTAATCGTTTCATGAATAATAGAGAGCTTGTTTCATCAACAATCGCAATGCTGACTTTAAAGTTGTGTTCAATTGCATATTTTTGAGCTTCTTCCATTAAAAACTCTGCATCTGCTAATGTTAGGTAATATTTAGTTTTCATTGTTGCTCTTCTTTCCTGAGTAGCTAAAAATTATTTTAGTGTAATTTTACAGTAAAAATTAATTATATCTATAGTTGATTTGTCATTAAAAACTAGTGTGGAAATAAAATGCTGGTTGGGTAAACACAGCATTCTATTCAATATATAAAATCATGTTTGGATAAAACTCGATTTCAAAAAAGTCACTAGATTAAATGCTTTTGAATTTAACTTTGTCGATAATTACGGTAACTGCAAGAACAACTAAAGATGGGATCAACCAAGCTAAGTTTTGTTCATTTAATGGTAAATGTTGAAGGAATTCAGGTAAATAATTGCTGAAGCCTGCAACTTTAAGACCATCGATAATACCGAAAATTAAAGCAATACTTGTTACTGAACCGACAATAAAAGAAGGCTTATGCCAAAATTTCCAGAAGAAGCTCAGCATAATCACCACAATTGCTGGTGGATAGATTGCACTTAAGACAGGTACTGAAATAGCAATCAGTTTAGTTAGGCCAAGATTCGAAATAATGAAAGAGAAACCAACTAAAATAAACACTAAAAGCTTATATGGTAATTTCGTTAACTGAGCAAAGTACTCACCACACGCACAAGTTAAGCCAATTGCTGTAACCATACATGCTAAAAAGATTAGTCCAGTTAAGAATAATGAACCCATATTTCCAAAAGCATGTTGTACATATGCATGTAAAATTACTGCGCCATTTGCTGCATTTGGTGCTACTTCATGGCTACCTAAACCTAATTTGAATAAGCTTAAATAAACTAAAGTAAGGCCAACACCTGAAATGAGACTGGCAATAATTGCATATTTGGTGACTAATTTTTTATCAGTAACGCCGCGAGAGTAAATCGCTTGAATAATAACGATACCAAATACTAGTGCACCTAACGTATCCATAGTGAGATAACCGTTTACGAAACCCTCTGAAACCGGAGATGTGACGTAATGATTGATCGGAGCTGGTACGTAACCTGCTGGAATCATCACTGCTGCAATACCTAAAATTGCTAAAGCAATAATTTTTAGCGGGGCAAGTACATGTCCTACAGTATCCAATAACTTGTTTGGATAAAGTGAAACTACAGTTACAAATGAAAAATAAATTGCGCTATAGATTAAAAGACTACTACTTGAGGTTCCAAAATAAGAGGAAAAACCAATTTCATAAGAAACAGTAGCTGTACGTGGGGTAGCAAATAGAGGGCCGACTGATAAATAACAAACAACAGTTAAAATCAGACTTGCTACTCGACCTAAGGGAGAGCTAATAATTTCAATGGAACCCTGCATACGAGAGAGTGCCATGATGGTAATTACAGGTAAGCCGACAGCCGTAATTAAAAAGCCTAGTGCAGCTAACCATACATGCTCACCAGCTTGTTGAGCAACGATGGGAGGAAAGATAATATTGCCAGCCCCAATAAAAAGGGCAAAGGTCATAAAACCTAAGGCAATAATATCTCCAGTACGAAGATGTTGCATAAATTAAAGTTAATAAAAAAAGAAGGAATTTTAGAGCAAAAGTAATCATGATCAAGGGCTAATTTAAGTGAAAAAGCTTTTTTTCAGGTGGTTAAAACCATATATAGTGTTATAAGCGTTTGTTTGGTTAAAGTATGTACTTGAAAAGCCATAAAAAGGAGAAAAGAACTTCTTTTTAAGTTCTGACTTTTTATAAAAAATATGTAAGAATAAAAACATAAATTTTTATTGTGAATGCCGAATATTTAAGCATTTTAGGCTTTTGGTCTGACTTATATTCATCCTAAAATATTTTGAATTACCTTAGGTTTTTGTAGGGAAGGGCATGTTTCTTGTCTGCGAGGATAGAATTGAATGAGAGCTTCTACTGTTACCATTAAAACTGAACAAGATCTGGAAAAGTTAAGAGTTTCTGGACGCTTGGCTGCACAAGTTTTAGAAATGATAGAGGCCTATATAAAACCGGGCGTATCTACTGAGTATTTAGATAACCTCTGTAATGACTATATTGTAAATAATTTAAAAGTTATTCCTGCTAATGTGGGATATCACGGTTTTACAAAAACGATATGTACTTCAGTCAATGAAGTTGTTTGCCATGGCATACCATCGCCGAATAAAATTTTAAAAGATGGCGATATTATTAATATTGATGTCGCAATTATTAAAGATGGTTATTTTGGTGATACGAGCCGCATGTATTTTGTGGGTAATGTAAATCCACAAGCAAAAAAATTAGTTGATACAACTTATGAGGCCATGGTTGCAGGTATTCACACTGTTAAGCCAGGAGCTACATTAGGTGATATTGGTTATGCTATTCAGTCGGTTGCTCATCGAGAAGGCTATAGTATTGTTCGAGAATATTGTGGACATGGGATTGGTAAGGTCTATCATGAACAACCTAATGTTTTGCATTATGGGCAGCGTGGGCAAGGTTTGGTCTTAAAGAAAGGAATGGTTTTTACCATTGAGCCAATGGTAAATGCAGGTAGACCGCAAGTGAAAGAGTTAAATGATGGGTGGACCGTCATTACTCAAGATCATTCATTATCTGCTCAATGGGAACATATGGTTGCAGTAACAGATACTGGTTTTGAACTATTAACCCCATGGCCTGAAGGTGTGGGAGGCTATCCTACAATTTGAAAAATATAAAAAAAGTTCGATAAATTATCGAACTTTTTTATTTTAACGCTCAGAAAGATTTTCTACTAAATAATCAATAAATACTCGAACAGCAGGTAGCAATCCTCGGCGTGATGGATAAACTGCATGGAATACACCATGTGGTGCTTTCCATTCGGGTAAGATTGGTAGGAGTTGCCCAGATTTTACGAAATCTTGTGCTGCGCTCTCAGGTAATAAAGCGATACCACAGCTTTGACTAGCCAATTGCGCTAACATGTGAATATTTGTGCCCATTACAGTAGGACTGACTTTGACTTTCTTTTGCTGATTATCAGGGCCATGTAAAATGAATTGTTGATCAAGATGTTCCTCAGATAAACTTAAAATGCGGTGTTCGCTAAGTTGTTCAGGATTTTTTATATCTCCAAATTCATTTAAATATGCCTGACTTGCGAATAGACTTTGTTGTATAAGGGCAAACTGTCTAAGAACTAAACTTGGATCGTCATCAAGTTTTGAACGAATACGTAAAGCAATATCAATTCCTTCATTAATCACATCTACTCGACGGTTACTGACCATCAGTTGCAAACGAATTTCTGGATATTTTTTTAAGAAAGCAGGTAGGATTTTTGGAAGTTGATTTTGAGCAATATCAACAGGAACGCTAACCTTCACTACACCTCTAGGTTGAATACTTAAATGATCAACCAAATCATGGGCAGCTTGAGCAGCATTCATCATGACTTGAGCATGTCTATAAATATCCATCCCAATATCTGTAACAGCAAAATGACGAGAACTACGTTGGATTAAACGGACCCCTAAGTTTTCTTCTAAGCTGTAAACGCGGCGACTTAATTTTGATTTTGGTATATCCGTTACACGCTCAGCAGCACTAAAGCCACCATGCTCAACAACAAGAGCAAAACAATAAAAATCATCAAGATCGGTGAGCATTAAAATATCCTATTTCTGCAACAACCATGATTTTACATTATTATTTTTGCAACGATAATTCTTATACTAAATTTTTTGTAAGTGGGGGATAAATTCATTACTCATTGCTAGAAATGGCTTTTTGAAATTATGTTGTAATTACGTTGTGATTTTAACGTATGCATTTTAAGTAGCTTTAGACATTGTCTATAGAAGTGTTCATCATTTTCTTCTACACTATATTTTTCTCTACTTTTCAAATCTAATGCTTTATCAACTGATAGAACTTAACGATGCCTCTGCAAATATTGAGTGTCCATTTTGCAAACAAGCGATAATTGACTGGGTACAAGAGCAATATGTTCAACCATGTGAACATACTTTATTTATTGCGATGGACTTGGGCTTTGAATTTGTTGCAGATCGATTTGAAGAGTGCATGAGCCAGAGCGTGGATGAGTTGCACGAAGATCCAAATATGAATATTTTTGAAGCTTTGACTACAACAGCTTATGAAAATTTGATTGTTTTAAAATCTGATTTAGGTGTGGAAGGTTTGTTTCGCTATGTTGGGGTAAGCGATCTTTAAAATTAAGAACATAAAAAAGCCAATCTATTGATTGGCTTTTTTATTATTTACGCTTCTGGTGCAGCGCTATATTGTTCAACTAATGGTTTTAATTCACCATTTTGGAACATTTCTAGCATAATATCGCTACCGCCAATAAGTTCGCCATTTACCCAAAGTTGCGGGAATGTAGGCCAATTCGCAATTGCTGGTAAGATTGCACGAATATCAGGATTTTCCAGAATATTTACATATGCAAATGGACGACCAATTTGACTGAGCGCCTCTACAGCACGTGCAGAGAAACCACATTGTGGAAACTGTGGAGTGCCCTTCATGTAAAGTAAAACGGGATGCTTCGCAATTTGATCGCGGATTAACGCTTCAGTATCACGTGCTTGTTCAGTCATAAATAGATCCTCAACTAATCTAGCAGCATTATAGGGGGTGTTTATGTTGCTTTGCAAACCACCTTAATGCTTAAAGTTGCATTGAATATTCAATATTTTATTGTATAAACCGAAGTGATAGCGAAAAGCAGACGAAATTTTAGATAAATGATTGATGAGACTTTTCATCAGAGCCAGTTTTTGTTTATATAAACCCTTCTAAAAACCTCATACAGACAGAGTTCGTTATGACTGATATTACCCTAGCTCCAATACAACCTGATCAACCATCACACTTAATGGCTACTTATGGTCGCCAAGCGATCAGTTTTGTACGAGGCCGAGGGGCATATCTATATACTGAAGATGGTACAGAATATCTAGATGCTTTAACGGGTATTGCTGTATGTGGTTTAGGTCATGCGCACCCAGTTATTGCACAAGCAATTGCTGAACAAGCTGCAACCCTTGTGCATACAAGTAATCTATTTGAAATTCCTTGGCAAACTGCTGCTGCCCAGAAGCTTGCAGAGGTTTCTGGTATGGAAGAAATCTTCTTTTCAAATAGTGGTGCTGAGTCAAATGAAGGTGCGATTAAGATTGCTCGTAAATTTGGTACTCAACAAGGTGTACGTTTACCAAAGATTATTGTGGCAGAACAATCTTTTCATGGTCGTACTTTAGCAACACTTTCAGCAACTGGTAATAAGAAAGTACAAGATGGTTTTGCTCCTTTAACCAATGATTTTATTCGTGTGCCATTTGGTGATGTAGAAGCAATTCAAGAAGCTGCATTGCAGCATCCAGATATCGTTGCAATTTTGATTGAACCAATTCAAGGTGAGGGTGGTATTAATACTGCTCCTCAAGGCTTTAGCTATCTTGAAGAAGTCCGTAATATTTGTAATCAGCACAACTGGCTAATGATGTTGGATGAAATTCAAACAGGTAATGGCCGTACTGGTAAATATTTTGCATATCAGCATACCAACATTGTGCCTGATGTCTTGACGACTGCGAAAGGACTTGGAAATGGTTTTCCAGTAGGTGCTGTAATGACACAAGGTAAAGCTGTTGGTTTATTGGGACCTGGTAGTCATGGTTCTACCTATGGCGGTACTGTATTAGGTTCTCGTGTGGTTTATACAGTAATTGACACAATTCAAAAAGAAAATGCTGTAGAAAATGCGGCAGTAGTGGGACGCTATATTGTGGATCAACTTCGCACACAGTTAGCTGACAAGAATGTTCAGGTGCGTGGTTTTGGGATGATGATAGGTATTCAATTACCTAAAGACTGTGCTGAACTCGTTGCCATTGCTCGTGATCAACACAAGCTTATTATCAACGTTACAGCAGGTTCTGTGGTTCGCTTGTTACCGCCTATTAATATGACTCAAGCACAGGCTGATGACTTATTAGAGCGTTTAGTCGCTTTGATTGATAATTATCTTTAAGTTTCAGTATTAAAAATGGGCATTTATATGCCCATTTTTTTATTTCGAATAATTAACCAGAGATATACTGCTTTAACTGTTCAATTAAATTTTTCTGGTCTTCCATTGCTGCTTTTACCAAGTCACCAATAGAGATAAAACCAACTAATTTTTCATTGTCTAATACAGGTAAGTGACGTAAGTGGCGATCTGTCATAAGCTGTAAACACTCTTCAACTGTGTTGTTTAGACTTACTGTAAGCACCTTAGATGTCATAATTTCAGCAACTGTAGTGCTGTATGAAGAACGTTCCATCAGTGTCACTTTTCGCGTGTAGTCACGTTCAGATAAAATTCCGACAACTTTTTCACCTTCAGCTACCACTAACGCACCAATTCCTTTATCAGCCATGATCTTAATTGCTTCAAGGACAGTGGCTTCAGGAGAAATTGTAAAAATATCTTGCTCTGATTTGTTTTTGATTACTTGTGCAACGATTGTCATTTCTTCTGTCCTGTGTTTTATCATTTTGTTTTAAATTAGCTTGATTTTATAAAAATGCAAATACTTCATAGTCATTCAAATACAAGTTTTACACTCAAGCGTTCAAAAAGCATTCTAATAGAGATTAAGAACCTAAAGAAAACTTTAGGCTCCTTGCCAGTGCGGATGTTTAAAAAAGAAATGTTGCATTTGTTGTGTAGATAATTTCAATTTACGATGAGAAGAATTAAACAAAGCTGGTGTAACGTTGAGTCGAGTTAAGGTTGGTAATAACGACTCGTGAAAATCTTTAGGAGTAATTCTTCTCGGTTTGTAATGTGGCCAATGTTCTTTAGCGTAGCGGTGAGCTTGCAATCCATTGAGCCAAAAAGGAAAAATAAAGTCTTCTTGATCTGATTTAATTGCCCAACCCTGATGAAATAATCCCCAGAGAACTCCGCAATACATCATGGTTCTTAAAATATAAATTTTAATCATCAAGTCTTTTGAAACCGGTTGCAGATTGCTTAAACTATTCATTGTCAATTTAATGGTTCTTAACTTATCTTGCTTATTATAGAAAAATCAGATGACATTTCAGTTTAAACAGGTATCAAATCGTAAACAAATATTCCCAGCTATAAAAATGCCACTTAAAAACGTCAAAAAGATTAGGACTTTGACATTAGCGTTAGACAAAAGAAAAGAAGTGCGTAGCAAATTATATTTATAGAATGTTTTTACGGATATAAAAAAACGCCACCTGAGCAAGACAAAGCGACTAAAGCTTTGGCGAAGCGCAAGAAAAGATAAGGGATAAATTGGTTTATATCAAATTTTTACAGACATAAAAAAAACGCCACCTGAGCCATGACTGAAGTGGCGAAGTAAGGCTTTAGATAAGTTGATAACTTTGGGTTTTTACGGGTACAAAAAACGCCACCTAAGTGACGTCTCTTTATGCTTGCATTGTGGCTAACTTTTGCCAATATTGTGCTTTAAGTGAGTCACGTTCAACACGGAAACCTTGATAATACAATTCTGCTAAGAATAGAGCGGCTTTACCATGCCCAGCGCGAGCAACTTCTTCTAACTGTGCAACCGCATCTTGGAAATTCATTTGAGAGTGAATTGTGTTTACTGCAGTTGCATATACATGTTCTAAATCATGATGAGAGATACGTTGAATCATAGAAAACTCCTTATTGTAATTATGATTACTTTTTTCTAAAGGCTAGTGCCTTTAAATTAATTTAACTTAGAATTATTAAACTAATATTACAAATTGATGGATTTGTCAACTATTTGTCATTTCGTTTAGTTCACTATTAGGATACATGATTAAACATTATTCACAAATAATTTTGATTAAAATCAATATGAGAATAAAAGACAAGGAGAATAAAATATGACAAATACAATCGACGGCTTTGTTTTTGACACGCCTCCTAAAGAGGAACAAATCATAGAACTGGCCCATTATCACCGTAAATTATTAGATGAAGCTATTTTTCATGAGGAAATCCATTTAGGGGATTACTGTCTAGCACAGCGTAAAAGGGTGTTTGATTTTGCTGGTCATTTGGAACCTGCCCAAAAAAACTGGTTTTATCAAGTTTATGATGGGGAACTTCGAAAAATTGCTGATGAAGACGAATTGCATCCAGCAGATGCAGAAGAAGGGTTAAGTATTTTTGCTATGTTTCTAGTCTTGGTGATTATTGCGGCAATTTTATACTTTTCCGTCATTCGTTCACTAATAAGTTAAGCATACTCATACTATCCAGTAAGGTATGATTATTAACCTTACTGGATGTTTGATCTTGTACTTATGAGTATTGAACCCTACACTACACTAATTCGAGGTAGGTCATGCTCATATTCAAACAAAATTTTCTTAAATTAAAGTCTGAGTTAAAAGTTGATCAATGTTTTAACCTATTTGTGGTTATTGTCATTGGCTGTATTTTTGTGCTGTCATATTTAGCATTACTTCGGCCTATTAGTCCGGATCAATATCAACGAATTATACAACTTTCTCATCAGGCTACTTATCCAAGAACTCAAGACATGGCTGAGTTGCTTATAGCTCAGTCAGAAATTCATCGAGCTGAGTATTTGAAGTTAATGCATGCTTACCAATTTGAAGGTGCTCATATTAAGCAATATCCAGCACTCGCTCAGGAAGATACTCAGTAAATGGGTTAATCAGGCTAAATCTTGGTTTCCAAAGCTTTTTGAGCACTATTGTGGCAGGCAAAATTTTGAATTTATGCTAAACTTTATCTTTTTAAACGCGCTGCTTTTCAAGGAATCCGCATGGAGCAACAATCGAATATGCAAAATAAATTCTTGATAGATGCTGAGATCGGTGATGACGATGTCACATTACCTAATTTACCTGCTATCGATGTTCCCATCGTTGAATCTCCTGTTAAATCGCAAGAAAATATTGAAGCAGCCAAAGTTGAATTAGCTTCTACAGAAGCTGCGGTTGAACAACCAAAAACTGGTTTTTTTGGCCGAATGAAAGAGGGTTTAACCAAAACTCGTCGTAATTTCGCTGATGGTATGGTCAATATCTTGATTGGCGGAAAAGAAATTGACGATGAGTTACTCGAAGAAGTCGAAGAGCAATTATTAGTTGCAGATATCGGTGTTGAAGCTACTAAAACGATTATTACCAATTTAACAGAGCGTACAGCTCGTGGTGATTTGATCTATTCCCACTCTCTATATAAAGCGTTGCAAGAAGAGTTGGTTGCTTTGTTGGCCCCACGTGTTAAACCTTTGCATATTGATCCTAACAAATCACCTTATGTGATTTTAATGGTTGGGGTAAATGGTGTTGGTAAAACCACAACGATTGGTAAATTAGCGAAACGTTTACAAGGTGAAGGTAAAAAAGTGATGTTGGCTGCTGGGGATACGTTCCGTGCTGCAGCGACAGAACAATTACAGATCTGGGGTGAACGTAATGATATCTCTGTGGTAGCTCAAGGTCACGGAGCTGATAGTGCTTCTGTTATTTTTGATGCTTTTGAAAGTGCTCGTGCTAAAGGAATTGACGTATTAATCGCAGATACGGCAGGTCGTTTACATAATAAGAGTAACTTGATGGAAGAACTCAAAAAAGTTAAACGTGTGATGCAAAAAATTGATGCAACTGCACCTCATGAAATTATGTTGGTAGTAGATGCGGGGACAGGGCAAAACGCGATTAACCAAGTGCAAGAGTTTGACCAAGCTGTAGGTTTAACTGGTATTACCATTACCAAGCTGGATGGGACTGCGAAAGGTGGCGTGCTCTTTAATATTGCAAGTCGTACCCATGTGCCAATTCGTTTTATTGGTGTTGGTGAAAAAATTGATGATTTAAGACCATTCTCGGCTAAATCATTTGTTGCGGCGCTGTTTGAAACTGATAAGTAAAACGGTTGTTAGCATTCAAAAGCTTCACTAAAACGTGAAGCTTTTTTTATATGTATATCTTTTTTTATTGTTGCGAAAATAAAACGAACTGTCATATTTTTAATGCTGATTATGAAAAATGACTTTAATACACTGTATTCATTCCCAAACAACGGCCCTTGGTCAATCAATAGGTAGGAAATAACAAAATGTCTACTTTCTTAGATAAAATTAAAAATCGTCGTACTATTTATGCAATTGGTAAAAATGTTGCATTAGATCGCACTAAAATCGAAGAAACTATTCGTGAAGCGGTTAAACATAGTCCTTCAGCTTTTAACTCGCAGTCTTCACGTGTGGTGACACTATATGGTGAATCACATGCTAAATTCTGGAATTTGGTTCGTGAAGCATTACGTAAAATTGTTCCTGCTGAAGCTTTTGCTGGTACAAACACAAAAATTGATAGCTTTGTAGCTGGTGTTGGCACGGTTTTATTTTATGAAGACCAAGCTGTTGTTAAAAGCTTACAAGAGCAATTCGAATTATATGCAGATAACTTCCCAGTATGGTCTGAACATTCAAGTGCAATTGCTCAATTTGCAACTTGGACTGCGCTTTCAGAGCTTGGTTTAGGTGCATCTTTACAGCACTATAACCCGATTGTTGATGCTGAAGCTGCTGAAGCTTTTGATGTTCCTGCAACTTGGAAACTACGTGCTCAATTAGTATTTGGTTCGGTTGAAGCACCAGCAGGCGAAAAAGCATTTATTAATGATGCTGATCGTTTCAAAACTTTCAACTAATTGAAAGTTAAAAAAGAGTACCTAAATAGGTACTCTTTTTTTTATGTGTTTTTGGAATTAATAAAAAGGTTAAATCAACACAAATTGATAAAATTCAAATGTATATTTAATAATAATAACTCGAAAAATTAGCGGGTCATTGCACTGTCATAAAATAGTCACAATCATATTGCATATTGCTCATGATTTCATAGCTTATCAAATATAGAGAAAGAGACAGATGACTTTAAGATTAAGTGTTGCTGCAATTGGTTTATTACTCAGTAGTTCGGTATTTTCAGCAGTTACAATTACAGCGCCAGAGGAAATTGTAATCCTTGCTGTGAATGGTCAAGAAGTCAATTCTGGGTTATTTCGTTCATCTAAAAATAATTATAAAGTTGATGCGGGTGAAACTAGCTTAAGCGTGCGCTATCAAGAATATTTTGAACATTTAAATGGTGAGCATGACATTGTTAAATCTGGTGTAGTCACAATTCAAACGCCTGCATTGCAAGATGGGAAAACTTATAAGCTTTCGATGGTAGATGTACCTAAAGATTATGAAAATGCGAAAAAATATGCTGAACAACCAACAGTTGCTTTATACAGTGCAAATAATGAATTAATTGTGAAACAAACGGGCGCAAACAATGAAGCAAAACCATGGTTTGCAACTGGCTTGTTGGGTAAAGTAACTGACTTTACAACTAGATCATCTAAGCCACAGCCTGAGGCAGTGTATGCATCGGCTAAACCTACTTCTGCTCAAGTTGTTGTGCCAACTGCAACGTCTATGGCAGCAACAGGTGGAGCACAAACGAATGATCAACGTTTAGTTGAAACTTGGCAGAAAGCATCTAAAGCTGAGCGTCAAAAATTTATGGCATGGTTAGCTGAACAATCAAATTAATTAATTGCTATTTAAAATAAAGCCGATTTAATATCGGCTTTATTTTTAGAATTTTTATAAATAGCCTAAGCATACCTTATGAATAATTTAAAATTTCGTTTATCTTCATTTGCCGATATTCCACAACTTGTAGGTTTAATTAATAAGTCTTATCGGGAACAGCAGGGTCGAAGTTGGACAACAGAGCTAGAGTGGGTAAAAGGACTACGTATTACAGAGCATCAATTAGAAGAACAACTACAACTTAGGAATTCAACATTATTGGTAGCGGAAAATGAATTTTCTAAAATTGTTGCTTGTGTTGGGCTCACATTTGAAAATAGTCAGGTTGAGATTGGAACATTCTGTACGGATCCTCAAGTTCAAAATATGAGAGTAGGTCGGTCTGTTTTAGAATATGCAGAGCAATATGCATTGAAAGAAGATCCACATCTGACTAACGCCGTAATGTATGTGCTCGATGTCCGTTCTGAATTGATAGCTTATTATGAACGACGTGGATATGTGAAAACGGGTAATGAACAACCATATCCAGTTGAGGCAAATGTAGGCGTGCCAAGGGTGCCTATTAAGTTGATTGAAATGAAAAAAGACCTCATTTGAGGTCTTTTTGATTTAGGTTAGAAACCAGATGTAATAGCCTAAAAGCATGAGAGGCCAAGCGACCCATGGGCTAAATAGCCATTTCCATAGCCAGAAGTTGGGTACGAAACCCACTCCATAAATAAAACCACCAGAAATACCAATCATCACCAGCATAAGCTGGCTATGATTGTAATGTCCGTTAGCATCTAGCATGAGTGAAGGGTAAACCAACAAAATTGCAGCAAGAGGCAATGCCAACAGAAAAGAAAGGGCCATTGCAAATGCTTGAGCTTTTCGATGATTTGATGCTGTCATTGCTTTTGCCATCATTTATTCCTCATCTAAATTTTGATGATGTTCGATATAAAGTGCACTGAGTACACCCGCAAAACATGCCATCAAAATGCCTAGGATCCATGCGAAATACCACATTGTGTTCTCCTTAATACAAGCTATGAGAGTTTGACTCGATGTGTTTGTTGGTAATGACTCCCCACATTTTGTAATAAGACCAACTGGTGTAGATCAAAATAAGAGGAACAAAAATGCAGGCTGCAACAGTCATAACGCCTAACGTAAGGTGACTTGATACAGCATCCCACATCGTCAAGCTAGAGTTAGGGTTGATACTAGATGGAAGTAGAAATGGGAATAGGGCAAAACCAGCAGTTAAAATTGCTCCTACAATCATTAAACTTGTACCAGTAAAACTTAAGCCCGCTTTTGCTTTTGAAGATGCAAAAATTGCAATGATGGCGCCTAATATTGCAAGAACTGGAGCAACTTTAGTCACTGGATAGGTGCTGTAATTATTCATCCAGCCAGGATTGCTATTAGTCACCACTTCTTTAGCTAAAGGGTTGAGTGCAGCATTTGGATCTATGGCAACAGCATAGCTATAACCTGGCACTTGCCCGAAATAGAGCCATGCTCCAATCACAAGGAAACAAATTAAAAATATAATTGCCATAATTTGAGTAGCTTTGGCAGAGCGTTGTTTTAAAGCTTCATCTGTACGCAACATGAGCCATGCACCACCATGTGCACAAAGCATAGATAAACTCACAACACCACAAACTAGGGCAAATGGGTTGAGAAGAGCAAAAAAACTGCCAGTATATTCAGAGCGTAAAGTGTCGTCTAACCCGAATGGTAGTCCTAGAAATAAGTTGCCGAATGCTACACCAAATACAAGGGCTGGAACGGCGCCACCAATGCACAGGCCCCAATCCCAAGAATTACGCCACTTGGTATTATCTAGTTTAGAGCGATAATCGAAGCCGACTGGTCTTAGGAAAAGGGCGAATAAAACTAACAACAGTGCCCAGTACATGCCAGAGAAGGCAACTGAATAGACCATTGGCCAAGCAGCAAATAGTGCACCGCCTGCCGTAATAAACCAGACCTGATTACCATCCCAGTGTGGCGCAATCGTGTTGATTGCAGCACGGCGTTCGCTATCAGTTTTTCCAACGAAAGGCATGAGAGCCATAGAACCCATATCGAAGCCATCAGTCAGAGCAAAGCCGATCAGTAGTACGCCAACTAACACCCACCAAATGATTTTTAATAATTCATATTCAATCATGATAAGGCCTCCTCATTAACAGCTGTTTTCGGTTCTTGCTTTTCAAAATGATATTTGCCAGTGTGCAGAGAACTTGGCCCTAAACGAGCAAATTTGATCATTAAATACATTTCAATAATTAAAAGAGCTGTATAGAACGCTGCTAAGGCAAGAATCGAACCCCATACATCACCAGTACTTAAGCTAGAAGTAGAGAGGTGGGTTGGTAGGATTTCACCAATTGACCATGGTTGACGACCGCCTTCAGCTACATACCAGCCAGTTTGTGCAGCAATCCAAGGAAGTGGCAGTGCAAACAATGCATATTTAAGTAGCCAAGGTTTATTTTCAGCATTTCTTTTTGCTACAGCCCAAGTCGCTAAAATGAAAAGTAATAGCATTAAGAAGCCAGAGGCAACCATTGCGCGGAAAGAGAAAAATAGCGCTGTAACATTTGGAACAGTATCTTTTACAGCAGCTTTAATATTTTGCTCGCTTGCATCAATTACATTTGGTGCATATTTCTTAAGAAGTAGGCCATAACCTAGATCTTTTTGATTTTTCTCAAAAGAAGCCAATAACTCTGGTGAGCGATCTCCTGCACGTAATTTTTCAAGTTCAGCATAGGCAAGCATACCGTTACGAATACGAACTTCATGTTGTTGCATGAGGTCTTTAAGACCAGTAACTTCTTTGGTTGTTGAGCGAGTTGCAATTAAACCTAATGCATATGGAATTTTAACTGCATAATCTGTGCGCATTTCTTCATGATTGGGTACGCCAAACAAGGTAAATGGAGCCGGAGCAGGGTGAGTATCCCATTCGGCTTCAATCGCAGCGAGTTTAGTTTTTTGAACATCACCTAGCTCATAGCCAGATTCATCCCCTAACAAAATCACTGAAAGTGTAGATGCAAGACCGAAAATTGCAGCAATTGCAAATGAGCGACGTGCAAAAGGTAGATCACGTTTTTTAAGCAAGTAGTAGCTTGAGATAGCAAGTACAAAAATTGCACCAGTTACATAACCCGCAGATACAGTATGGACGAATTTAACCTGAGCTACAGGGTTAAAGATAAGCGCGCCGAAGTCAACTAGTTCCATACGCATCGTTTCAAAGTTAAATGCAGCACCGACGGGGTTTTGCATCCAACCATTCGCCACTAAAATCCAGAGTGCTGACATGTTAGAACCTAGAGCGACTAACCATGTTACGCCTAGATGCTGAACCTTCGTTAACCGGTCCCATCCAAAGAAAAATAGACCTATAAATGTCGATTCAAGGAAGAACGCCATTAGGCCTTCAATTGCTAATGGTGCACCGAAAATATCACCTACATAGTGTGAGTAATAAGCCCAGTTTGTTCCAAACTGGAACTCCATTGTTAAGCCAGTCGTAACCCCTAAAGCAAAGTTAATACCAAATAATTTTCCCCAAAATTTGGTCATGTCTTTGTAAATTTCTTTACCAGAAATGACATAAGTGGTTTCCATGATGGCAAGGATAAATGCCAAACCTAAAGTTAAAGGGACGAAAAGAAAGTGATACATTGCGGTCATTGCAAATTGAAACCGCGAAAGATCAACCACGCTTTCAGAAATCATCAACGTGTCTCCTTAATGTTGGAAATGTTATCGCCAGCAATATGCTCAGCGACCTGATTGTCGAAATTTTTGGGGATGGTGGGAGCATCAAACCAAATATGTTTAATCGTTAAAAGAAGCACTATTTTTATTATTAGAATAATAGTGATTTCTTTAATTAAGCGACTGTTAAGATTTTTAAAATAAAGGCTCATATATTAAACCTCATTTGATAATAATTTTATTATTAATCAAAACATA
>NZ_JADWOM010000010.1:0-168896 GCF_016106645.1 Acinetobacter sp. ACIN00229
TTTGGTGAGTGTTTTAATCAATTTTTAGGACGTGGATTTACGTTAAAGCAAATGCTACACTTGTGATTGATTCAGAAAGCTTAATATAAATAAAATTTTATAATTAAGGGAAATAATCAGATTTTAACTAATAGATATATTTTATTGGTGGTTAAATGTTCGATAGTTATTTGTTTTGATAGTTAAAATTAGAAATATATGAGTTAAAAGTTAGATCTTATTTTTTATTAATGGTTTGTATAAAAATGATTGACTAATTTAAATTTTATGAAAATTTTTTGTGTTAAATAAAAAGGTTAATATCATCAAAAATAGGATTAACTACTATAGAAATTATTATTGGAGAGAAAGCTGAATGAAATAAGTGAAATTTATTTATAAAGTAATATTGAAAATTTAAATAAAGGCTTAAAAATAAGTCTAATTTAAAAGTTTGTGAATGTATAAAGGAAATAAGGGTTTTTGTTGTGGTACAAATTTTAAATAATGATTTAATGTTAGCTGAGCAGATCGTAAAATTAATTTTTCATAAGCGACGTTTATTAGCAAATGACTCAGAGCAAGAGAACTTTCAAGAAGAAGCTTTTTTACATATTCAAAAAGTATTGAATTTTGTCAAAAATAAACAACCTATTCATATGATTTTACCTGCTTTTCCAGCTAAATCACCAAATAGGAAAAAAACTTTAGATATTTTTCCTGATAAAGGTGAGGAATTAGCTTTAGCAACATTGAATAAATTATGTGAAAAAATAAAAAATATTTATGCACCTGGAGCAAAGTTAACTATTTGTTCTGATGGAAGGGTTTTTGCTGAACTAGTACGAATCCCGGATGAGGCCATATCTTCTTATAAATATGATCTTATAGAGAGAGTGGGAAAACCTTATGCAGATAATATTGATTACTTTGATTTAGATGATGTTTTTCAAGATATACCAGAATATAGCACACTGCGTGAAGAGTTGATGGTTCAATATGGAGAGTCATTACTAAGCTTAAAACACCGATGTAAGCAAGAAAAACCAGCAGCTGAAATGTACCGCGGGATTTGTCGCTTTTTGACTGAGGATTTTTCAGGTCTTAATGAATTCAAAGGCTGGTCAAAAAACCAGATATTGAATGTAGCTCGTATGAATGCTTACCGGGTAATTCAAAGAAGTAATGCATGGACTAATTTATTGAAGGAGCAATTCCCAAATTCGGTTCGTCTTAGTATTCATCCACAACCTCGAGTTTCAGAAAAAATTGGAATATTTTTGATGGACTCGGATGACAATTGGCGTACACCTTGGCATTCGGTCGTTATACAAGATGATGATGGATTTACTTTAGTTCCACGACATAAAGCCGAAGAAGAAAATGCTTTATTAATCTTTAAAAACGGAAAAGCTAGCCATTATTTGCGTAATAACCAACAAGAAATGTAAGTAAATATGGTTTTATATGTAGAGATTTGAATAATGTTTAGTGTAAAAGATTTATCTCCATTTGGAGCATTAATAACGGCATCTGGTGATCATGACAATATTAATGAGATCGGTGCCGAGGTTTTAAATAACTTGTTGTCTCAATATAAAGTTTTAGTATTTCGTGGATTTAAAGCGTTACCAGATCCACAATATATTAACTTTTGTGAGTCATTGGGCAATCTGATGTATTGGGAGTTTGGTGCTTTACTCAATGTAAAAATGGAACAAGATCCTAAAAACCATATTTTCTCAAAAGGCAGAGTTGAATTGCATTGGGATGGAGCTTTTGCGAAACAAACTCCAAGAATTAATGCTTTTCAGTGTACCGTATCCTCAGAAGATGGACGAGGTGGGGAAACACTTTTTGTTGATACCACACGTATTTTGAAAGATATACCTTCTAGTCAATTAGAAGACTGGAAGAAAATTAAGCTATCTTATTCGACTGAAAAAAAAGCACATTATGGCGGCTCAATTGATGTAAACCTCATTGAAAACCATCCTCATAAAGGCCATTCAGTTATCCGGTTTATTGAAATCGAAAATGAAGATAATCAGGAAGTGAATCCTGTACAGCTCTCCATTAAAGATACAAATCATCAACCCGTAGAATCACAGGAAATTGTTCATTCAATTACAGAGATTTTATATGACCCTAAATACATGTACCAACATCAGTGGGTCAGTGGCGATTACATGTTGATTGATAATAATTCGGTATTACATGGCCGTGCAAAAGTTGAGGGTAATGTGAATCGACATTTAAAACGTGTCCATATCTTGTAACTAATCGATAGAAAACAAATCGATGGAAAATGTTAATCGATCAAGTGCTTCAGCTGAAGTTATTAGGACAGATTTTCCATTGAGTGGGTGGTGATTCTGCTTATCAGCAGAATCATTGCCTAGATTGCTCAAAGGTTTTTAGCTCAAATGGAATCACTAGGTGAAATTCTAGCCGGAATTATAATAGGACCTAGTATATAGGGACTCTTTTACCAAATGTATTTGTCTCATTTCTGAAATGATGTGTAGTAAAAAAATTAAAAATTTCCGTATGGGAGTTGCGGAAATTGAAAACTCTGTACAATCAGGTGTAGAAATTTTCTTAGCGGCTTATCTTGTCTAACACTATTTTTTCTTCTTATAAAATTTGAATAATGAGCTACTTCAAATTTACAAGTGACTCATCATTTTCCTCACTTTAGAAGTTTATAAACCATTAAAAAAGCACAAATAGAAAAATCTATTTGTGCTTTTAAGCTATAAATTTTTAGTTCTATCGAGCTAAATAAATTTAGCTTTTCACTCTAAACCAAGCGGCATAGAGTGCTGGGACAAAGAATAAAGTAAGTATCGTTGCTACTGCTAAACCCCCCATAATCGCAATTGCCATTGGGCCCCATAATGTGGAAAGTGTAAGAGGAATCATTGCTAAAATTGCTGCTAAAGCTGTCAATAGAACAGGACGAGTACGACCTACAGTGGCTTGAATAATCGCTTGTTCTGGCGTTTGACCGGTAGAAATATTTCTATCTATCTGATCAACTAAAATAACCGAATTACGCATAATCATACCAGCTAGAGCAATTACTCCTAATGTGGCCACAAAACCGAATGGTGCACGAGTAATCAATAAGGCTAGGCTTACTCCAATCATGCCAAGTGGAGCTGTTAATACCACCATAAACATGCGACTGAAGCTTTGCAGTTGTAACATCAAGAATATTGCCCAAAGTAATAACATCACCGGCATAACAGATTGAATAGCTGCATCTGCTTTAGCACTTTCTTCAATAGTTCCTCCAGTTTCAATACTGTAGCCAATGGGTAACATTTTACGAAGATCATTTAGCATCGGTTCTATTTGCTTTGAGACATCTGGTGCTTGAGCACCCGACACATCAGCACGGACGCTGAGAGTTGGTAAACGGTTACGTATCCAGATTCCTCCTTCTTCTAATACAGGTCTGAGTTCAGCGACTTGATCTAGAGGAATATTTTTTCCATTTGATGCACGAATCGTAATTTGGCCCATTTGAGCTGTATCAAGCCGATTATCTGCTTTGGCTCTTGCTACAACGTCAATTAACTCTGTGCCTTCTCGTATCTGGGTAACTGTATAACCACTTAATAACATTTGTAAGGTACGTGAAATATCTTGCGAGCTTACTCCTAAACTACGGGCACGTTCCTGATTAATGATAAATCTGATGGCTTTACTACGTTCGTTCCATTGAAAATTGACATCACGTACATTTGGATGCTGACGCATAATGTCGCGAACCTCAGCAGCAATTTCACGAACTTTTTCAGGATCTTTACCACGTACCCTAAACTGTACAGGGTAACCAACGGTGGGACCTAGCTCTAAACGATAAACCCGTGTTCGAATATGAGGAAATTGCTGAATGAGACGATTATGTAGATCAGAAGTTAATTGACTCGCTTGTTCAATATCTTTTGGATAAACAATTAACTGTGCATAATTATTTTTAGGTGTTTCTGGATCAAGAGATAGATAAAAACGAGGAGAACCACTTCCTACATAAGCTGTGTAATCTCGGACCCGTTGATCACTGGAAAGTA
The DNA here is from genome assembly GCF_016106645.1 of Acinetobacter sp. ACIN00229. Taxonomy (NCBI): domain Bacteria; kingdom Pseudomonadati; phylum Pseudomonadota; class Gammaproteobacteria; order Moraxellales; family Moraxellaceae; genus Acinetobacter; species Acinetobacter sp. ACIN00229. Next base: position 4,062 of record NZ_JADWOM010000010.1, read on the forward strand.
ATTTTTCAACCTGTTTCGTTGCGTTTAACGTTGCCGTGTAACTAGCACCTTCTTCGAGCTGTACATCAATTAGAATTTCTGCACGCGGTGAATCTGGAAAGAATTGTTTAGGAACGAATTGAAATGCAACTAAAGCGAGAACAAAGCTGAGAACAGTGGTCAGTAAAACCCATTTCCTTTTTTTGACGCACCATGCAATTTTACGACTAAACCATTGAGAGAGTTTATCTCTGTATGAATTTTTCGAGGAATGAGAATGATGTGGCTGTACTTTGGGAAGTAAAATTGTGCCTAAAAAAGGAGTAAACAGTACTGCTACAAACCAAGATACAATTAAAGAAATCCCAACCACCCAAAAAATTGATCCGGTAAACTCACTTGTTGAAGATAAGGCAAAGCCAACTGGAACAAAGCCCGCCGCTGTAATTAAAGTACCAGTTAGCATAGGAAAAGCTGTATTACTCCATGCAAAACTCGCAGCTTTAAAACGGTCCAGACCTTCTTCCATTTTGACTTGCATCATTTCAACAGCAATAATCGCGTCATCGACTAACAAGCCCAAGGCAATAATAAGTGCACCTAAGGAGATTCTTTGTAAATTTATATCTAGGCGCCACATAAAGAAAAAGGTAATACCCAAAACTAGTGGAACAGATAAAGCAACCACAATCCCTGTCCGCACGCCTAAAGCAAATAAACTGACGGCAAGAACAATGCCTAAAGCTAGAATAAAGTGTCCGAGAAATTCATTAACTGAATGCTCAACGAGACTAGGTTGATCCACTACTTTTTCAATAAAAATACCCGCAGGTAAGTTTTCTTGTACCTCTTTAATACGTTGATCTAGATGTTTGCCCAAAGAAAGAATATCGCCTTTTTCTGTCATTGAAACAGCAAGACCAGTGACACGTTCACCATTTCGTCTCATAGACATTTGTGGGGGATCGATAAACCCTTTATCAATATGAGCAACATCCCCTAAATGAATATTGTGTGTTCCGACTTGAACTACGATATTTTTTAAGTCTTGTACGCTTTTTACATCTCCATCAACACGAGCATATATACGGGCATGAGGACCTTCAAAAGTTCCTGCTGGTTCGACTGCATTTTGTTTTTGTAATTCATTAACTAAGTCTAAGGGAGAAATACCCAATTGAGCTAACTTGGCATAATTGAATTCAATATAAAAGCGAGGTTCTTGAACGCCTAATAGAATGACTTTGGAAACATCAGGAACCTGAAGTAAATGGTCTCTTGTAGAAAGAAGAACCTGCTTCATTTGGACATCATCAAATCCATCAGCATGAAATGCGTAAATAGACCCAAAGGTATCTCCAAAGTCATCATTAAAAAATGGTCCTTGGATATCTTGAGGCAAATTTTGCCGTATGTCGTTTACTCGTTTACGTGCTTGATACCAACTTTCTTCAATTTGACTTTTACGTGTCCAGTCTTTCAGAACTAAAAAGATGGTTGCTTGTCCTGGGCGTACATAACTTTGTACATAATCATAATTCGGTACTTCTTGAAGTGTACGCTGAATTTTTTCAACAACCTGTTGTTCTAAATCTCGTGTAGTAGCGCCTGGCCAATTTACATCTATTGTCATGACCTTTATCGTTAAATTTGGATCTTCAGCGCGCCCTAATTTAAAATAAGCTACAGTACCTAAAAGAAGAGAAAGTAGCATCGCGAAAATAATTAATGTTCGATGCTGGAGTCCCCAACTGGATAAGTTAAATCCTTTCACGGTAACCTCCCATCCCATGCTTTTACAGCCATCTTGCTATCGAGACGATGGACGCCAGCCGTAACAATTTGTTCACCCACCTGAATACCATTGGCAACCGTAATAGTTTCAGTATTGATTTTGCTAAGTTTAACTGGACGAAGCTGAAGATTTTTTGCACCGTGGGGTAATATCCAAACGGCTGTTTGTTGTCCTTTTTGGAAGAGGGCACCAATAGGTAAAATAATCTGTTGATCTACATTCTTATTTAAAAAATGGACTGTTGCTGTCATACCTAATTTAGCTGCAGCTGGTAAATTTGATATTGAGATTCGAACACGATAAGTACGACTATTTGGATCTGCAACAGTCGCTATTTCACGTACATGACCCGTAAAAGTATGGTCAGATAAGCTAAGTAATTTGATGCTGACCGGTTGGTCTATTTTGATTTCATTAATCTGACTTTCAGGAACATCTATCTGTACTTCATTTTCACCATTTTGAGCTAATTTAAATATAGGCGTGCCAGCTGAAACAACCTGTCCACTTTCTGCTTGAACTTCTGCAATTGTTCCTACTGCTGGTGAACGTAAAGTCGTATAACTTAAATCGTTTTGTGCCCGATCAAGGCGACTTTGTGCTGCATTTACTTGTGCTTGAGTGTTTTGATATAAGTTTTCAAGACTATCGAGATCGGATCGTGAAATAGCGCCTATGTTCACCAGACTACGATTACGTTGAAGATCTCTTTGTAATCTTGTGAGAGTGCTTTGTGCTTGATGCAATTCAGCAGTTGCTTCCTGAATACTAAGTCTAAACGGAGTATCGTCTAACTGGGCCAAGGCTTGATTTTTTGTAATAGAAGCTCCTGTATCTACTAGACGTTTAATGATACGACCTGCTACCCGAAAAGAAAGTTGGCTTTCAACTCTAGGTACAATATTTCCTGAAAAAGATAAATTAGAGAGCTCACTGGCAGGATGGGCTGTGGTGAGTTGAACAGCAATAACCTTTTCTGGCTCTTCGGTTTTATTACTACAACCAACTAGGGGGAGAACACTTACAAAAAATAAAATTATAAAAATCATGTAGATATTTGTTTCTAATGATTTTAATTGATTTTTAAACTCAATTGGAGGCATTTCGTAGATCCTTAAAGGGATTTTTAAACAACTAAAGTTTTCAGAGGAATATTTTTGTACTGGTTCGCAAAATATTTGAATTTTGTACTGTTTTGTATAAAATAGTCAATAAATTTTTTATGGAGATCTCAAATGGAAATTAAATCTCGAGGCAGACCGCGCTCTTATGACCCTGAGCAAGTATTAGAGCGTGCATTACATGCATTTTGGAAAGGTGGATTTTCAGGAACTTCTCTTGATACTTTGGCATTGGCCACAGGTTTAAACCGGCCAAGTCTTTATGCTGGCTTAGGAGATAAACGCACAATTTATATTAAAGCGATGCATTATTTCCAAAAATATGCTCAAACAGAATTTGGCAAAGCATTGGAACATAAAGATACGGATAGGTCGTTTGCCGATGTTATTTTGAGATATTTGCGAACAGCTCTCGAAGTAGATGGATATCATGAAGATATCGATTTGAGTGGATGTGCAGTTATATCAACAGCCATGGCTGATGCGTTGGCTGATAATGAAATCCAAGCTGTATTAAAAGAAGTTTTAACAGAAATGAATGAACAGCTTTATCAACGCTTAAGTCTAGCTAAACAAAATCTAGAATTGCCTCATGATACGGATATTGATGCATTAGCTTTCTTAATGACTTCTGCCGCGCATAGTATTGGAATTCGTGCTAGGGCAGGTTTAGACTTACAGCAAATCGAAATATTACTACTTTCTGTGTCTAAAATTCTTTGCCCAACTTAAAGTAGAACTGTGTCTAAATTAAATAAAGCTCTCTAAAGTTTATCAATAATATTTTTAAAATTAGATAAATTGAGTTTTAAGGAGAGCTTGGATTTTGTTCCATTATCAAATTTAAATTTGCACTAGGCTTTAGGCGCTTTATTAATTAAAACAATGCCTGAAATAATGAAAATTGCACCATACAAAAATGATAAGGTCGGCTGTTCATGAATGAAAACCCAAGCCATCAGTGCAGCAAAAATAGGTTCGGAAAGTTCGGTCACTTGTACTTTTGCTGCGGGTAGATAGGTTAATGCTTTGGTTGTGCAATAAAATCCAAGAATGGTAGGCAGAACTGCCAAGCTAATTAAACCTAAAATAATATTGGAATTAAAACTAATGCTATGAAAATTAATTAAAAAGGGAACGGCAAGATAAACACTACCAAAAAGTAATAAATACTTCGTTAGGAATAAACCACCATTTAATCTGAATTTTTTAATTAATACTGAAAATAGCCCATAGCCAGTGCCTGCAATAGAGGCATTGATCAGCATTAATAAACTATTTTCACCTTTCCATGAAATTAAACTAATACCCGCTACAGCTAATAATGTTCCAGCAATAGAATGAATATAAATACTTTCTTTTAAAACTAATCTACCAAAAAATAAAGCTGAAATAGCGGCTGAAGCCATAAGTACTACAACTACATTGGCCGCAGCACCATGGTTGTAGGCAATGGTTTCGAAAAAGAATAGTGAAAAAATCCCTAAAAAAGCACATATCGCAATTTGGACAAAGACACTCAGTTTGCCTGGAGTATTGCTAATAAAAGCAATTTTTTGGCTAACAGGAACTTTAAATAAAAACACACTTAAAAAGAAGAATGCGATGACTGTTTTTAAAAAAGCAATGTCTTGTGGGCTTAAGCCACTGTGCATAAGCAGTTTACTGATCACACCAATAGAGGCATTGAGTGCAGCCGCACAAAGTGCAAATAGAGTCCCAATAATCAGATTATTCACTTTTCTAATACTTCCATATATTTAGCCATAAGGAGTCTACATTGTTTTTCTCAATATAGCCCTGTCAAATTCCTTCTTTTCCATGCAGTATAAATTATTTAAATTTTGTTGGTGATGGATATTAATTTGAATTAATCCATTTATTAAAAATTATTTGTTGTTTGATTGTTAATTGAAATATTTTATTTAATTTTAATTAGAAATTCTTAAAAATAATATTTTGTTGACATTTTTAAAAATATATTTAAACATAATATTTGATTGTTTTAAGTTTAATTAATAACAGTCTTAATTCTAGCTAAATAAGTATTTAATACTTAGATAATAATTTAAATATAATGGAGATAATTCGTGTTTTTTTCACAGGAAAGTTTGAAAAAATTAGAAAGTGCGGTTGATCATGCTATGCATAGCGAGTTTAAAAAAGATGAGATTATGCATAAATTTCATAATGAAGACTGGTTCGATGAAAATTATTATAAACGTCATATTTTAGAGTGTGTTATCCGCATTCATATGAATAATGAATTAGATGCAAATGCAGTGCGTGTTGCAGCCATCAATAATATCTCTGCCGCAAAACAGCTTTCATATTATTTATATGATGAATTTGGTCACGATGAAATGTTCGGTCAGGATTTGACTAAATATGGCTATTCTTCAGATCAGATCGTTTCAAAAAATGCATTTCCTGAAACATGGAAACTGATGGGGTACTTAAATTTCTGTGTAGAAAAATTTGGGGCATTACCAGCAGTCGTTTGGGACTGGTTCCTCGAATATTATGGTGACAAATTTAATAATTTTATTACGCAAAAAGCGGGTGTTCATATGGGGAATCAGGCTGTATCGGGTGCAGCTTCGCATGTTGCATTTGATGAAGCTGAAGACCATAGCGGCATGATGACAGAGATGCTTTCTTCTGTAATTAAAACACAAGAAGACTTTGATCTAGCAATCAAGCATATCAATAGCTTTGTTCCAATGGTGGGTGAGTATTTTCAGGCTGTACGTGCTGAAACACTTTCATAGCAATGGAATTAGAATATGCCAATGGTAAATATCCGCATTCAAGAGCATATTTACATTGCTGATTCTGAACAGCCTCTCATCGATGCGGTGCCAGATAGCGCCGTGATGAAAGGCTGTTTAAAAGGTGTGTGCCGGGTTTGTCGATGTAAGCTCAAAGGTGGAGTCGTATATGAATCAGGAAATCAGGTTGCCGTAGGACAAGAGTTCTTACCTTGTATTAGCTATGCTCATAGCGATGTCGAAATCGCACCATTGGTTAATAATTTTAGTGTGGCTCAACTTGTTGGTAGAAGTTTTCTTGCTGAAAATATTGTTGAGCTCACATTTAAAATTAAAAGGACGTTCTTTAGCTCTAAAGCAATTGTGAATATCAAACACCCATCAGAGCCTTTAATTCGAAGTTACTCTGTGGTTTCACTGGGTGTGAAAAATTATGATTTTTTTGTTTTGCACATAAAATTAAGACCAAATGGAATATTTTCTAACTTATTTGAAAAGCTAGCGATTGATGATCAATTAGAATACAACCTGAATAATCATATAGAACCTGAATACGAGAAAGATATTTCTACGCTCAATATTGTAAGCGGTGGAAGCGGCATGGGAGCTGCACTTACTCGTGGATTAGATCTCATCCGGAAAAATCCTATTTCTAAAGTAAATATCTATGCGATTAATCGGTCAGTTTTAAGTGATTATCATCAACATTGCTTCAATGTTTTTCGAGAACAAGTTGACGCTGAGGTCAATATTATAAATATCCCGTTTTGTACGTGGACGAATAATGGATTTGATTTTTCAAATTATTTGGACTCTCACGAGTTAACAGTGGGTGTTGGTTCTACCCCAATAATTAATAAAATTTTAAATCAGCCTCTGTGTGAGTTAGAAAGTTTTGGTCCCTAACGGAGACTGTAACAATGACAGTAGTAGTTATAGAACCTATTTCTTCAGGCGTCACTTATTTAAATGCCGCTCAAGAATTAGGGATAGATTTATATGTTTTTTCTACTGATGAAGGAGAGTGCAGCATTGATGGAACAATGCGCCAAAAAGCAAAAGAAATAATAAAAATAGATACCAGTGATTTTCATAGTCAACTCTCTAAAATTGTTGAGTTAAAGACCATAAAAGCCATATTACCTGGTGTTGAATATGCAGTACCTATGGCAGCACAACTCGGTAACTCATTTACCAAAAACTCACTTGAATATGTGGCAGCTCAAACAGTTCGAAATAAATTTAAATTTCGTGACAAGCTAACCAAGTCGGGTTTAAGCGATATTAAATATGCTTTGATTTCACAGGGTAAAGAAATTGACTTACCTCACGGCTTTAAATTTCCTGCTGTAGTAAAGCCAGTTGATATGGCGGGCAGTATGTCTGTTAAAAAAGTTGCAGATTTTGAGGAACTTTTGAGAACAGTTGAAGCGATCTGGAAAGCTAAGCCCAACGATATTGGTTTCTATGCAAGTGGGGATTTAATTGTTGAAGAATACATTATAGGTAAAGAATACAGTGTTGAAGGAATTATCCATACAGATGGAAAAATAACCTTTGCTTCGCTAACAGAAAAACTATTAGGGCCAGAACCTTACTTTGTCGAAATTGGGCATATTGTGGGTAATCAATATGACAGCCAATTTTCTGCACATGTTTTTGACTATGCCGAAAAAGTCATTAGAACCTTAGCGTTAAATATAGGGCCTTTTCACTTAGAACTGCGAGTTACACCTCAAGGAAAAGCAGTCGCAATTGAGTTAGCAGCACGTTTACCGGGTGACAATATTGTTGAGTTAATTAAACTGGCGACTAATTTTGACCTTGCTCAAGCGGTACTGAGTGAATACCTAGACCTGCCATATGCACCTTCAATAGAGAAGGATATGGTTTCTGCAATTGCCTTTATGCCCCAAGGTAATCACCGTCTGTTCAAAGGTTTTAGTGGTTTAGATCAACTGTTAGAAGCACCTGAATGTGTACATCATCACTTCTACTATGAAACAAACGATGAACTGGCGTGTAACCATGATTGGACCTCACGATTAGGTTACTTCATTTTCCGTTCCGAAAGCGAAGATAAGATTCGTAGTTTAGTCAAACATATACATGAGCAGGTGAAAGTCATATGAAACATGTATTAATCATCAATAGATATGACGATGAACTGTCTGATTATAATAAATATATAGATCACGATGCCGTGCATGTGTCTTATATTTCATTAACAGAAACGATGCGTTATATCACTTCTTCAAACTGTTACTGCATAGCTGGTTTAGAGCATTTACATGAAGAAGATGTTCTCGATCAGGCTAAAAAAATCTATAAGAAAAAACCTATAGATTATGTTATTGCCATCTCGGAATATGACCTCGACGCTGCCGCTCGTATTCGAACGGAATTGAATATTGTGGGTGCAACTGTCGAAGATAATTTGTTGTGCCGTAACAAGAAAAAAATGAAAGATGCTTTAGCTTACTCGACTGTGCGTTACCCTAAATATGCTGAAGTATCTTCATACCAAGATATTGAAAAGTTTTTGCTGGAAATTGGCTCAGCGATTATTTTAAAACCTCAAGTAGGCGCGGCTTCTGAAGGGGTAATTAAAATTAGTGAGTTGGCTGATATTCCCCGTTTATCTTCATATGCGGGCTATGAAGTAGAAGAATTTGTTGAAGGGGATATCTATCATGTCGATGCGATTATTTCAGACAATAAAATGCCTTATTTTAAAGTCTCAAAATATATTAATACCTGTTTAGACTTCAGAAATGGTGCGCCATTAGGTTCTGTAACGATTGATGATTCTGAATTTATTAACAAAGTAGAAAAATTTACTTTAGACGTATGTAAATTCTTAAAATTAAAAGATCAGGCGATACATCTTGAATTTATTGAATCTAAGGGCGAGTTGGTCTTTTTAGAAGTCGGTGGAAGAGTCGGCGGTGGAGAAATTCCATTCATCACATTACGCAATGAGTCTGTCGACTTATATGAAATGTGGATTAAGGCGGCCATGAAAATTCCACAAGAGCCAGTGAACACGAAAATTACGGGCTTTCTAATGATGCCTAATCCTTATAGTTCAGGCTTTTTATTTAATGGGATTAAAGAGTTAGAAAATGAAACCATTACCTATCAATTGATTCAGGAAAGTGGTGATCATAACAATTTTAGTTATGAAAATATTCCTGCCAAAATTCATTTCATGGGAGATAGCCAAATACAGGTCGAAAATGCGATTAAAAATAGTATGAAAATTTTGCAAAGCGCAATTTCTCAAAGCAGTCATTCTAATTTGAGTCTGAGTGAATCTTCTTAATTAAATTTTGGCTACATTCTAAAAATCAAAAGGCTTGGACTTAAAATGTTCAGGCCTTTTTGAATGGCGTAATAAAATTACCTAATTTAAATAGCATTGTAAGAGACTTTTGTTTCAGAGAATTGTGATTTATAAAACTTACTCATATTATATAATTAGTTAATTATTAAAGAATTTTAAAAATGATTAAATCTATTATTTCAGGTTGCGCGGTTCTCACACTTTCAGCTTTGGCGGTCACACATGCAGAGTTTTCTTTTGAACAAGAGCTACAGCAAGGTTGTAATAAAGTGAAGCAATATGCGAGCTTAGGTAAGAAAAACTACGACCAAAAACAATATAAAAAAGCACTCGAAAACTTCCAAAACCAAGCATCTTGGACTGCATTTTGTAAAGCCAATGAAGATGAAACTACAGTTAAATTTACTGATCGTGATATTGAAGTGGCAAACAATAACGTAGGCTTAGCCTATGCAAAATTAGGTCAGCCACTTTGGGCCAGAGCTTGGTTTATGCTCGATGAAAAATCAAAATCTAGTCAGTTTAATCTTAAGCAATTACCTGCACCTAAAGCCTCAAATGATTTGTCAGGTGAGTATGTACGTTATTCAGGTTTTGGTGAGTGGGATCACATCACGGTAAGCCGTGAGAAGAGCCAATATGCAATCAGCTATGCTGGTTTATATATGGGTCTTAGAAGCTTAATTTACGGCCCGAACATGGGTGAGTTCGAAACCAAAATGCCGACTAATAAAAAGCAAACAGTTTATAAAAATGAAGACTGCCGTATTCAACTCGAATTTAAAACCAACGCGAAATTAGGAAATTATATTCAAGCCAAACAAAATGAAGGTGAGTCAGGTTGTGGCTTTGGACATAATGTATATGCAGATGGCACTTATTTAAAAGTTGAGTCTGGGAAATAAAACTAAAAAATAGGGAATTGAATGATGAATATATTTGCACCTTTACTAATTCTTTCAACGGTTATTTTTTCTGCTCACATTTATGCCGAGCCAACTAGCACATGCAAAGAAGTGAAATTCCAAAAAACCGATCAGACATGGAGTGGGCACTATTATCTAAATGGTGTGATGGAAGTGGGTTCGGAGCTTTTACTTCAACCAGACGGCAAGTTTCAATGGATGCTCGCTGTTGGCGCTTTAGACCAATATGCCGAAGGCACATGGTGGAAAAATGGAGACTGTATTGGTTTAAAACCAGAGGCTAAATTTAAAAAGGATTTAAGTATATTCCCTGAAAGCCTAACAATTTCGGACAAATCATTAGACGCGATTTGGGAAGGGGGACGCCAGCAGGGAACATATAGCAAAAATTAAATTAAAAAGTCCGACACAGAGTCGGACTTTTTTATGGCTTAGATTTTAGTGATTTACCGCAGCAAGTTGCTGAGCGTTATAGCGTGCGCCCATGTTTGGATATCTCGCAATAATCGCGTCGATTTCTGCCAAATCTGCCGCTGTTAAATGAAGGTCTACAGCACCCGCATTTTCCACAAGACGTTCGATTTTACGCGTACCCGGAATTGGAATAATGTCGTCACCTTGCGCCAAAATCCAAGCCAAAGCCAGTTGAGCCGCTGTCGCATTTTTGCTTTGAGCAAAGTCGCTAAATGCTTGCGCCAAGCTTTGGTTATTTTTCCAGTTATCGCCTTGATAACGTGGTAACTGACGACGGAAATCACTTTCGTCTAGGTTGCTCACATCAAGCGTATTGGTGATTAAACCACGCGACAGCGGTGAATACGGCACAAGGCTAATACCTAACTCACGAATGGTTTGAAAGTGCGTATCTTCCAGTTCACGAGTAAGCAATGAATATTCGTGTTGAACCGCTGCAATTGGGTGAATCGCATGCGCTTTACGAATAGTTTCAGCCGACGCTTCACTGAGTCCTAAATAACGAACTTTACCTTGTTTGACCAAGTCAGCCATTGCGCCAATGGTATCTTCAACTGGAATGTTTGGGTCAATGCGGTGTGCATAATACAAATCAATCACGTCAGTATTTAAGCGTTTTAAACTGTTTTCGACCGCAACTTTAATCCACTCTGGAGAGCCGTCGATATAAGACTCTAAAGAATTTTGTGGGTTAAGGTTGTCTTCTTTATAGCGAAAGCCAAATTTGGTCGCCAAGAATACTTTGTCGCGGTGTTTTTCTAAAACTTTTGAGAGCAAAACTTCGTTTGCGCCGTTGCCGTACATGTCGGCGGTATCCCAAAAGTTAATGCCGAGGTCTAATGCCTTTTCTAGGGTTGCAATGCTTTGTGTGTCGTCTGAGGCACCATAGGCAAAGCTCATTCCCATGCAACCTAAACCAAGTGCTGATACTTTTTCGCCTGTTTGTCCTAAAGTTCTATATTTCATTTTTCACACTCTTTTTGCAAAATCACTTGAGTAGAAAAACTATAAAATGCTTTGGCTCAAACTGACGTATAACATTCAAACCAATAATTATAAAATTCAAACAATCTGTTTTTAGGTTACACAGTCTTCGCGGAATTTTTTAGGCGAAAAGCCAGTATTTTTCTTAAAGAAGTTGGTGAAATACGCTGAATATTCAAAGCCTAAGCTATAAGCAATTTCGGAAATGTTCCAACTGGTGTGTTGTAGCAATGCTTTGGCTTCTTGCGTAATACGCGAGCTAATATGCTCAGAGGTGGTTTTGCCTGTGGCTTCTTTTACAGCGCGGTTTAAATGGTTCACATGCACCGACAGGCCATAAGCATAGTCATTTGCAGTTTTGAGTTTAAGCTGAAAATGGGGTGAGTCGATGGGGAACTGGCGCTCTAATAACTCAAAGAATAAATGGCAAATCCGAACCGCAGCATTACTATGTTTTTCAAACTGTTGGGTCGGTTGTATTTTCATGGCTTCATGCACAATCAGGTGCAAATAGTTTCTTAAAACGTTGTATTTATGAATGTAGTCTGAATTTATTTCAGTCATCATCTTTTTGAAAATAAATGAAATTTCATCAACCTGCTGGTCGTTTAAAAAATACAGTGGGTCACCATCGACTTTAAACAGCGGTGAGTCTTTTAAAAAGCTTTGTCTCGATTCTTGGTTTACAAACTCTTCGGTAAATAGGCAAAACCAGCCTGCTTGTTCGGGTGAATTAATTTCCCAAGCGTAGGGAACCATTGGGTTTGAAAACAGTAAAGCAGGACGGTCGACTCGTATCCAGCGGTTAGCGTAGTGAAGTTCGCCTGTGCCTAAAACCAGTGAAATTTTATAATAATCGCGGCGGCTATAAGGTGTGAGAAACGAGCAGGCATCGCGTTGGAACACGTTAAAATGTCCAAACGAAGTTGATGGAACCGAGTAATCGCTATCTCTGGTTAAAGAAAAGCGGCGATAAAAATCATGTATGGTTTCCATGTCTTTGCCTGCATGTGTTATCAATTTATTTAAAGTTATAAAATTCAAACTTTATTTACTGTAGCTTTTATTTATAGCGCGATCAATCAGTTCATTTAAACCGTTTTGAAAATGAATGATAAATTAACAATGAAAAAATGAGCCGATAGAAATAAAAATATTTATAAATTAATAACATATGATTATTGACACTTAAAATCTTGAGAATTATTCTTTGCCTGCAAACTACTTTAGGGTAGAGCGATAAGGGGACACTTTCGGGTGTGCTGGTACTGTACCCAGTCTGCTAACCCCTTATCGATCTGCCACCATTCTACGGTAGAACGATAAGGGAACACCTTCAGGTGTGCTGGTTGCTTTTGTACCAGTCTGCTAATCCCTTTTCGTTTTGCCACCATTCTATGGTAGAGCGATAAGAGGACATCTTCGGGTGTGCTGGTTCTGTGTGTCCAGTCTGCTAACCTCTTTTCGTTCTGCCACCATTTGATATCTTTAAATTTAAGTTGAAGATCTTTTTAGCTTAAATATCTAATTGAATAAACAACAATAATTATTTAACCAATTTCTATTCAACCTTACATTGACACTCAAAAACGTGCGGATTATCCTTTGCGTGCTGGCCTACATTGCCAGTGAGCTTTTGACAGAGCTGGAACAAAAGGCGCACAACAACGTATTATTTCGTTTTGTGCGTTCTCTTAAGTCACGCCTTTATGGTGAGGCTAGGAGGGGCACGCTTGCGTGCGCTGGTTTCCTTTTGTACCAGTCTGTCAACCCTTCTAGTCTTGCCACCATTATTTGACAGTAATTGGTAAGACTCTTCTAAATCAAAAGGAGTCCGCCGTTATGCGTACTATTTCATCTCTCTCATTGGCAACCATTGCCAAAATCTTTGACTCGATACCTAACTGGTCTTTAAAACGGTTTAATCGACTCTAGGTTTTAAGCCATAGGTCATTACGACTAAAAAATCATAGCAACAATAAAACCTGAGATAGGCGAGCACACCATTTTTGTGCGGCTTTTACATGCCTGTTTTTAGCGCTCAATTTAAGAGTGACGGCATTTCTATCTCTTTTACATACAACAAAAAATTATTTTAAACGGTATAAAAATGCCAAATTTAGAAGCTTCATTTAGAGCATTAAGCGTGCTCCACACGGCAAAAGATTTATTTAATCAAAATGGGTTTTACATCGGGATAGATCGAATTATTGAGGAAGCCAAAATCCCTAAAGCCACTTTTTATAACTATTTTCACTCCAAAGAAAGGCTCATTCAGATGAGCTTAACCTTTCAAATAGATGCCTTAAAACATGAGGTATTTTCAATTATTCATTCGTACCGTGAACTCATGGCATTCGATAAACTCAAGAAAATTTATCTCTTACATGCAAACTTAGAGGGCTTTTATCGGTTGCCATTTAAAGCCATTTTTGAAATTGAAAAGATCTATCCAGCAGCATATAAGCTCGTCATTGACTATCGAAGCTGGTTCATTAAAGAAATTCTTAAACTGCTTTTAACTGTTAAAGCGACTGCTACAGTTGAAGATGCACACATGTTTTTATTTGTGATTGATGGAGCCATGGTTCAGCTTTTGGGGACCAATAACACTGATGAAAGGGATGCGTTACTTGAGTATTTTTTAAGTCGGGTTTGATGGGAGGAAGGCCCGACGAGAGTTGGGCTTTTATATTAAAAATTATATTCTTACTAAGAATTTCATATTTCTTTATCTTTAATAAAAATTATAGACTTATGTGAAATCAATAATTTTTTAATATAAATAAAATCCTTTTAAAAAGAGGAAAACATCTATGAAATTAAGTGGATTGAATCATCTAACTATTTCCGTAGAGAATGTTGATCGTAGTTTTAGTTTTTATAAAGATGTTCTAGGTTTTACTCCACGAGCTAAGTGGAATAAAGGCGCTTATTTGAGCCTTGGAGAGTTATGGCTTTGTCTATCACTTGATGAGGTGAGTATAAGTTCAGACTATACACATTACTGTTTTAGTATTGGTGAAGACTATATAGATGAATTCCGCCAGAAAATTAAATTGCTGAATATACGTGAGTGGAAAAATAATCAAAGCGAAGGTGAGTCTATATACTTTTTAGACCCTGATGGTCATAAGTTGGAGGTTCATGTAGGTAATCTATCTACTCGTTTAGAGAGCTGCAAAAAATATCCCTATGAAGGAATGGTTTTTTTTTGATGAATAGTTATTAAAGTACTTTGAGTCACTAAAATTTATAATTTCATTCGATAGTTTTGAGCTAACTCATGAGCTAAATTTAGAACATATTCTTCAGAATTATTTTTAATAAGGTCATCAAAAAGATTAAGACTGTTTTTTAGAGTTTCAGGTATTTGTGTTGTGTCAGACTGACGTTGTAGAGCTAATAAAATAGTTAGTAATTCATATGTATAGTCTGGTTGAGCGTCATATTTAAGAAGCTTTATAACATGTGAAGAAAACTTAAAAGCTTCTGCTGGTAATAGCGAATAAACATTCTCATCAATGAAAGTTGATAAATACCATTCATCCAATTCTTCTTTTGAGGCTAATTTTTCAAGCAAACTAGATAAAGCATTTATAAACATTTTTATCCTTTCTCACTTTATCTCTAGTATGAAAATTAAAGACTACCCTCTTTCAGAATAGTCTTTTCCTCTAACCTTTATTGCTCACTTAAAACCAACTGTTTAATCTTCACTGCCTTCTCGAAGTGATCTAATTTATGCTCCATAATCCACCAATGCGCTGCTTCCATCAGTAACTCAGGGTTATCATTCTTATTTTTAAAAAAAGCGTAAAAAGATAGACCGACATTGTCTCCCTTCTTTTCAATTTTATCGTCGCATCCCTTAATAAAAATTTCTCTTAATTCATTTCTCATATTTAGTATCACTTCAAGTCTATAAAACTAAGACGACTTATTACGTTCGCCCCAATCGCACATCATATCTAATAAAGGAATCAAAGACTGTCCTCTTTCTGAAAGGCGATATTCAACCTTTGGCGGAATTTGAGGATATTCCTTACGAATAATAAGCTCGTCTCTTTCTAACTCTTTAAGTGTATTGCTGAGTGTTCTAAATGAAATATTGCCAATGCAGCGTTGCATCTCATTAAAACGCATGACATTTTTTTCATACAGCCAATACATAATAATCATTTTATATTTGCCATTAATTAAAGAAAGGGTGTAGCCGAAACCTGTCTCTTCTAATGGCGTATGTGATGGAACGCATTCAGTCATTTTTAAAATCCACACTATCTTTTAGTATAGTATATAACACAAATTACCGTACTTATATTTAGGAAAGCACACTTCTATAATCGATTTATCAACTTTCCGATAAGAGTGTTTTCATAATGAAAAAGACATTAGTCATCGTTACGCATCCTCACATAGACCAATCTGTTGTAAATAACAGATGGGTAGAGGAACTAGAAAAACATCCAGATCAATTTACAGTTCACCAAATTTATCAAGCCTACCCAGACGGTGTGATTGATGTTGCCAAAGAGCAAGCACTGGTCGAAGAGCACGAAAATTTGGTATTTCAATTTCCAGTGTATTGGTTTAACTGTCCACCGCTTTTGAAACAATGGATTGATGAAGTTGTGACTTATGGTTGGGCTTACGGCTCAACAGGTGACAAGCTCAAAAATAAAAAGTTTATGTTGGCTTTGTCCGCTGGTGTAAAAGAAAAAGTTTATTCAGAGTCTGGTGAATACAAGCTTTCTTTAGAGCAGATTTTTACTCCATTTAAGCTAACGGCTTTATATGTTGGGGCGGACTATCAACCTCTTCATGCATTTTATGGTTTAGACACAAACCCTTCAGAAGACGACGATGTTCCGACTCAACAAGACATAGCGAATAATGCGGTTCAGTATGTTCAGAAGTTATTAGCGTTGTCTGAGTAAGTTAAAAAAGGGAGAGGCCTGAACGTGAGGTTTGGGTCTTTCGAAGTGAAAAATAGTTTTGATATATTTATGATTTATGAATAAATAGTTTGCAAAAATTGAATTTGTCTATAAGTTGAAAAATACAATAATACTTCTTTGGAAAAAATTATGAATATCGCGCCTTTTCCATTTCAAATTACAAACTGGGAAGAAATTGAAGTCACTGAATATAGTGGTGAAACAGGAAAAGCTTATTGGAAAACTCAATTTTTTGGTGAAGAAGGAAATAAAATTAGAGTGAGACTTGTCGAGTACTCAGCAAACTACTTGGCAGACCATTGGTGTGAAAAAGGGCACATATTATTTTGTCTAGAAGGTGAATTAGAAAGTAGATTGAAGGATGGTCGAACATTTACTTTAACTTCAGGTATGAGTTATCAAGTAGGGGATAATTCAGAACCACATCAGTCTTTTAGTCTGAATGGTGCGAAGTTACTTATTGTTGATTAAATTGATTTTATTTAAGTTAAATAAAAAGACCTAAATCAAAATGATTTAGGTCTTTTTTCAATTCTGGCGGTGAGAGAGGGAAATAACTTTTGGCATTAAAATTTTGATAATTAATAAGTAAATGAAATAGCATTTTGTGTTTTACCCCCAGTTTTACCCCCAACTGATAGGAGGTAGGTACGTGTTAACCGAGCTGTTAGGTTTTAGTTTAACATAAGTCATGTAAGAACTTATTTGCTTTTATTAGAATCATTATTTTTCTAATGAATGATCATTGCACTGTATGAATAGAACAAATTCACTATACTTTTGTTTAGATAAGCACATTCTTTAAGAACACCCTAATAGGGTGTTTTTTATGCTGTTCTTTTAGATTATATAATTTGATAGCTTATATATCTTGGAATAAGTAAGAAAAAACCATGGAATAAGTATAAAAAACCTTAGGAATTAGTGCCTTAAATGTATGGAATAAGTATACTAAAAATTAGTAATATTTTAGTTAGTAATAAGGAGTTTCACTTGGAGAAGGGTAGGGTGTATGGGGAAAAACAGTCTCAAGAATCTGAATTAAACTGGCAGAATATTAATCAGGAAGCTTCTCATGAAGAGTTAGCTAATTTGATCGTTGCAAAGTTATTAAGTAATGAAAGTATAAAGCACTTAACTTCTCTTACTAAGAAAGAAAAACATCAAACAGGCCGTGAAACCTCTAATATTTCGAACTCTGTTGAGCGCAGCAATAAGCGATTAAGTTTTTTATCTAAAGTCTCAGATGAAAAGCATTTAGTTATTTTTGAAAAAAAATTCAAATTTATCCAAAGCTATTTGGATGGAGTGGAGATAGCAAATCAAGAGCTTTATGAGGACTTTCAGTTATATGGCTTTCCTGAAAAGCGAATAATAAAAGAAGATCAAGTTGATTTAGCTCAAAAATTTTTTGATAGTTATAAAATAAGTTTGCTTAATCGTATAGAAAAATTCATGTTGGTACTAGCTTTAAAACCACTACCTGCATTTATTGAGGAAAATATAGATGAGCGGAGAGTATTGCAAGGGTTTGATAGAAGTATTACTTCTATCGGGAAAGAGTTCATTTATTTATTATCAAAATACGAAACGATTAGTAGATTTGATCATGAATATTTGACTATTAGTGTTAAAATTTTTGTCTCTTTTATTATAAATAGATTAAATCCAAAAAGTAGAAACTGTGAATTTTATTTGCATACAGATATCTCTAAAGAATCTATTTATGAATTAAATAATTTACTCTTTATGCTAAGAAAAGCTTTTATTCAAGGCCGTTATGATAGTGTTTCAGTCGGTGCTCTGAAAGGATTTTATAGGAATGGAATGGGGCCGCAATTTCGTAACTACGCGGAGCTTTATAAAAATCTTCAAAATATAGAAATTAAAGCAGAAAAGATGAGGCTAAGATTAAAACCTCACAAAACGAAGGATGTTGCAGTCTATAGATTTCAGCTAGAAATTTTCGAAAATAGCGAATCCGTTCGACATAATTTCTTTGGTGTTTTTCTTACCTCGTTAATTAAAAAAGCAAAACAGCCAAATGGTTTGATAGGATTGATTGACCATATCTACTTATGGAAAGAATTGGAGTCTTCAACATTACAATTGGACATTATTTTATTTTTTGATGCAAATGCACTGGCAGTTCATAAAGATGAATCTTATTTATTCGGCTCGATAAAAAATAATTTTGAAAAACTAATAGGCACTCTTCTTGATAAGAAAAATAGTGGTCAAGAAGCTAATGATCATATTAAGCATAATTTTAGTGTTACCCAGATTCCTATTCTGTACAAATTTTTACCAGAAAAAGTCTTATTACTGGAAAGTCGGAATCCAAGATGGAAAGAAATCGAAGGTAAGCTTATTCCCTATTTCCTTATTATGGCTGGCGTTTATGAACGAAGTTTTAAGGATAAAATTACAAATCGAATTGGTGGAGGCAGAAATATAACATAAGCTATTTTAGGCTAGAGAGAAGCATTTCCACTACATCTTAAAAAGTTTGTAGCATCGGATAACTGAACAAGCTTTAATTACTATTTTATAAGCTCGATTTGCTGATATATTGAATCTGAGCTTATAAAAAACTTCATTATCAAGAGAGGTATTCTTCCAGAAGGAGTTTTCACCTTGGTGTAATGACTAAGTTAATACAAACCAACATATTCAATATCCAATCTCTAAATCATAGCCTATATCCATAACCCTATTATCTATCTACTTAAAACCTATTAACCTCTCACCTTATTACTTAACCATGATCTTAAAACCTTTAGGTAATTAATAACACCATAGCCACTTTATGTAGTCCTAAACAACTACAGGTAAGTGAACATGAACGTAAGCCTAAACCAAAATGAAATCAACGAAGCATCATTACTGATCGAAATTGAAAGTTTTATCCAAACTAGTCTTGATGCTACAAGACAGCCAAGATCATTTTATGAAACCTTCAGAGACCTTCTCTTAGACTTTGATCAAGTTTATAACTCTGACTTTAGCTATACCTATTTAATTGATCTCTTTTGTAGTTTGCTCCATGACTACGACCTGCAATATGAAACCTCATTATCACTTTGCAATCGCTTGAAACGAACAACCTTTAAAGACTGGCAAGCTTATTTCAATCAAGCTAGAGCTGATCACCTGAATGAATTACGCCAACATCGTCATAACGAAAAATTAAATGCTGCCAAGCTTGATAACCGACTTAAAGAAATATTGAAAAGCTATTCTGCTGTGCTGGTGGTACGGGTTGATTTAGCCTATGTGGTTAGTCCAGATATTGAACAAGTGGATAATGATTTAGAAATGCTTAGAAGAAAGATCAAGCGTTCTGAATATGGAAAGGATGTATTGCTACTGGTATGGGCTTTAGAGCAGGGAGAAAAGAAAGGCTATCATTGCCATATTGCATTGATCTTTAATGAGCGTAAGCGCACGAGTGCATGGAAGATTGCTAAGGCTATAGGTGAATTATGGAAAGATATTACAGATGATGAAGGGAGTTACTTTAATTGCCATGATCGTAGGTACTTAAAGCAATATGAGGATCAAGATACTTTAGGGGTTGGCATTATCTATAGCGAGGTTGATTATCAGGTGCGAAGAATGCGTTCAACGCTATCTTATTTAGCACGACCTGAAAAAGAACAATACCTTCGAGTAAAAACAACGAGGAAGATGCGTACCTTTGGGATGTCACAGCGTTAATTGGAATCATATACAGATATGTACCATCTAGATGAGAAACATCTTCTCTTCAATGAGTTTGTTAGGTAGTGATTATCTCTAAGGCTAAGTCAAGCATAGGACTTGGGTTTAGCCTTGTAGTTCTAGAACTTTCCAATTTAGTTTTTTTATACCTAAAACCCGTCTCTTATGTAACACCCCACAAGTTAAATATAGGAGTCATAACCATGTCGAAATTGAATGAATTAAAATGGGATTTTGATGAGTTAAAGAAATGTATTAAAGGATTTGAAGACGGTTTAGAAGCTTTTGAAAATAATTTGGAGGAACAGTTAACTCTACTTCGTCAACGTCCTGCAGAATTTAAAGATGATTTGCTGGGTCTGGTGCATTTGATAGATAAATCTATTCCCCCAAATGGTGATGTTGAAATAGTAGAAGAGGAAATTATTATAACTCGGTTTTTTGAAGCTTCTTTTGAACGGGTTACTCTTATGTACGATTTGTTTAAAAAGAGTAGTGAGTTTGATCTTTCAACTTTAGTTAAAGATTTACGTAGCATAAATTCAATTATGAAGGGAGATCGATTGAATCTTGAAGAAGAACATAAAGGATGAAATCCTAATTTGAAAGAAGATCATTAATGCTTCTTTGACTATTTTTCACATATATACCATCTAGATGAGAACACATCGTTTTCAAGGGCTTACCAATATGGTAAGCCCTTTCTATTTTAGAGGTATATATTATGAACATTACTTGCCCAAACTGCCATTCAGAACATGTCATCCGTGTAGTGCAAAATAGCGGTTCGCAGACAGGTAATCAAACTTTGGCATCGTCAGCTTCGTTTGCCACGATGGGGGCAGCATTATCCAAGAGCTTGCCTATTTCACCTGTGGTGGGTGGATTAGCAGGAGCCGTAGTCGGTGGTTTGTTAGGTTCAATATTTGGGTCTGCTCCAACCCCGTCAGTGCAATCTCACTTTCAGTGTCAAAGCTGTGGAGGTGCTTTTTATTAAAGAAGAGAGAATAAGTTAGGGAGGGTAACCTCCCTTAGCGATGTATGCCACTGTAAATTACTTATGAAGCTACACATTGCACTATTTGTGGGTCAGTAATGTAGGTCTCAAAATACAATTGGTGATCATCATTCATGATAGGGGCATCTTTAGCACTAAACTGGATGCAGTCCCCTTGTTTTAACTTTTCAAGGATAAAGTTTTGAGCCACAGATGTGTACTGCATATCAAGCTTTATAGGACCTGCCTCGGTATCTAAAAATAAGGCATTATCTTTTTCTAAAACTGGATTTATTACTTTGAAAGTATAGCTGTGTTCATACTTTTCAGAAAAATGATCTGTCTGATTTTGTTCCGATGCAACATGAATAGATTCACCATTTTGAATTAGGTCTGCTGGAGTAGAATTTGATGAAGCTACATGTTGAGTATTAAGAAGCTTCTCAATTTCAGCATCAATATGGTCGCCAAAATCTACATCTTTATAATATCTGGAATCTCCCTGAAACCATCGTAAATAAAGGTTAGGGCGCTGCTTTTCGAGGTGTTCGATCTTTTGCTTCATCAAGCCAAGTAACTTTTCATATCTAGTCTGTCCAAGTTCTGATACAAACTTATTTTTTTCATCAATCATTTGTTGATATCCCATTTTGGTAGCAACGATTGCTCGTCGAACCCGAATATCATTACAACTGACAGAGTTATCGGCAGTACAAGACTGTGCTTGATAGTTTAATTTTGCAGAATTGACCTCGTTGCAGCCAGTCAACAATATGGCTAAGTAAATGGAGTAAGTAATTTTTTTCATAATCTTTCTCTACGGATATTCAGACATTAAGTTCATTTAAATTTTATTGAACCAATTGTTATGAGCCGAACTTCCAGTCTCCTTGATCTGTAGAAACGACAATCTCAATAATCTTTGCTCGACTACAATTGTTCGTATCTACGGACATTGTTTGCCCGAAGCCTAGTCGTCTTGGCGAAGTTATTTTTTGGTATAAAGGGCAATTACCACGATTGACCGTGACATTTGAAACAGATACATCATCTACAAGTGATTGAACCTTAATGATTGACATGAAAGAGTGATGTGGATTTTCTTCCACTACAACTTTTACAGGTGAGGTTTCTGGTACGTTGGAAGCTGTCTCATTTTGGTTTTGAGAATGATTGCCACGCTCAAGAATGTTAAAGCACTCGTCATTTAACGTAGATTCAATATCTTTGGTTTTCTTGTTCCATGAAAGTTGCTGGTTGTCACAGCCATAGACATCATCTGACTGATTGTCTAAGAATCGAATGCTCCATGTGTAAAGAAAAAGATCAGGAGATTGCTGGCGCAGGAATCTGACATTATCCACCGTAAAGGCTGTGTAACTGTCAGTAGATTTTTGATCAAGTAGGTACTGTAAAGTTTCTTTGCCATAGGTGGCAATGTCATTTTTGCCTTGTTCAATGAACTGTTGTGAATCAGTTGTATTGGCTTTAACTGCTTCAGTTTGAGCAGGATTTGAAGTGGCCTTGTCTGTCGATTCATTTTTGGTGCAGGCTTGCATTAAACAACTTACAAGCAAAGTAATAATGATTTTATTATTCATGATGATTCCTAAAACGTGTACTTCCATAAGCGCAGAAGTGATGGTTGTTATTGATGTGTCATGGAATGGCTTGATTACTTATGCTTTGGGTGATTCGCCATATTGATTTGCTGATGGATTACCTTCTTGGGCAGCCCAAAACAGCAGTAGTAGAACGCCTACAATGGGTACTAAGGCAATTAACATCCACCAACCTGAACGGTTAATGTCATGTAGCCGTCTTACATTGACCGCAATATTCGGAATCAATGTAATCAGCATGGCGAGTGTGGCTAAGTCTTCATTCATGAAGCTTAAAAGTAGGCTTAATAGCACACAGAATAGTTCGAAATACCAGAACTCACGTCGTCTTGCACGGCCTTTAAAATCTGCAAATTTCTTAAAGCAGGTAAATATGGCTTGTTGATAGTTGTCTTCACCTTGTTCCCATTTACTAAAAACTCCTGTGGTTTTATGTGAACTTTCGTGGGTAGTAGGAGAGGTGTATGAAGAGTTACTTTGAGCTGGTTTATTCATTGTCGCAGGAGTTGGGTTGGCTGCTATTTCAAGATAAACCCCTGTTGCTTGCCCCTCAGCATTGATTTCAAAATCAACTTCATAGCCACGGACAGGTGCTTGAGTTTCTTTCCACTCATTGCCTACAAAGTTATAGCGTTTGTGATCTTCGCCTGTAATGATTCCAGTATTGGTCTGGATTGAAAAATCAAGAATTCTACCTTTCATTGTTATGTCCTTGTTTTAGGTATTTAAGAAATTGATATAGAAGTGAAAGGTGCATTCACCTTGATTGGTTTAACCATCACTTCATGTCACAACACCAAACAGCTTTTATTTCTTGTCCAAGCTCTAGAAGAGAATTACTCTTACCCCACAAAACAAGAAGACTGGTAAGCTTCACAAGCTATTAAATCCCAACGCCTATAAGGTATAGAGAACATTTTCACAGGGCGTATTTATCCCTACTTCGTGAAGCATAAGCAGAATAAAAGTTGATTATGTTGGTGTATAAAAGTTTTGTTATTAGCCGAGTGGCTTACCTTTCAAGAGACAGGAGCGCAACGGTTTGCCATTGAATAGATCAGCAAAAGGAAGGAAAGATTTCTTAAAACAGGAATTGAAATTAGTCATGGTAACCACTCCTATATAGATAAGAAGTTCTACCAGACATGATTTAATGGTGGCAGAACGAAAGAGGGTTGACAGACCGGATTGGATTGACACCAGCACACTCGAAAGTGTCCCTCTCCCGTCCTACCGCTACGGGAGGAGACGAGATGTACCCTCAAAATTATCCCTCAGAAGGAATAACTCTGATGCAATCCAATAAAACGGCCTGTCAAAGCCGGCTGGCAATGTAGGCCAGCAGGGGAATGATAATCTGTGAAAAGGAAGGAGTCAATTTAGGTCAGGACTTATCTTTAGAGAAAATAAAAAATATTTCTGGAGCTTTTAATATCTGAATATACATGATTCTTTGTAAAAAATTTTTAATAACCATTATTAGGTTCAGAGCTAATTTATAATAGAAAAAAGTATTTGTTATTAGACCCATAAGGCTAAAAGCTTGTTTATTTTATTAAATAATAATTAATTATGATATAAAATTAATTAACAATTACCAAGAATTAAGATTGAGGGCTTATGACTGAATTAGTAGACAAGAATCATTCTAGTAATAAAGTAGCAGAGTTAAACTTTAATTCAGTCCAGTCAGTAGATTTGGAAAATAAAATAAAAGTAGATACAAAAAGCTTACCTCTATTCAATCAGCTTCTTCAATTTGCTCCTGAAATTGCTATAGCGAAAGAAATTTCTACTAATACATATATGCGAGTAATCGCTAATGGAAATTTAATTAATGCGAAAGACGGTAGTGGAAAACTTGGATTGGTACTAGGTGAAAAGGGAATAAACTCGCACGCGAGACTACTTGATCCTGAGCATTTGAAAAATCTGTTCACCGCTGGAGTTGCTTTTAAAGCAGTATCAATGGCAGTTGGTCAAGCACATTTAGCAGAAATATCCTCTCAATTAAAAAAAATGAATACTAAAGTTGCTGAAATTAAACAATTTTTAGATGATGAGCGGACTAGTAAAATTGCAGCAATAGACCATTATTTTGATGAATATTTTCTTTCAGCTAATAATTCATTTAACTTGTCATCTGTACGTAGAATTCAAATAGAGCAGGATAGTAGAGAAGTTGATGCGATCTTATTGCATTTAACAAAAGAAATTAAACATTCAATAAATGCATTGGAAAACTTTATTGATGATTCAATGTTTGGTAGCGATAAATGTTTTGAGGCTTTATCAAATAAGTTGGATTCACATTTAACCATTCTCGGGCAATGGTTCATGGTAGCTAGAGTTAAAGCTAAAGCGATACAAACTTTATTGCTTAGCAATGAATTTGATCTATTTAGCCAAAGAAAAAACGATTTTATAAATCAAATTAATAATCTTAATAAGTCTGAAATATCAGAATTGAGAGAAATTTGGATTAAAAGAATAAACTCTTTTGATGCAAAGTTTAGTTCTGACAAAGAATTAGCTTTAAAAAGAAACAAACTGAGAGCTAAATTAACTCTATTTTTAGAAAATATTAATGACTTCATTTCTTATATAAACTTAACAATAAATGACATGGACGGTAGTCATGATCAAGGTGAGGTTCTATTAGAAATAATTCATGGTGAAGTAGTTAATGCTTATTTACCTGAACCTAATTTAGAGTTGATGGCACAATTCAAAAATAGTTTTTTAAAGAATCTTGGTAAAAGTGATGATCAATTTGAGCTAGTTCCAGCTTCATTCAGTGACGATATTTTGGTTGAGAAAAAGGCAATTGAAGATTTAAAGGATGAACAAAGAAAAGAAGCAATTAAGAACTCTGTATCTGAGTCTTTAGAATCAACGAAAGAAATGGTAAATGATGTTGGTAATAAAATCGGTGGAGTATTAAAGAAGTTCAAATGGTAAATTGAGAAATGATTAATGAAGCCCTTTAAAAGCTAAAATCTTTCATCAGCATTTAAAGAGAATTTTTTAAAAAAGTTTGATAGATCTAAATAAATTTTAGTTATGTAACATCTATTTGAATCACCGTATTCGAAAGCAAATTAATACCTTTCTCACATCGGCCTGCTACTACAGCAGGCCTTTTTTATGCACGAAATCTGGATTGGAAAATATTCAAAACTATTCTCTATCAGGAAAACTGTATGGCACATTTAGTAGAAACAATGGCATTTGTTGGCGATACCCCGTGGCATCGATTAGGTAATTCACTCAGTCCAAATCAGCCGATAGAAGTATGGGCACAACAAGCAGGCATGGACTGGCGTATAGAGTCATCTAATGTCAGCTATATGGCAAAGAATGAGCGTGGGCAAAATATCCTTATGCCCTATGAAGAACAGCGTGTGTTATATCGCTCAGATACACACGCACCGTTATCCGTTGTAAGTCAACGTTTTCAAGAAGTACAGCCTAAAGAGATTTTAGAGTTTTATCGTGACCTGACTGAGCAATCGGGCTTTGAGCTGGAAACGGCGGGCGTACTCAAAGGTGGACGTAAATTTTGGGCATTGGCTCGTACAGGGCAATCGGCAGCACTGAAAGGCAAGGATGTCAGTAATGGCTATATTTTGTTGGCAACAGCATGTGATGGCACATTGGCAACCACGGCTCAATTTACCTCTATACGTGTGGTATGTAACAACACTTTGGCGATTGCTTTGAAAGGGCAGAACTCCAATGCAGGAGTCGTGAAAGTTCCACATAGTACCAAGTTTGATGCGGAGAAGATCAAGCAACAACTTGGTATTTCAGTGCGTGCATGGAATGAACACATGTATGAAATGAAACAACTCAGTCAACGTAAAGTTACTCAGAATGAAGCTGCTGCTTACTTCGATACGGTGTTTAATAACACGACGATGAGTGCTACAGATCAGGAGGAAAGTATTATTCAGTATTATCTTAAAGCAGCCTCTATGGATAAAAAATCAAACTCTAAATCTGAACCGAATGGACGAGCAATGTCTAAAGCTATGGAAATGTTTAACGGACAAGGGCGAGGAGCTGAGTTAGCTTCAGCTAAAGATACTGCTTATGGACTGCTTTGTTCAATAACCGAATTTGTAGATCATGAACGCCGTGCAATGAGTATTGACCACAGACTTGATTCGGCATGGTTCGGTGCAGGTGCAATGATGAAGCAACGTGGTTTAGAGCAAGCTTTACGATTGATTGCTTAAGGTCTTTAGCCTAAGGAGAGAGTGGTTTTTTACAGGAATGACCTATTGTTTGAGCGAAATGCGCTCGCTTCATTTATTAGGAGAAAAACATCATGAGTGCGTTCATAGGTCAAACTTTTCAGATGAACCAAATCATTAATATTAAGCATGTAGTTGAATTTACTGCTCTTAGTAAATCAAAAATCTACGAAATGATTAATAAGGATTCAAAATATTATGATCCTTCATTTCCTAAGCCTGTGCGATTAACAGAAATGCGTATTGGTTGGTCAGCTTGGGAAATTCATCAGTGGATTGAAACCAAATTGGAGCAGCGAAAGTAATGGGAGTTTTTGCTCCCTTATTTTTTGAGAAGGTACTCTAATTGCTCAGACCCCTTGTATATATACACTCACTATAGGTTAATATTCGTTTTAACTTTGATACTTATTTTTTTGGATTTAAAATGACCAGTACCCAACAACGTGCACTACTACAGCGCCAGATCTGGCAGATCGCCAACGAAGTCCGTGGCGCGGTTGATGGTTGGGATTTTAAACAATATGTACTAGGTACATTGTTCTACCGCTTCATCAGCGAAAACTTTGCTAATTATATTGAAGGCGGTGACGACAGCATCAAATATGCTGAGTTACCTGATAGTGTTATCACCGCAGAAATTAAAGATGATGCAATAAAAACAAAAGGCTATTTTATTGCTCCCAGTCAACTATTTAGTAATGTCGAAAAAAATGCAAATAACAATGAAAATCTAAATACAGA
Organism: Acinetobacter sp. ACIN00229; assembly: GCF_016106645.1. Classification (NCBI taxonomy): domain Bacteria; kingdom Pseudomonadati; phylum Pseudomonadota; class Gammaproteobacteria; order Moraxellales; family Moraxellaceae; genus Acinetobacter; species Acinetobacter sp. ACIN00229. The sequence continues at coordinate 31,764 of NZ_JADWOM010000010.1, forward strand.
TTTAGCAGCTATTTTTTCTGCTATTGAAAGCTCTGCAAATGGTTACCCATCTGAGAAAGATATCAAAGGTTTATTTGCTGACTTTGATACTACTAGTAACCGTTTAGGTAATACAGTTAAAGATAAAAATATACGTTTAGCTGCTGTACTTAAAGGTGTGGCTGAATTAGATTTTGGTAATGATTTTCAAGATAGCCAAATTGATTTGTTTGGTGATGCTTATGAGTTTTTGATCTCTAATTATGCCGCAAACGCGGGTAAATCAGGTGGTGAGTTCTTTACACCACAACATGTATCCAAATTGATTGCACAACTTGCGATGCATAAACAAACTAAAGTAAACAAAATTTATGACCCTGCTTGTGGTTCAGGTTCTTTACTTCTTCAAGCTAAGAAGCATTTTGACCAACATATTATTGAAGATGGTTTTTTTGGTCAAGAGATTAACCATACGACTTATAACCTAGCACGAATGAATATGTTTTTGCATAACATCAACTATGATAAGTTTAATATACAACTCGGTAATACTTTAACATCTCCGCACTTTGGTGATGATAAACCTTTTGATGCGATTGTCTCTAATCCACCTTACTCAGTGAAATGGATAGGTTCGGATGATCCAACTTTGATCAATGATGATCGCTTTGCTCCAGCGGGTATACTAGCACCTAAGTCAAAAGCAGATTTTGCTTTTGTGTTACATGCTTTAAGTTATCTTTCGAGTAAAGGTCGTGCAGCAATTGTATGCTTTCCTGGTATTTTTTACCGTGGTGGTGCTGAGCAAAAAATTCGTCAATATTTAGTTGATAATAACTATGTTGAAACAGTGATTTCACTTGCACCGAACTTGTTTTATGGCACAACTATTGCCGTGAATATTTTGGTGTTATCTAAACATAAAACTGATAATACAACTCAATTTATTGATGCTAGCAGATTATTTAAAAAAGAAACGAATAATAATATTTTGACCGACAAACATGTTGAACAGATCATGCAGGTGTTCGACAGCAAGGCGAATGTGGAGCATTTTGCCCAATCGGTATCTTTTGAGAAAATTGCTGCCAACGAATACAACCTGTCAGTCAGTAGTTACGTCGAAGCTAAGGACAACCGCGAAGTGGTGGATATTGCCAAACTTAATGCCGAGTTAAAAACTACCGTAGCAAGGATTGATCAACTTCGTAAAGAGATCGATTCAATTGTGGCGGAGATTGAAGGTGAGGAAGTAGCATGAGCTTTATAGAAAAGCTGTTAAGTGGAGTTGATGTTGAATGGAAAACTCTATGTGATGTAGCAACATTACGACGTGGCAGGGTTATGTCTAAAGAATATTTAGCTGATCATTCTGGCCAATATCCAGTATATAGTTCACAAACTACAAATGATGGTGAAATTGGTAAGATTGATACTTATGATTTTGATGGAGAATATATTACTTGGACAACTGATGGAGCGAATGCAGGTACCGTATTTTATCGAAAAGGTAAATTTTCAATTACTAATGTATGTGGTTCTATCAAAATTAATCAAGAAATTAAATTAGATCATAAGTATTTATTCTATTGGCTTACGATCGAATCGTATAAACATGTTTATTCGGGAATGGGAAATCCAAAATTGATGAGCCATCAGGTTGAAAAAATTCCTGTTCCTATCCCATGCCCAGATAACCCGAAAAAATCCCTTGAGATTCAAACGGAAATTGTTCGAATTTTAGATACTTTTAGCGCCATGACCACCGAGCTGACCGCCGAACTTAGCATAAGAAAAAAACAATACAACTATTATCGTGATCAGTTGTTGAGTTTTAAAGATGAAAAGTTTGAATGGAAAAAGTTGGAAGATGTGGCAGAGTACTCAAAAACACGGATTAGCTTTGAGTTGCTTGATAAAATGAATTATGTGGGTGTTGATAATCTCCTGCAAAATCGAGCAGGAAAAACAGAGTCAAATTACGTACCAACTTCAGGTAACTTAACTAGGTATAGTGAAGGCGATATTTTGATCGGAAATATTCGCCCCTATTTAAAAAAAATATGGCAAGCCGATCGAATTGGTGGAACAAACGGAGATGTGCTTGTGATCCGCTTAAAAGACGAAGCGGTAAATGCTCAATATCTTTATCAAATTTTAGCTGATGAGAGATTCTTCGAATACAACATGCAGTATGCCAAGGGCGCAAAAATGCCCCGAGGAAATAAAGATAAAATAATGGAATACCGCTTTCAAATTCCGAAAAATCTAGATGAACAAGCCCGTATTGTTTCAATTCTTGATAAATTTGAGAAATTAACAAATTCTCTTACCGAAGGCTTGCCTCGTGAGATTGAATTACGCCAAAAACAATATGAATATTATCGTGATTTGTTATACAGTTTTTCTAAGCCTGAAGAGGTAGAGGCTTAACATGGGTAAAACACTAACTGAGATAGCTCAACAACTCAAAGATTCTCAAAAAAAAGTACAATTGATTTATGCTTTTAATGGTACTGGAAAAACACGTCTATCACGTGAATTTAAAGAGCTGATTTCGCCGAAAGCTGATACTGAAGAAGCGCAACCTTATTCAGAATTAGGGCAAAAAAAGATTCTTTATTATAGTGCATTTACTGAAGATTTGTTTTATTGGAATAATGATTTAGCACTTGATACAGATCACACTCTAAAGATCCATTCAAACTCTTTTACTAAATGGGTGCTTGAAGAACAAGGACAAGATCAAAACATCACTGCAACTTTTCAGCACTATACGAATGAAAAATTAACACCACATTTTAATACGGATTTTTCTGAAGTTAGCTTTTCTTTCGAAAGGGGTAATGATCAACATGAGTCGAATATTAAAATATCAAGAGGTGAAGAAAGTAATTTTGTCTGGAGTATTTTTAACTCATTAATTGAGCTCTTGATTTCCGAATTAAATATTGTTGATGTAGCAGATCGATCTACAAATGTTTTTAATAATTTGGAATATATTTTTATAGATGATCCAGTGAGTTCTTTAGATGAAAATCATTTAATTGAACTAGCGGTGAACTTAGCAGCACTTATAAAATCAAGTCAGTCTCAAAGTCTTAAATTTATTATTTCAACACATAATCCACTGTTTTATAATGTAATTTATAATGAGTTAAAGCATAAAGAATGTTATATGCTGAGAAAATTCGATGATGGCAAATTTGATCTTGTTGATGCTTTCGGTGATTCTGATAAGAAATTTTCATACCATTTATATCTAAAGGAAACTATTGAGCAGGCAATCTTAGATAATAATGTTCAAAAATATCATTTCACTTTATTGCGTAATTTGTACGAAAAAACTGCAAATTTTTTAGGTTATCCTAAATGGTCTGATTTATTGCCTGATGATAAGCAAGCTTATTTAAGTCGTATCATTCAATTTACGAGTCATTCAACATTATCAAATTCAGTGGTCTCTGAACCAAGTGATGCAGAAAAGAACACGGTAGGATTGTTACTTAATCACTTAGTAAGCAATTATGGCTATTGGCAACAAGGGGAAACAAATGGTTAATAATACTAAACCCATCGTTGAATCAAACAATTTTATTGTTTTAGATAAATACAGCAAAGATTGGCAGGTAGTAGATAGCTACCAAAGTGAAAGCGATTTAGAGTGTGAACTGATTCAAGATTTAGTGAACCAAGGTTACGACTTTCAACCTGCATTAAACAATGCTAATGCAATGTTGGCTAATGTGCGTGTACAGTTGCAAACACTCAATAACGTACAATTTTCTGACGATGAATGGTCACGTTTTGTTGAAACTTATTTAGATAAACCAAGCGATAGTATTGTAGAAAAAACAAGAAAAATTCACGATGACTATATCCATGATTTTGTCTTTGACGATGGGCGTATTCAAAATATCTATTTATTAGACAAGAAAAATATTGCTCGAAATAAAGTACAGGTAATCAAACAATTTGAACAGAAAGGCAGTCATGCCAATCGTTACGATGTCACTATTTTGGTTAATGGCTTGCCTTTAGTACAGATTGAACTAAAAAAGCGTGGTATCGCGATACGTGAAGCCTTTAATCAGGTGCATCGTTACAGTAAAGAAAGCTTTAATAGCGAAAACTCCCTATATAAGTACTTACAGTTATTCGTCATTTCTAATGGTACAGATACACGATATTTTGCCAATACAACTGCACGTAATAAAAATACCTTTGATTTTACGATGAATTGGGCGAAGTCAGATAACAACCTAATCAAAGATTTAAAGGACTTTACAGCCACTTTTTTCCAAAGAAATACTCTGCTTAATGTATTGCTCAATTATTCTGTATTTGATGTAAGCGATACTTTACTCGTAATGCGCCCTTATCAGATTGCAGCGACTGAACGTATTTTATGGAAAATCAAAAGCTCGTTTGAAACTAAAAATTGGAGCAAGACTGAAAGTGGTGGCTTTATTTGGCATACCACAGGTTCAGGTAAAACCTTGACTAGCTTCAAAGCCGCGCGTTTGGCAACTGAGCTGGATTATATTGATAAAGTATTCTTTGTAGTAGATCGTAAAGATCTCGACTATCAGACTATGAAAGAGTATCAACGTTTTTCGCCTGATAGTGTTAATGGTTCTGACAGTACCGCAGGCTTAAAACGAAATTTAGATAAAGACGATAATAAAATTATTGTTACTACTATCCAAAAACTAAACAATTTGATGAAAACAGAAAGTGACTTGCCGATCTACAACAAACAAGTGGTGTTTATTTTTGATGAATGTCATCGTAGTCAGTTTGGTGAGGCACAGAAAAACTTAAAGAAAAAATTCAAAAAGTTTTATCAATTTGGTTTTACTGGCACTCCGATTTTTGCAGGAAAGAATGCCTTAGGTGCAGAAGATACGGCAAGTGTATTTGGTCGTGAATTACATTCGTATGTGATTACAGATGCAATTAGAGATGAGAAAGTATTAAAGTTTAAGGTGGACTATAATGATGTGCGTCCGCAATTTAAATCCATTGAAACTGAACAGGATGAGAAAAAGCTTAGTGCGTATGAAAATAAACAGGCTTTACTACATCCAGAACGTATTCGTGAGATTAGTCAGTACATCTTAAATAATTTTCGCCAAAAAACGCATCGTCTACAAGTGAGTAGTAAGGGCTTTAATGCCATGTTTGCGGTGAGTAGTGTTGATGCTGCAAAGCTGTATTATGAATCACTTAAAAAATTGCAGAAAAATACTGATAAGCCTTTAAAGATAGCGACTATTTTTTCATTTACTGCCAATGAGGAACAGGATGGTGTAGGTGATATTCAGGACGAAAGTTTTGATGTTTCAGCCATGAATAGCAGTGCTAAAGAGTTTTTAAGTTCGGCAATTGCAGACTATAACGCATTATTTAAAACCAACTTTAGTGTTGATAGTAAGGGTTTTCAAAACTATTACCGTGATCTTGCAAAGCAAGTGAAAGCAAAAGAAATTGATTTATTGATAGTGGTTGGTATGTTCTTAACAGGATTTGATGCCCCAACATTAAATACTTTATTTGTAGATAAAAATCTACGCTATCATGGGCTAATGCAGGCTTATTCACGTACTAATCGTATTTATGATGCGACTAAAACATTTGGTAATATTGTTACTTTTCGTGATTTAGAGCAAGCGACGATTAATGCTATTACTTTATTTGGTAATAGTAATACTAAGAATGTTGTGTTAGAAAAAAGCTATAAAGAATATATGGAGGGCTTTACCGATGTACTGACTGGTGAGGCACGACGTGGCTTTGTAGAGGTTGTGACGGAGTTGGAACAACGCTTTCCAAATCCTGATGAGATTTTTAAAGAATCAGATAAAAAAGCTTTTGCTAAATTATTTGGTGAATATTTACGTGTAGAAAATGTACTGCAAAACTACGATGAGTTTGCAAGTTTAAAAGAACTACAAACGGTGGATATGGATGATGCTGAGGCAGTTGAAGCATTTAAAAATAAGCATTATTTGAGTGATGAAGATTTAGTTAATTTGCAAACGATTCATATGCCAGCCGAGCGGAAAATCCAAGATTATCGCTCTAGCTACAATGATGTTCGTGATTGGTTGCGTAGAGAAAAATCGGCTGAACAAAAAGAGCAATCAACAATTGATTGGGATGATGTGGTTTTTGAAGTTGACTTATTGAAATCACAAGAGATTAATCTAGATTACATTTTAGAGCTAATTTTTGAAAATAATAAAAAAGTGAAAGATAAGGCAACCTTAGTTGAAGATATGCGACGAGTGATTCGTGCTAGCCTAGGCAATCGAGCTAAAGAAAGTTTAATCGTTGATTTTATTAATCAAACTGATCTGGATCAGATCGAGGATAAAGCGAGTTTGATTGATGCGTTCTTTACTTTTGCACAATCAGAACAACAGCGCGAAGTGCAGGAGTTAATAATTGATGAAAATTTGAATGAGGATGCAGCGAAACGCTACATTATGAACTCTTTGAAGAGAGAATTTGCCAGTGAAAATGGTACTGAGCTTAATGCAGTTCTGCCAAAAATGAGCCCATTAAATCCGCAGTACTTGACAAAGAAACAAAGTGTTTTTCAAAAAATTGCGATATTAGTTGAAAAATTTAAAGGTGTAGGTGGGAATATTTAAATTTCACATAGTTTTCTACTTAGTATCAAAATAAAAGATTCTGTAGATTGAAAATTCTACAGAATCTTTTATTATTAATAACTTATTTTTAATTGCAAGTTTTTTAAAGCAATAAATGAGTATGGAGTAAAAGGTTTGGATGATTTACAGAATTTAATTTTTAATGTTTTGTCAAAACATCCGAATTTAACGGGACGTGAGATTGCAAAAGAACTTGGTAAAGAGAAGCGTGAAATAAATTCATTTCTTGATAAGAATAAAGATAAATTTCATCAAGATGAAAATTTTAGATGGAGTAATTTAGAGCGAAACACAGTTATTATATTTCCATCAGGTTGGATCAATGCTGAAAAGTTTGAGAGTGTTCTAAAAGAACACTCTGATTTATTTAAATCTAAAAATACAGTTAAATTTGTATTTGAGAAAAAAACTAAATTTTTATTGGAATCAATAGCAAGATTTCTCGCATTATCTAATCAGCTTGTTAATAAAGGGATTAGAGTAATTATAGATCTCGGGAGCTGTAAAGATTCAATTGGATATTTAAATAGAGCTGGTTTCTTTGATCTATTACTAAATGAAATAAAAGTATTACCAGAAAAACCGGAGTCTTCAACTGCTGCTTTGTTTAAAGGAAATACATCCTCATTGGTAGAATTCGGTTCTATATCGCCAACTAGTAAAAATAAACATTTAATATTAAATCTTCATTCAAGCTTTGTTAGTAGAACTTCCAATGACTATGATTTAGCTGCTCTGACAATCTTTTCTGAGTTTATTGGTAATGTCAGTGAGCATAGTGAATCAAATTTGGATGGTTTCGCAGCTCTTCAAATTTATAAGCCAATGCATAGACCAAAACATATACAAACAGTCATTTCGGATAGTGGTCTTGGTGTGGTTAAAACATTAAGGCAAACATTAGAAAAAAACTATCCAAAGCTTCATTCAAAATTTCCAGATGATGGTGAAGACAGTGATATTGGTCTAGTCTTTGAAGTTTTTTCAAAAGGTAATATTACAAGGCATGGTAAGCAAAGTGGTAGAGGATTGGGGTTTAAGAGCAGTAGAGAGCAAGCAGCGAAATTTGATGCAGACCTAAGTATTCGTTTAGAAACATTTAATATTCAGTTAATGTACAGAGATGGTTTACTCGTAGATCATACGATTTCTAAAGGCTTAACCCTTGTGCAAGGTACCCATATATGCTTCGATTTTTTTATTGACTGATTCTGGTTAATTAGGTTAAATTTAACAGATGAATAAATCCAATTTAATTAAACTCAGAGATTTTCTTGAGGAGCCTATAGCTATAGGTAATCAAGAAGGCCGAGAAGTTTACCAAGCCCTGTTGAATGATATTGATAAAAATCCTCAAATATCAATATTTGAAATATCTCTAGCTGGTGTTGAGGCTACGGATGCTTCTTTCCCAAGAGAAAGTATTGTATCTCTAGCGAAAAATTTACGTGGAGAAAAAGCTTTTTATTTAACAAATTTTAAGAATAAGGATTTGATAGATAATTGGCAATACGGTGCAGAGGCTAAAGAGCAACCTTTATTAATTCACCATGAAAGTAAGAAGTTCTGGATTGGTCCAAAGGTTAATTCTGCAACACAGGAATTGTTGGATTTTATCTATGAACAACAGAAAGTTACAACTTCTTTGATTGCTAATCATTTTGATATTTCTATTCCTAATGCAAGTATGAAGCTAAAAAAACTGTTTAATCAAGGCTATATCTTAGGTGAAAAAGAAACAGCATCTTCTGGTGGATATGAGTTTGTTTATAGACCAATAAAAGATTAAATAAATCTGATTAAACTGGTTGACTTAATCAGATTTATTGGGCTATAGTACTCAAAAGGGCGGAACGCCCTTTTTGAAACACTCTGATTAATCAGGTTAACTTAAACAGAAAAGGAGGTTAGCTATGGCTACAAATCCTCCATCAGGTGATGGACATCGTAATGGAATGGTTAAAGGCCGTTCTCAGACTCAAACTCCAAGTGGTCATTGGGTTAAGCGTGACACAGATACGGGGCGTTTTATGGATGTTAAGACATCTGAAAAAACTCCTTTTAAAGGTGTACGTAAAGAAAAGTAAAAATAATCCTTCCCTGATCAATGGCTTTTCGAAGCCATTGATTGTTCCATTAATTTTTTAATTTTGAGACTTTTAAAATGGCGCGTAATCGTACGGTAAACTATGCTGTTGTTGATATTAAATTACTTCGAGAAGGTACAACAGTTGAAACTTATATTGAGCTTTTTGAAGAGCTTCGGAAGAATCCTCGACAGATCCCATTGGAACGTAATAATTATTTAAAATTTCGATTTATAAAGCCATTAAACGAAGATAATCTACTTAATGGTTTTAGTGGAGAAGTTTTTAAAAGTAATGGAATTACGAGCGATTGGTACGATGAAGAAAAAAATGAAAGAAATCGTAATAAGAACGTAGAGGAAAATTATATTCCATCTAATTTAAAAGCTAATCCAAGATTTTTTAAATTTATATTTTTTCCTTTACACCAGAAGCTAGTCTGTGAAGTAAAAGATCCTGAGAATGAAATACAAATTGGATTACTTGAAAAGTTTTTAAAGAAGCTGATTATAACAGACAAAATGCAGGATAAGTTTGGAAGAATTATAGTTAGTACTGTTCCTGAAGTAATTTCAGCAGAAAAAATTATTAATTCTAAAACTCTAAAGCGAATTCATATTTGTATTGAAAAGCCAGAAAATGATGCTTTTTTTGAATTAGATCAAAAGATTATTGCTCATATGGTAGATACGAATACGGACTCTTATATGCAGACTTATATCGCAGGGAAAAATGATTTTTTAAGCTTAAATGATGAAGTTAAAGAGCTTATTCAGTTCGCCACAGAACATGGAATTATTGAATACAAAACTGAAAATCATGAAGGGTTAATTGAGGATAAGAGTACTGCTGAATCGAATCCTTTAATTGTTAGGGTGCAGTATGATCCTGATGTGACAGATCAGCATTATTTAATCCAATCTAAAGCATTAGAAATTGTAACTAGTATTAACTAATCGATCTTAATTGAATAGTGTGAGGAGAAAGTACATCTCACACTTTAAATTTTGTTTAATTCTGGAGATTATCTGTGGATTTAGTCTTAAAATATTTGCCTCTTATTATTTTTATTTATCCAATTTTAACTTGGTTGGATAGTAGAAAGCGTTTTACTCATAATGCAAAATTTTATGCTGATAGAGCACTATCTGTAAAAAGATATGAAGAAGAATGTAGCCGAGAAGGTATAAAGGACCATGAAAAAAGTGCCTTTGCACAAGCTTTGGCTGGTACAGATAAGTTAGGATTTAGAGACATAGATATTATCAAATCAAAATTTCCAGACAGTCTTTTTGTCATGATTAACAACCTGTTAAAAATTAGGAAGAAAATTGCTATTGATACTTTGAATGGTGAAGATGTCTTTGTAGCTAAACAAACTTTGAAGACGTTACAATTAAGACCTATTTGGTATACTATTTTATACTTTTCTTCAATGCCTATTATTATTTCAAATACTTTATTAGTAATGTTATTTAATAACTTAGGTTGGAATTTAATACTGCTTGATGACAATACATTTTTGTTTACACAAGGGGCTTCAGTAATTATTGGAATTGCAGTAGCTGTAGTTGCAGCAATAAAATTTATTAACAATGAAGTGTTAGTTTCTTTGATCAAAGATAAAAAAATAGTAATAAGTAAAGATGAATTTGAAAATAGTTTTACCTCACATTATCTAGAATATGAAATTTAAAAAAAGTATTTAAAATCAATAACTTTTTTAATTTTAACTTTAAAACTGCTGGTGAGTGAAAAAGTTTTATTTTTATAATAATTTATCGACTACGTTTTCTTATCTCTTAAACTGTCAATAAAGTCAGACCATTCTTGCATCATCTTAATTCGATAATCTAAATGTTGGGCATGGTTGTATGCTTGTGATACTCCATTTCCAACTCTATGAGCTAATTGGATTTCAATCGCATCATGCATATAACCCTGCTCATGCAGAGTGGTGGATGCAAGTCCGCGGAATCCATGTCCAGTCATTTTACCGTTGTAGCCCATTGTACGAATTGCACATAAAAGAGCATTGCTACTAATTGGTTTAGCTGTACTGTAATTATAGAAAACATAAGGTTTTATGCCTGTGATTGGTTGTATTTTTTTCAGTATTTCTAAAGTCTGCTTTGATAATGGCACAATATGAGGCATAGCCATCTTCATTTTATGCGCTGGAATCCTCCATAAATGATTTTCATAATCAATCTCATTCCATTCCATCATTCTAAGTTCTGCTGTTCTGACAAAAGTGAGAGTCATCAATTGTAATGCTGATCGAATGATTAGATTTCCATGGTAACGATCCATACGTTCAAGAAAAGCAGGAAATTCGGAAATATCCAGTCGAGCCATATTTTTTACTTTACGTGGTTTAAGAGCTTCACCTAAGTGTGGGGTGGGATCATTCTCTATAATGCCTTTTCGAATCGCAAAGCGAAAAATACGGCCAGCTAAAGGAATAGAGCGTTTTGCCATTTCCAACGCTCCACGCTCTTCAATTCTCTTAGCGCAAGCGAGTACGTCTTTCCCTTTAATTTGATCAATTGGCATATTGCCTAGAGTAGGAAATAGGTCTTTTTCAAATACCGATAAATCACGTAAATAAGTCGTTCCTTTAATGACTGCTTTACGGTCTTGCATCCATTCCATTGCAAGTGCTCTGAAAAGTGTATTTTCATCGATCTGCAATTTTTTTTGTTTCTTCGCTTCGTTTGGATTAATTCCATCTTTTAAGTTTAAGCGTGCTTCATCACGAATTCTTCTTGCTTGGGCAAGTGTGGTGTCAGGATATGAACCAATACTAAAAATATTTTCTTTGCCATTGAAGCGAAATTTCATACGCCAGTGCATACCACCTGATGGCGTGACTTCCAGATACATGCCTTTTTCATCAGAATATTTGGTTTTCTTATCTAATGGTTTGATTTTTCTGACCTGAGCATCTGTAAGCATTATAATGGTTTCCGTAGAAATTTGGGGGTATAAAATATAGGTAATTTATTTATACCCCCAGTTATACCCCCAACTATCTCAGGATTCAATAGGGGGAATTGGAAAACATAAGGCAATAAAAAAAGCTTAAACCCTTTGGGTTTAAGCTTTTAGGACTCTATGAGATATCATAGAAAGTAAACTTGGCGGTGAGAGAGGGATTCGAACCCTCGATACGCGCAAACGTATACACACTTTCCAGGCGTGCTCCTTAAGCCACTCGGACACCTCACCAAGGCGTGCGATAGTAACTAAAAAATCGAGTCCTGCCAAGATTTAAGATGAGCATTACAGAAAAAAAATAATAGAGGTGATAAGATTGCGATAAAAATCATATTGGTTTAATTACACAATGCAAAATACGGCCAAAAAAGCAACCTTGCCTGCCACGGCTTTGGCAGCTCTTGGGGTAGTCTTTGGAGATATTGGAACAAGTCCACTCTACGCCTTAAAAGAGTCCTTCCATGCAGCGCATGGGTTGGGAATTCAGCCTGAAAACGTATTAGGAATTTTATCCATTATTTTTTGGTGCTTAATGCTGATCATCAGCATCAAGTATGTCGCTATTGTCATGCGTGCTGACAACAATGGCGAAGGCGGAATCATGGCCTTACTCGCATTGAACTTGCGTAAAGCCAAAATTGCCGATAACAAAAAAATCTACATGATTGCGATTGGTTTTATTGGCGCATCGCTATTTTTTGGTGATGGCATTATTACCCCTGCGATTTCGGTACTTTCGGCAGTAGAAGGCTTGTCTATTGCAACCGATGTATTTGACCCGTTCATCATGCCAATTGCGATCACCATTATCATCGCGTTATTTTTGGTGCAAAAACATGGCACGGCCTTTGTCGGTAAGTTTTTTGGCCCGATCACGATGGTGTGGTTCTTATCGTTAGGATTATTAGGCCTTCACAGCGTCATTCAGACTCCTGTGGTGTTGGGTATGTTTAGTCCACATTGGGCGATTCAGTTTATCTATCACCACCCCGTAATGACCTTTTTTGTTATGGGTGCTGTCGTTTTAACAGTCACTGGTGGTGAAGCACTGTATGCCGATATGGGACATTTTGGACCAGTTCCAATTCGTCTAGCATGGTTCTTTGTGGTGTTGCCGTGCTTGGTTTTAAACTACGCAGGACAGGGTGCATTACTATTAAGAGATCCAGCGGCGATTCAAAACCCATTCTATTTATTGGTTCCACAGTGGGCACTTTACCCAATGATTATTATGGCGACCATGGCAACCGTGATTGCTTCTCAAGCCGTAATTTCTGGAGTATTTTCACTTGCTCGCCAAGCGATTCAATTGGGTTATTTACCACGTTTAAGCATTAAACATACCTCTGAGTCTGAAGAGGGTCAGATCTATGTTCCTTTCTTAAACTGGTTACTTTTAATCGCAATTATTATCTTAATTTTGATTTTCAAAACCAGTTCAAACTTGGCAAGTGCGTATGGCCTAGCTGTAACTTTAACCATGCTGTGTGACACGATTTTGGTTGCTGTGTTCATCTATTCAGCTTGGAAATGGAGCATGCCAAAAGTGCTGCTCCTGATTATTCCATTCTTTATTTTAGAGTCGGTTTTAGTCGCAGCAACTTCACTTAAAATCTTGTCGGGCGGTTGGGTACCATTATTAATTGGTGCGATTGCAGTGACCATCTTAATGACATGGAAACGTGGTCGTGAGCTTACTTTTGCCAAGCTCGAACACGATACGTTATCGCTAGATTTGTTTGTGAAAAGTATTGGTAATAGTGTGCACTGGGTGCCGGGTGATGCTGTCTTTATGACGGGTACGCCGAACGTTGTGCCGCATGCTATGCTGCATAACATCAAGCACAATAAAGTGCTGCATCAGCGCAATATTTTGGTAACGGTAGTTATTGAAGATGTGCCATTTGTTGCACCAGAAGAACGTATTTCAACAGAAACCTTAGCTGAACATTTCTTCCGTATTAAAATCTTCTACGGCTTTAAAGATGAAATGAATGTACCAAAAGCGCTTATGCAAGCTTATGAGCAGTTAGGTCTTGAATATGACTTGATGCACATCAGCTTCTTTATTTCGCGCGATCGTATTGTTCATTCGGTGGGCGATGGTATGTCTCCATGGAGAGAAAAACTATTTATCTCTATGCAGCGTAACACCAGTCCGGTGAGTGACTTCTACCAAATCCCAACTAACCGTGTGGTTGAGTTAGGTAGCCAAATCGAAATCTAAAAATTTGATGTAAAAAAAACCAAGACAGATGTCTTGGTTTTTTTATGGCTCTGATTACTGAGCTTGCATAGGTGCATCTGCTGGCAAGCCACCATCTTTTGCCATCGGGTCTGCCGACTGAGTTGGATCTGCCGGAGGCGGTGGAGTGTTCGGATCTTGTGGCGCTGGAGGCGCTTGGTTTGGTGCAGGTGGTACTGCATCAGTTGGTGCAGCTGGAGGAGCTAATTCACCGCCTGCTGGAGGTGCTGGTGGAACATCTGCCGGAATAGGAGCACCAGTAGGCGCTGCATTTGTCGGTGCAGCAGAAACTTGCTGTACTTGTCCGCTATTGACTAAATCGCTAATTGAACCAGGTTGGCCATTTACCGTTGTCGTAACTTTCACTTTAGACAAACTTTCTAAAGTATCTCCTGGCTGGACTGCTGGCTCAGCCAAAGCGGCCATACTACATAATCCCGTGATTACGCCAATACCAATAATCTTTGAATGGATCATTAAGTGGACTCCGATTATATTTTTATCCAAATTTGTGGAGCTAACCATGTCATAAGCAATCAGTGTTTTTCAACGAAAGATACGCAATTGGCGTAATTCAATAGCCAAAGCATCTCATAATTCCAACAGATTGTTACGTAAGGGGAATTGGAGTTACAAAAAAGATGACCATGTTTTAACCATTTGAAAGATAAGAGATATACTTAAAAAAGCAGGATTGTTAAGCTGCGTGTGGACAGTGGTATTGATAGAAACATGGCAAGTAAAAAACGTAGTAAAGGTACAAACTCATTCTCTCTAAGTGAGCATTTTGGCAAGATTATTCTTGCTTGTATTGCTGCGGGAAGTTTTGCGATTGCATTTGGTAGTGAAAAGATTTCGCAGTGGTTTTCACCTTTAAGTACTAACTCAACTTGCCTTAATCAGTTCTATCGTGAAGTTCCCCCTGCTTTAAATAAAGATAGCTTAAAAAAAGATAGTTATCCGCTGTGTTTTAATGGCTTTAATGTCTTGTATTCAGGCATTTCTAAAACGCCGTTATGGTCGGCTGAGCATTTAAATGCAGAACGTTTGAGTGTCAAAATTAAGCGTGAAGACAACTTCCATGAAGAAACCCGTATTGATCAAAAGCATCGAGCATTATTAAGTGATTATCGTGGTTCAGGCTATGACCGTGGTCATATGGCACCGAATGGCGATATGCCAAATAAAAGCTCACAGTCTGATAGCTTTTCGTTAAGTAATATGGTGCCGCAAGCGCCTAAAAATAATCAGGAAGTTTGGCGTAAACTTGAAGAAGCTACGCGTGCTATCGCGACTAAGCAAAAACAAGATGTCTATGTAGTTACAGGCCCTGTTTTTGAGGGTAAACGCCTTAAAACGATTGGAAAGGGTGTGATTGTTCCTACCGCAGTTTATAAAGCGGTCTATATGCCAAAAACTGGCGCTATTGGGGCTTACTACGCACCAAACAATAACTCTCTACAAGTGAAAGTGGTGAGTGTTTGCTACCTTGAAGAGCGCTTAGGCGTTAACCTGTTCCCACAGTTAACTGAGCAACAAAAGCGTAATGTCTATCGCTTACCTTTAACAGCGAGTCAAGTTAAGCCAAATCAGAAGCTAGACTATTTACATTGGGATGGTGAGAGCCAATGTGAGCAGGATTTAAATGCCGATCAAATTAAAGCGCTACAAGACCAGTTTAAAAAACAAAAAAGCGGTTCATCAGAACCAATGGAAGCAAAAGTTCCAACGATTGACGAAGAAACACGCCAAGCGATTGTGAAGCAACTGGTCGAAGCATTGGTGAACTATTTCTTGCAAATAATGAAATAAGCAGCTTTTTGATTGTTATTGCAAAAGCGTAAATGTTTAAAATAGAATCCATAGACAGATCTGTCTATGGATTCTATTTTAATAAGGACAATAACAATGTTTGCCTCGATGTTTCTTTTTTCATTTGCAATGTCTATTACCCCCGGTCCAGTGAATACCGTCATTTTATCGACCAGTTTAAATCATGGTTTAAAAAGATCGCTTCCCTATATTTCAGGCGCAACCATTGGTTTTACCTTGCTTTTAATTTTTATGGCATTTGGTCTTCAGAGTTTATTAACTCAGTTTCCTGTTGTATTAAAGATTCTTGCGATTTGTGGAACGCTATTTGTTTGTTATATCGGCATAAAAATTATTCTTTCTGCTGCCAACATTTCTATTTCAAATGCTCCCGTAGACCAAATTATTATTCCCAATTTTAAAGATGGTTTTTTGCTACAGTGGCTTAACCCTAAAGCGTGGTTGGCTTGTGTGTCGGGCATTACCATGTTTACAAGCATTGAGAATCCGCAGTCATTGCCGATCTTTATCGTTATTTATTTCTTCACTTGCTATGTGTGTTTGTTCTTTTGGGGGTTCTGTGGTGATAAATTTTCAGTGGTGCTGAATCAGGGCAACCGTTTGAAATATTTTAATATATTGATGGGAGCATTCTTAATTTTATCGGCTCTTTTAATTTTGATCGATTTTTTTTAAATTGGTCGTATTACACTGTGAAGATATAACAACGAGACAAGACCTATGTTTAAGCCATTTGAAAAGGGTACAGAGTCTTCATCAATTGAAGATTTAACATTAGAAAATGATGTCGATTGCGTCAGCATTTATGGCAACTTGCAAATCACCAAAGACAAAATCGGATTAGAACAAGCGAAGGCTTTACAGAGCTTTTTAAACGAAGTGGTTGCGGCTTTGGAAAAAGAAGAATTGCCTGAGAAAATTGAACGTTCGGCTGAACAAGAAATTAATAATCCGTTTTTGTAATTTATGCATCCTATGTGTGATGTTTAGCATAGTCATGCTGCCATACAGTCTTTAGTACCACGTTAGGTCTTATTGAGTTTGTATAGACATTTCTTACTTTTGAAAGACCAAAAGTAAGCAAAAGTCTTTTGTTGATCAGAGGGTACTTCCGTGTACCCCTGCTCAACAGGTGACATCCATGTCACCCACCGCGATAGCAGATTAAGGCTATATATAAAGAATTAATCCTTCTCCCCAGCAACTACCTTATAAATAATCGCCCCAATCACAGCCCCTAAAATCGGCGCTACCCAGAACAACCACAACTGACTTAAAGCAGCAGTTTCAGCAAAGAATGCAACACCTGTACTACGTGCAGGGTTCACCGAAGTGTTGGTTACTGGAATACTGATTAAGTGAATAAGCGTTAAGCCTAAACCAATCGCAATAGGAGCGAAGCCAGCAGGTGCGCGGCGGTCAGTTGCACCTAAAATAATGATTAAGAAGAAAGCTGTAAGAACGACTTCAATAATGAAAGCTGAACCTAAGCCAAACTTGTTTGGTGATAAATCACCGAAACCATTCGAAGCAAAACCACCAACACCGCTAAAGCCCGCTTGGCCTTGAGCAATAATGTAGAGAACAAATGCAGCAGCAGTCGCACCGACCACTTGAGCAACAATATAGGGAATTAAATCTTTAACATCGAAGCGGCCGCCGACCCAAAGGCCAACACTTACCGCAGGATTAAAATGTCCACCTGAGATATGCCCTAGAGCATAGGCGCCTGTCAGTACGGTTAAACCAAAGGCAAGGGCTACACCTGCAAAGCCAATACCAAGTTCAGGGAAAGCTGCGGCTAATACTGCGCTACCACAACCACCAAAGACTAGCCAAAACGTACCTAGAAATTCAGCAAAATATTTATTCATTCTGATTACTCATTTATTTAATCTATTTTAATTAATGTGAATTGCGTCACATAAATTTGAAGCATGTGACTATATGAAATTTTTGTTTTCAGTGTTGTTTTAATCAAGAAAAGATTTGTAAGTTTTGGTTGGTTATTCTTTGTCTAAAAAATGATCCCTCCATTGCTGTGGTGTTTGATTGGTCCAATGCTTAAAAGCTCTTTGAAAAGCACTTTGTTCCGAGTAACAAAGCAGAAGGGCTATCTCTTGTAAACTTAAATGCGGGTCTTTTAGATACTCGGTTGCGAGCATAAATCGTACTTGCTGAACGCGTTCCTGAAAGGTGGTGTTTTGTTGTTGTAAGTGTCTTTGGAGTTGCCGCACGGACAGACCTAATTGAGCAGCAATATATTCAATTTGATATTGATTCTTTTGCAGTCCAGTCAAAATTGAATGCTGTAAACGCTGATCAAGTTGGGTCGAATTTGGTAATTGTTCTAACAGCGCTTGTGCTTGCTGAACTAATAGCTGCTGTAGGGTGTGGTCGGCACTGCTAAGCGGCTTATGAATTTCCGTAATTGGAATGAGCAACTCTGTACGCGGCTGGCTAAAACGAACGGGACATTGGAAGTATTGTTCATAAACCCTGATATTTTTAGGGGCAGTATTTAAGAAATGTACTTCATGTAAATGCACATCTTCATGAGACATAAAAAGACGTAAAAACTGAATGACCAGTGCAATCGCGATTTCATCAGTAAGCTGGGTAGGGTGTAACTCAGTCGCTTCCCAGCGAATAGAGCCATATCTTCCTTGTAGTTCAACGACTAAAGGGCTACCGTCATAAATCAGACGATGAAAATCATGATAGCGAATTAAAGCTTCCCCTAAGTTATCGCAAGAGAGCGCTAGGTAGGCAATAATCCCTAGATGTTTGGGTTGCACATATTTGGCAATTTCCAGACCTAATCCCGGCTTCGGGTCCAGTTTATAAATCACTTCTAATAGATCACGCCAAACGACGTAGTCAAAGCGTTCCAGATTTTGAATTTGCTCTAATTGTTCAGGAATAGCTAATTCGTTAGCTTCACAGTAAGCCTTTAATAGATGTCCCAGTCCTCCATATACTGAGCCTGTATAATTTTTTAGTTGTGGCATCCTTAACCACCTCTTTCTTGTCGTGATTTGTCAATGAAACCATAAATTCTGGTCAATATCTAGCATAACGAATTTTATATTCTGAATAAAAAGAAAAAGGAGTTAGGTGATGTTAAAAGGGTTCATTGCAGGAATTGCGGTTGCAAATGCATTTGAATGGGTGGCGCATAAATATATATTGCATGGTGTACACCGTGCCGGAAAACCGCGCTATAGCCCCGTACCAAAAAGCATGGAGTCTCATTGGGCACATCATCGTGAAGTCCGTAAACAGCAATTTCATGATGATTGCTATGTGGAAGGTGTTGGTAACTGGCGAACTAAAAATGAGTTAATTTCGCTTGCTGTGGTGGCAACTGTTTCAAGCGCAATTTTTTACCCGTTTTCAAAAGGTATGGCTCTCGCAGCTTGGTACAGTGCTGGTAATTATTATTATATTCATCGCCGTGCGCATTTAGAGCCCGACTGGGCAAAGCGTAAAATTCCGTGGCATTACGATCACCACATGAACTCTAATCAAGACGCCAATTGGTGTGTGACCAAACCTTGGTTTGATTATGTAATGGGAACACGGGTTGTTTCTTCGGCAGATTTAAAAGAGCAAAACCCTTTGGGGATACGGTTACCTACTACGCTTGCTAGATCGCTGTCTCAAGCTGTAGAAAAAATCTTTCCTGCAAAATGGGTCGAGAAAAAAGAAAAGCCTGAGCTTACTAGTGTGGTGAATGCTGTAGATGGCGCTGCATAAAAATAAAGGGGCATATCGCCCCTTTAAATATCAATAAACTTACAAGCGCATTTCGATGCCTTGATCAGCTAAATATTGTTTAGCTTCTGGAATCGTATATTGGCCAAAGTGGAAAATACTTGCTGCCAATACTGCGTCTGCACCACCTTGTAAAATACCGTCTGCAAGATGTTGTAAGTTGCCAACACCACCCGAAGCAATGGTTGGAATGGTAACGCGGTCATTAATGGCACGCATTAAAGCAATGTCGTAACCTGCTTTAGTACCATCGGCGTCCATACTGGTAATCAGTAACTCACCCGCACCGTAGTCAGCCATTTGTACAGCCCATTCAATGGCATCAATACCCGTTGGTTTACGGCCACCGTGAGTAAAGATTTCCCATTTGTTGTCGCCAGTTTTTTTGGCATCAATTGCAACCACAATACATTGCGCGCCAAAGTGCTGTGAAGCTTCTTGAACAAATTCTGGGTTAAATACGGCAGCTGAGTTAATACTCACTTTATCTGCACCTGCATTTAATAACGCACGAATATCTTCAACCTTACGTACACCACCACCGACAGTTAATGGCACAAATACAGTCTCGGCCATACGTTCAACAGTACGGTAAGTGGTATCGCGTCCATGATGTGTAGCGGTAATGTCTAAGAAAGTAATTTCGTCTGCACCTTGTTCGTTATAGCGACGTGCCACTTCTACAGGGTCGCCAGCATCACGAATATCGAGGAATTGAACGCCTTTAACTACGCGTCCGTTATCAACGTCTAGGCAAGGAATAATACGTTTAGCAAGCATAGCTTTTTCCAAAAATAATCGCCGTTGGTGAAAGTTCCTACACAGGCGCTACACCTTCATGGAGGGAAGAGGTATTCTATCAAACTTCACAGATGTTTTTTGCAGGTTTTCCATGTCGGTTTATACTCCGTTGAGTTTAGATGAAGTTCGCACCTTTGCTGCACCTTATGGATTAGAGGTGTTGGAGCTGAACCCAATTCAGGGAGGTATTCAAAACACCAATTATTTTTTGGTTGATGTAAACCGCAAACAATATGTACTAACAGTGTTTGAAGAGTTAGATGCACAAGGGGCAGGTGAACTTATTCCTGTACTTGAACAATTGGGGACTCATGATGTACCCGTTGCAGTGCCGTTAAAACATAGCGGACAAGCGGTTCATGTGATTGCAGAAAAGCCTGCACAGATTGCACCACGTCTCATGGGCCACCATCCCATGCAAACGACAGTAGCGCAAGTTGCCGCAATTGCAGACGCACAGGCGAAGCTACATGTGGCTTTACAAGATTTTCCGCTTGAGCGTGAGTATCGACGTGATCATCAATACTGGACAGGTGTTGCAGAACAGCTTAAGCCAAATATGACACAAGAAGACCAAACGTTACTTGAGCAGGTCTATCAAGCTTTTAATGCTAAAACAGCGCAGTATTCAAACCGACCAACAGGTTTTATTCACTCAGATTTGTTCCGTGACAATACTTTGTTTGAAGGTGAGCAATTACAAGGTATTTTAGATTTTTATGAATTAAATCAAGATGAGTTGCTATTTGATATTGCGATTACCATCAATGATTTTTGTACCGAATATCCAGCAGCACATTTAAACTCAGACAAAGTGGCAGCTTACTTAGCGGCATACCAAAAGGTTCGTGTGCTTACTTCAGATGAACTTGAGTGTTTAGATGTATTCTTAGCAATGGCAGCATGCCGCTTTTGGTCAATGCGTTTGCAAGTTGCTCAAAAAAATAAAGAAGAAGGACGTACCGGCGATGACATTTTGCAAAAAGACCCGCAGGAAATGCGAGCAATGATGCAAGACCGTTTAAGTCATGTAAAAGCATAAAAGGGAATAAAGATGCGAGATCAGGGGCGATTAGTCGAATGGTTCGACGAAAAAGGTTATGGCTTTATTCAGCCAGATGATGCTGAAAAAGAACGAGTCTTTTTGTATATTAAAGATTTTGCACGCCCCGGTCCTCGGCCAATTATTGGCTGTGCACTGGAATATCTGATTATTCTCGATGAGCAGGGGCGCTTTCGTGCCCAGCAGGTCACTTATTTAAAAGCATCTCAAACTCGTAAAACATCAAAACCAGTAAAAACACAATCTTCTTTTCAAGCCAGTCCATGGTCTGCAATGCAAATGGGGATCGTGTTTTATTTCGTTTTAATGGGAATTATGAGTTTTATCCATATTTTACCAGCCTATACCTTGTTGTTTGTTTTAATGATGAATGCCTTAAGTTATTGGCTTTATTCACAAGATAAAGAGGCTGCACAACTAGGCAATCGTCGTGTGCCTGAACAAACATTGCACATTGTTAGCTTTTTAGGAGGTTGGCCTGCTGCATGGTGGGCACAACAAAAACTGAGACATAAAACACAAAAACAACCATTCCGTAAGATTTATTTTTGTACCATATTCCTTCATTTACTTTTGATTTTGTGGCTAATTTCTCCCTTAAATGTGTTGCGGGGCTCATAAAAGTAAATTGTTTTATTAAACTTGAGAGGTATAAAAATGAATAGTTCTATCGACCAAGATCCAAATCGTACTTTAACGCTTATTTTATATGTACTTTATATTGTCGCTATTTTTACAGGCGGCTTACTTGCGGTTATTGCTTTAATTATTAACTATGTAAAACGTTCTGATGTGCAAGGTTCAATTTTTGCGAGCCACTTTACATGGCAAATCCGAACATTCTGGTGGTATCTCGCTTGGAATATTATTGCCTTTCTACCGTTTATTTTCTTGTTCTTTACAGGTGAAAATACTGACCTGTTTGCAGGCGTTGCAATCTCATCGACCGTATTTTGTGTGGGTGTAATTGGTGCTGCGTGGATCTGGATTGTATATCGTGCAATTCGCGGCTTGATTGCGCTAAATGATAACCGTCCGATGTATCAATAAATCATGATTATTGAACATGTACATTTGAATATAAAGTCTGGGCAAAGTGAAGCATTTCTTGAAGCTTTCGAGCAAGCTAAACATATTGTTTATCCAATGGAGGGCTTCAATGCTGTTCAACTCATTAGACATGCAACTGACCCACATCATTATATTTTAATGATCTTTTGGGATGAGATTGAAAATCATACAGAAGGGTTTAGAAAGTCTGAGGCTTATCAGGAATGGAAAGCATTGCTCCATCCCTTTTATGATCCAATGCCAACGGTTGAGTACTATCAGCCTTGTATTTCATTGAAGAAAAAATAATAGATAAAAAAGAGAGCATTAAGCTCTCTTTTTTATTCTCGAATTCTTCTAGTTTTTTTAATGGGTAACTTAAGTTTTAACTCACTCACTAAAACACCTAATACCACTAAAGCACCACCCAAAAGAGCAATAATTGGTAAACGCTCACCCGCAATTCGACCAATAATTCCTGCCCAAACAGGTTCTCCTGCATAGATAATTGCAGCACGGGAAGGATCAACCATACGTTGAGCCCAGTTCATCACAAATTGAATAAGTGCACTGGCTAAACCTAATGCAACAGCAAGGAGTACAAGTGGCCATGAAAATGCAGGAATTGCATGTTCCCTCACCGCAGGCATAATGGCAAAGGAAACCAGAGAGGCTACGCCGAGTTGAATGACGGTGACGCGACGTAAATTTACTTTTCCAGCAAAGTAACTAATAAAAATAATTTCTAAAGCAATCGCAAGTGATCCGAGTACTGTTACAAGCTGTCCAAAATTTAGAGAGATTTGTTCGAAACCATTACCTGTCAATAAAATAAGGCCAGCAAAAGCAAGGACTGCTCCCACCCAAGTCATAATGTGTGGAACTTTTCTAAAGATGAGCCACATTAGAATAGGTACAAGCGGAACATAGAGTGCTGTTAAAAAAGCCGACTCACTACTTGGAATGGTTTGAAGACCAATCGTCTGTGTGCCATAACCTGCTGCAATTACAAGACCAATCGTGCTGCCAGCACCTAGATCTTTTAAAGTAACGCCTTTCATACTCTTGAAAGAAATAAGCAGCAAGGTAAGCGCCGCGACAGCAAAGCGGCAGCCCACAAAAAACATAGGCGATGAAAAATTCAGTGCATATTGCACGGTAAGGAATGTTCCACCCCAAATGATCGTAATCAAAACGAGTGCTAACTGAGGGGCTTTGCTTGAACTCAAAGAAATTGGTGACATATTCAAATTAGAAAGAATTGTGCAATATACTGCACATATTGCGCTATTCTTCTATTTTGTGCAATATATTGCTCACATTTTATTTGCTGCGTTAATTTATGAGCCAGTCCAGTACCGTTTTACAGCATGTCGGCACAAATATTCGTTCCTTAAGAGATGAACGAGATTTAAGCCAACAGGACTTGGCCGATCAGGCAGGGGTGAGCAGACGGACAATCGCAGCTTTGGAAACAGGGCAAGTCAATATTAGCTTAGCTAAACTCGATGCAATTGCGGCAGTGTTGGGCGTCGATTTTAGAACGATTGTGAGTGCACCTGAGCACAAAGAACAAGCTTTGGTCAATGCACTGGCTTGGCAAGGTGAAAAAGAAGAAAGCAGAGCGACTTTTTTGGCTTCAGTTCCATCGCGTTCGCAAGTTGAGCTTTGGATATGGTCGTTAGCAATAGGGGAGTCTTATGTTGCCGAAGCAGACCCAGAAGGATGGCAAGAGCTTATTTACGTATTAGAAGGTGAGTTGACCATACAATTTGCAGATAGCTCAAAAACTATCGTTGCTGGTTCTTCATTTATATATGCCAGTTCAGTGACTTACACCTATATCAATAGTGGCAACCAAGTACTTAAATTTATTCGTAATGTGGTGTATTGATTAGGAATGTATTTGTCATATCAGTAATAAAAAAGAGCCTAAACAGGCTCTTTTTTTACATCTTAAAAATTAAAGACGGTTTTCATCTAACAGAAGCTGAGCTTCACGAAGGTTTAGAGTGCCTTCATAAATTGCACGACCTGTGATTGCACCTAAAATGCCTGGTTTGCCTTTTAAGTTACGAACGTCATCAAGGTTAGTTACGCCACCTGAAGCAATCACTGGTAAGCCTGAGTATTCAGCCAAGTTTACAGTCTGCTCAACGTTTACACCTTGCATCATGCCATCACGCGCAATGTCTGTATAAACAATGCTAGACACGCCTGCATCTGCAAAACGTTTTGCTAAATCAGTTGCTTTAACGTCAGTAACGTTTGCCCAGCCGTCAGTTGCAACCATACCATTCATGGCATCAATACCAACAATGATGTGGCCAGCAAAGCGCTTACAAGCTTCTTCTACAAATTCAGGCTCTTGAACTGCTTTAGTACCAATAATGACAAAAGTCACACCAGCTTCTAAGTAGTGTTCGATAGTCTCTAGTGAGCGAATACCACCACCAATTTGAATTGGTAATTCTGGCTGAGCTTTAGCAATTGCTTCAACAACAGGCTTATGAATTGGGGTACCTGCGAAAGCGCCATTCAAATCAACCAAATGCAAACGACGTGCGCCTTCATTTACCCAATGCTGGGCAGTTGCAACTGGATCGTCAGAGAAAACGGTATCGTCTTCCATACGCCCTTGTTTTAAACGCACACATTTACCATCTTTCAGGTCAATTGCTGGAATGATTAGCATGCTTCCGCTCCTTGCTTCATCATGATTATGAAATTGTGCACATCTTAGCAAAGTATTGATCAATCGCTAAGCCTTAGAAAAGACTTTTATAACTTTACGCTTGAAGTGCGGTTTGAATCGTTTGTGAAATGTGAGCTGGTAATAGTTCTTGCTTTCTTAGCTCTTCAAATACCAATAATGCAGCATACGCATCGGCGGCAGCGTAGCTTATTTGTTGTGATGTAAGTGGCTTTCGTGCCCAATTTGAAGTTCCAACTTTTTTCGACTTTGCAAGATATTGTCCAAATAGTAGTGCAATCGCTTTTTGTACTCCCATTTGCTGGGTAAAACCAAAGTGACTAAAGCCTTTGGCTAGGTCGACACAACTTTCCAGCTCAATGCCTTTTTTATGAAAAATGTGTTTGTCATTTTTAAGGCCAAAGCCAACTTTAATTTGCTGAGAGTTAGACAAAATGGGCTGTAAAAATTTTAAAGTTGATGAATTTACATGAAATAAATAGGCTTTTTTTGCTGTGGCCAGCTGAATCAAATGTGGACCTGTTGACACTTCACCCACTCGAAAAGTCGGTTTAGATTCAGAATCAAATCCCAAAACTACAGCGTTTTTTAATTCTTCTTCAATAGTTTTGCATTGCTCAATATTTTCAATCAAGACAATATTTTGATAGTTAAGATTTTCAAAAGGAGGAAGTTGCTGAATAGAGGCTTTATCAAGGAAGGGAGAGGCTTCGGACATATTTAACAGCATACAAATGAATTGAGCTATTAGCTTTATATATAAAGCCTAGAGAACTAGGCTTTATGAATGTCTTTAAAAATTATTGAGACTGAGAAGGGGTACCAATGACCACACTTTCACTTTTTTCAACATAACCTTCATAGGTGGGAGCCATGATTGTGGCAACAATAGCAAAAACAAAAGCAAGCGGAATCAGGATAATATAAATCCAGCCTAAAATGCGTTCCCAACCAGGGGTAGGGCGTTGTGGGCCGTAATCATTATTGCCTTCTGTACCTTTTGCCGCAAAGAGATAAATCATGAAAATGAGGTTTACGACAGGGATAAGCATCAGCAATGATAACCATCCTGTATTATTGCGGTCATGTAAACGACGAATTGTAAATACAAAGCTTACATAGAGGCAAACAATATAAAGAATGGCGATAACAATCATGCCTGCTGTAGAAAGGCCAGTTAGATCCTGACTAGATGTAAATCCAAAAGTGAATGCGATGGCAACAACAATGATGCCGATGACGAGTGAAAATAAGAATGTCCAAGCAGCATAAGAGAGTCGTCCAAAACGACCATTAGCTTTAAAGGGGGAATCTTGTTGAAGTGGCTGATTTTCGAAAGGTGAATTCATTTTGTTTTCCTGATCATTTGATTTTATTTAATAGTATAAATATTCAATATTTTGTTGAATAAAACATCATTCTATAAATGATTAGTTATTATTGTAAATAAAAAAAGATCAGGCCATCTAGACCTGATCTTTTCAGTTTTAAATCAGATTAAATATTCCATTCCACAAAGTTTTTAAGTAACTGCAAACCAGCAGTATGACTTTTCTCTGGGTGGAATTGGGTCGCGAATAAATTATCTTTGTGAATTGCTGTGCAGAAGTTCACACCATACTCACAAGTCGCAGCCACAACGCTTTCATCTTTTGGTTCGACATAGTAACTATGTACAAAGTAGAAGCGAGCATCTTGTTCGATGTTATTCCACATTGGATGGCTTGGGTCCATTTGGTGAACTTGGTTCCAGCCCATGTGTGGTACTTTTAAACCTTCCATTTGAGGGAAGTGCTTTACTACGCCGTCAAAAATACCGAGTGCGTCTACGCCGCCATTTTCTTCAGAACTTTGTAGTAATGCTTGCATGCCTACACAAATCGCAAGAACTGGCTTATTAAAAGCAGCTTTACGTACGACTTCATCAATACCTGCTTCACGCATGCCTTGCATACAGTCACGCATTGCACCAACGCCCGGAAAAACAATTTTATCGGCTTGTGCAATTAATTTTGGATCATTGGTCACATCGACTGTAGCGCCCACATGCTCAAGTGCTTTAGCTGCTGAGTGTAGATTGCCCATGCCATAATCAAGTAACGCGATACGTGTCATTAGAGGCTACCTTTTGTCGATGCAATCGTGTTTTCTGCACGTGGATCAACTTCACATGCCATACGTAAAGCACGAGCTAGCGCTTTGAACACACTTTCAATTTGATGGTGACTATTTTTACCTTTCAAATTATCAATGTGTAAGGTCATAAGCGCATGGTTTACGAAACCTTGGAAAAACTCAGAAAATAAATCGACATCAAAGGTACCGATGCGTGCACGGGT
The DNA here is from genome assembly GCF_016106645.1 of Acinetobacter sp. ACIN00229. Taxonomy (NCBI): domain Bacteria; kingdom Pseudomonadati; phylum Pseudomonadota; class Gammaproteobacteria; order Moraxellales; family Moraxellaceae; genus Acinetobacter; species Acinetobacter sp. ACIN00229. The sequence continues at coordinate 59,331 of NZ_JADWOM010000010.1, forward strand.
AAATGGGATATCCATGAATAAACCTGGACGACCAGATAAATCTACAACAACGCGAGATAAAGCTTCGTCTAATGGTGCATAAAAATGACCATAGCGTTTTAAACCTTTTTTATCGCCTAAAGCTTGTGCAAAAGCTTGTCCAAGCGTGATTCCACAGTCTTCTACGGTGTGGTGATCATCAATCTCGAGGTCTCCGTCACAATGAATATCGATATCAAATAAGCCATGTCGCTTGATTTGATCAATCATATGGTCTAAAAATGGAACTCCAGTGTTTAGTGTGCCTTGACCAGTACCGTCGAGATTTAATCGAACTCGAATTTTGGTTTCATTGGTATTTCTAACCACTTCACTGATACGTTGCGTCATGGACACGTTCCTCAAAAAACGTCAAAAATGATTGGATGTTAACGACAATTTCGCTGTGACGAATTCGTGACAGCATCATAGTTTGCTCAGGAGGGTTAATCAATGCCTATTACCGTACATGCTTATAGTTCTCTAGATAATTCAGAGATCCGCGATCAGCTTGAGCGTTTGTATGATACAAGTCCGGAGTTTGGTGACGGGCACGATGCGATTGAACAACTTGAACAAGATTTACAACAGTATACCACGCTATACACTGCTGAATTTAACACCAAAATTATAGGTGCAATCTGGTCTTCAGGACAAGGTGAAAGCAAGGTCCTTGAATATATTGTTGTTCACCCTGCTAACCGTGGTCGTGGGGTAGCTGAGCGCTTGGTTGAAGAAGCTTGTCGTATAGAAGAGTCAAAAGGCGTTAAAATTTTTGAGCCGGGCTGCGGCGCAATTCATCGTTGTTTGGCTCACATTGGTAAATTACATCATTAACAGCCTAGTCAGTATGTGATGGTGATTTAAAAATAATCACTTGTTACAAAAAATACGGAAGTTGCTTGACGTGGTCATATAAACATTGTTTAATACGCCCACTTCGGCGTGATAGCTCAGTAGGTAGAGCAACGGATTGAAAATCCGTGTGTCCCCAGTTCGATCCTGGGTCTCGCCACCATTATTTGTGTTTTCAATCCCTGATCCCATCAGGGATTTTTTTTAAGTATAAAAAATACTCAGTTAAATCAAAAACTCAGGATAATTGTTGACTATTGTTCTGAGATACGGCTTAATACAGGCCAACGGCGTGATAGCTCAGTAGGTAGAGCAACGGATTGAAAATCCGTGTGTCCCCAGTTCGATCCTGGGTCTCGCCACCATATTCGAAAAAGCCTCATACATAACGTATGAGGCTTTTTTCATGCTTGTGATTTTATCTGAACTATTATTTGTTTGGTTGTGGGTAAAATGAGATTTATCCACAAGCACACTTACTTATCCCCAAACTCAGTTTGTTCTCTGTGTTATGCCAAAATAATAATAAATAAGGCTCTAATCATGTGAAGTATCGTTAATTAGACGTTTTCCTAAACATACCGCTTCTACTTCGTCATAGCCGAGTTGTTCATAAAAATTCAGTACATTCAAATTATCTTTACGTACCAATAATTGAAGTTTTGGGCAGCCTCTAGCAATCAGTCGTTTTTCAAGCTGCTGAACAAGGGCTGTAGCTATGCCTAAGCGTTGTTGGTGGGGGTGAACAGCCAAATAATTAATCCAGCCTCTATGGCCGTCATAGCCGCCCATAAGCGTGCCAATCAGTTGCTCATCTTTAATCGCAACTAAAAACAAATCATCTTGTTGTGAGACTTTTCTAAAAATATCGGTTTCAGGATTATTCCAAGGTCGAGTCAGACCGCAGCTTTCCCATAAAATGACGACATCTTCCAGATCCGCATTTGTAAATTGACGAATGATAAACATATGGATTTCTACTTTTTGTTTTGATGTGCTCAAAAGATAAAATAAAAACTCGGGCTTGAGCAGTGTTTATTAATAATTTACACAAATAAAAAAGCACCCCCTTAGGAGTGCTTTAATTCAATTAGTGATTTAAGCTGATTTTGCAACTGGTGCTGCTTGAAGCATTTGACCAGTTTCTTCGAAGTTTGCATGCCAAGACAGTGCTTCACGAAGTAAATGAGGAGTATGTCCACCTTTAGCACATGCACGATCAAAGTAATCATTTAATGCATCACGATAAAGTGGATGTACACAATTGTCGATAACAGCGCGAGCGCGTTCACGAGGCGCTAGACCGCGTAAGTCTGCTAAACCTTGTTCTGTCACTAAGATATCAACATCATGTTCACTGTGGTCAACATGGCTCACCATTGGCACGATAGAAGAGATATCGCCGCCTTTAGCAATTGATTTGGTCACAAAAATTGCCAAGTGAGCATTACGAGCGAAGTCACCAGAACCGCCAATACCATTCATCATTTTAGTGCCACATACGTGAGTCGAGTTCACGTTGCCGTAAATATCGAACTCAAGCGCAGTGTTAATGCCGATAATACCTAAACGGCGAACCAGTTCAGGGTGGTTAGAAATTTCTTGTGGACGAAGTACTAATTTGTCTTTGTAAGCTTCGATATTGCCAAAAACTTTCTCCCCACATTTTGCAGAAAGCGTAATTGAGCTACCAGAAGCAAATTTCATTTTGCCTGCATCAATTAATTCAAAAGTACAGTCTTGTAATACTTCTGAGTACATGATGAGGTCTTCAAAGTCAGAATCTTTTAAACCTGTTAATACAGCATTCGCAATGGAACCGATACCCGCTTGTAATGGGCCAAGGCTCTTTGGTAAGCGACCTTCAGCAACTTCTTTATTAAAGAAAGCAATAAGGTGGTTTGCAATACCTTGAGTTTCATCATCTGGCGGAGTTACCGTTGATGGTGAATCGTGAGTATCGTTAAATACAATACCGACAATCTTTGCAGGATCGATTTGGATTGCTGTTGTACCAATACGCTCATCCACTTTTGTTAATGGAATTGGAGTACGTGTTGGACGATAAGTCGGAATATAGATGTCGTGTAAACCTTCAAAGCTTTCGCTTAAAGATGTGTTGATTTCAACAATAACTTTCTCGGCAAAAATAGCAAAACTTGCAGAGTTACCTACAGAAGTTGTTGGGATAATGCCACCATCTTCAGTAATTGCAATTGCTTCAATTACCGCAACATCAGGGCGTTTAAGTTGTTGGTTACGCATTTGTTCAACAGTTTCAGACAAATGTTGATCAATAAACATAACTTCGCCATTGTTAATGGCACGACGTAAAGTGTTGTCCACTTGGAATGGCATACGACGAGATAAAACACCTGCTTCCGTGAGTTGTTTGTCTAAGTCATTACCTAAGCTGGCACCCGTAATTAACGTGATTTTTAACGGATTTTTCTTTGCAAGTTCTACAAGTGCTTGTGGAACAGCTTTAGCTTCACCAGCACGAGTAAAACCACTCATACCTACAGTCATTCCATCTTCGATGAATTGCGCAGCTTGTTCAGCACTGATGACCTTGTCATGAAGAGAAGCTAGGCGAATACGACTTAAAGACATTGGACATCCTCAGAATTGTCAAAACATACGGGATTTTAGCTATGAAAAATTGAAAAGTGCATAGGTGTTAGGCTAAGGTCTAATTTTGTAAATAAATGGTGGTATAAATTATATTTATGGTTTTTATTTAATTGATTTTTATCGCTTTTATTTATCTTTAAAATGAGGCTTTTAATAACCAACTGGTTAAATTAAAAGCGCTCACTCAAAGTTTGTTTTATTTTTTCTAATGGATTGATCGAGCTATTTTCTTCAGGGACTGATTTTGGGATCGGTAAAGAAATAATAACTTCTAAACCGCCTTGTTCACGGTTGTGAATTTGAATTTCACCATGATGAATATCGACAATACGTTTGACAATAGCCAATCCAAGTCCACTCCCTTGGATCGTTCTTGCGGCGTCTCCGCGGACAAAGGGCTGCATTAATTCTTCAATTTGATCTGGTGGAATACCTTCACCATGATCGGCAACAGTAATTAAAATATTTTCATTTTCAACTTTTGCACTGAGATCTATAGGTTCAGCACCATAGCGTTTTGCATTATTAATCAGGTTAGCAATAAGCCGTTTTAAAGAAAGGCTACGTGCCGGAATAATAGGCACATCCTGCATCTCAAATTGAATATCAAGTGGTTTAAATTGCACAACAAGTTCTTGCAAAAGTATATTGATATTGGTGTCTTTCAACTCTTCATCTGAACCATCGCGCATATACGAAATGAACTGATTAAGAATTGCGTCCATATCATCTACGTCATAGACCAGACCTTCACGTAAGAACTCATCAGGTAGCATTTCTGCTGTTAAACGAATACGAGTTAAAGGCGTTCGCAAATCATGAGAGATACCAGCCAACATAATACGTCGTTCACGCTCGGTTTGATCGAGTGTATAGACCATGCGGTTAAAGGCTTGGTTCACCTGTCGAATTTCTAATGGACCATGATTGGTATCTAGGTAAGGCGCTGTCCCTGACTTACTATATTCATTGGCAGCATTTTGCAAACGACGCAAAGGGCGGTTCATTTGTCTGACTAGAATCAAAATAATGATAGCTGACAGTAAAGGTACACCAACGACCCAACCAATTAATAGCTCAGGGCTGTAGTTTGCATAGGTTTTTAAAGGTTCACGAACCCAGTTCCCATGCATTTCAGGTGTTTGAATCCAAATACGTGGGCTAGGCTTAAACTGGAAGTAAACCGTAACATCCTTAGCCCCAATCTCATTTGCCAGTTTTTGTTCGATTTGATTAGTAAAAAACTCAGCAATTACTTTATCGCGGACACTTGGATATTCTTTGGGATTGGTAATGTATTCAATTCCAACACGATTACGTAACCACTCATCAACATCGACTTCATTTTCGCGATGAAAAATTCGTATATCCGGATTGTTGACGAGCTCGAGTTCAACTGCAAGATAACGCGCGTGTTGTTGAATTTCAGGTAAGTAAAGAGTGCGCCAAAAGAACCATAACGACATAAATAAGCTAAAAAACACCACCAGCAATACCAGAATAGTGGTACGCATGGCAGCAGAGCGTGGCTTAATTTTGTCGAGAAAACGTTCCCACCGAGTTCGTTTCCGTTCTGAGTAGGTAGCGTAATCAGTAAAGTTTTGTGGCGCGATTGGATCTAAACTCACTCTATCTTATCTCAAACTTATTCCGCACCATCTGGAACAAATACATAACCCACGCCCCATACCGTTTGAATATAACGTGCACGTGCAGGATTATCTTCAATTAAACGACGTAGGCGAGAGACTTGAACGTCAATTGAACGTTCCATTGCACCCCATTCACGACCACGAGCTAAATTCATGAGTTTGTCGCGCGTTAATGGTTCACGTGGGTGTTGTACCAATGCTTTTAATACTGCAAATTCACCAGTCGTTAAGGTAACGATTTGTCCTTCGCGTGTTAGTGTGCGGGTAGACAAGTCTAGAGACCATGGACCAAAGCTCACAACTTCAACTTGTTGGCTTGGAGCACCAGGAACTTCACGAACTTGGCGGCGCAATACAGCACGGATACGGGCTAAAAGTTCATTTGGATTAAATGGTTTTGGCAGGTAATCGTCTGCACCAGCTTCAAGACCTGCAATACGGTCTGAATCGCTACCGCGCGCTGTGAGCATGATGATTGGTGTATCAATATTTGATTGGCGTAAACGACGGCAAATACTCAAACCATCTTCAACTGGCAACATAAAGTCGAGTACGATAAGTGAAAATAACTCACGTTGTAATAGACGGTCCATTTGCGAAGCATCGTGGGCAGTTTTTACAACAAAGCCTTTATCTTCCAAAAAACGTTGCAAGAGGGTACGTAAACGCACATCGTCATCGACCACTAAAATACGTTCGACACGATCCGTTTCGTTGTGTACGGTTTCAGGATGTTCAGCAGGTACAACTAAACTCATGATGTACTCCCTTTAAAGTCATAATTTATATATTATTGGGTCGGTGAGGCTTATTGCCAACAAGCCCTCAGTATAATGCTGATGTTCTTGTTAAGACTATGTATCAATTTGCTCAAAATTACAATTTTCAAGGTAGTTTGAAACCAAAAAACAACATCTTAAGCTCATAATTTAGCAAAGACTGATCTAAAAAAACAAATAGTTAAATCTTTGATAATTTTTTAATAATTAAATATTAATAACTAATTGTTTCAAATAAGTTATTTTAGGTTCGCTGACTTGTTTCTTTTGATTTTTTAATTGTTGAAATAAGCAGATAGTTGGGTTCGATAAAAAGTTAGACGAATAAAACCTTGTTGAATCTCTATATTTTTATCTTTTAAAGAGTGTACCAATATGTTCATTTTCTCATAAATTATAATAAAATTTTGTCAGATACATGACATAAGTCCTACGTTTATATTTTATAAAGATTAAAAGACAGAGCTCAGCCTCAACTTTTTCATAGTTGAACTCCTGTTTTTATGTGCTCTAGTAGTCGTAAAAAGTATAAATATTCAGAGTCAATACAAAAAAACGTTTTGAATACGCAAACAAGTGTGGATTTTATGGGCTTGGTCTTTATAATCAGTGCTTTTAAACTTTATCCTTGTGGGATCAAACACGATGACTGACTTAGTTCAGCAGTTGGCAAGTGAGCTTGCCGTACGTCCAAACCAAGTAGAAGCTGCCATCCGCTTAATTGATGAAGGTGCCAGTGTTCCATTTATTGCCCGTTACCGTAAAGAAGTAACACAAGGTTTAGATGATACGCAGTTACGCCAATTAGATACTCGTTTAGCGTATTTACGTGATTTATATGAGCGCCGTGAAAAGGTTATTCAGTCATTGCAAGAACAGAATAAATTGAGTGATGACTTGTTGGCGCGGGTGAATGCAGCCGAAACAAAAAATGCTTTAGAAGAAATTTATGCACCGTATCGCCCTAAGCGTACAAGTAAATCTTTTAAAGCAAAAGAAGCAGGTTTAGGACCAATTGCTGAAAAAATTATTGCAGAACAAGTTGACCCGACAGAAGCATTGGCTGGTTTTAGTCACGAAGACTATCCAGACGTTGAGAGTCAGTTAGATGCGATTCAGCATATTCTGATTGATGACTGGGCACAAAATATTTCACTTACTACAGAATTAAAAACAACTTTTGCAAAAACTGCGGTTTTAAAAAGTGCAGTTGCATCTGAAGAAAAGAAAGAAGTTGGTAAAAAATTCCGTGATTACTTTGAGTTCTCTGAAGGTCTAAACAAATTACCTTCACATCGTTTATTAGCGATGTTACGTGGTCGTCAAGAAAACGTATTGGGTTTGAAAGTAGATGGTGAAGATGATGCACCATTGGCACGCATTGAAACTGAATACAACCTTGAGCAAATTCAACCTCAAGCACGTCAGGATTTCTTAAAGCAAACTGCAAAATTATTCTGGTTAGGCAAGATTCGTCCTCAAATCGAACATTCATTATTAACAGAAAAGCGTCTTACTGCTGAAGCAGAAGCAATGCAGGTATTTGCTGAAAATCTTCGTCATTTATTATTGTCAGCGCCAGCAGGCAGCCGTACGACTTTGGGTGTTGACCCTGGTATTCGTACAGGTGTGAAACTAGCAGTGATCAGCGATGCAGGTGATGTACTTGCTCACAGCACGATTTATCCATTTGCACCAAAAGATGATAAAGAAGGTTCAATTGCTGAACTTGCACGTCTATGCCGTGAATATAACGTAGAGCTCATTGCAATTGGTAATGGTACAGCTAGCCGTGAAACAGAAGCTGTTGTTGCTGAAATGATGGCTGCGAATACTGATCTGAATTTAACACGAATCACTGTAAGTGAAGCGGGTGCATCTGTTTACTCTGCAAGTGAACTTGCATCGGCGGAACTTCCAGAGCTTGACGTTTCAATTCGTGGTGCAGTTTCTATTGCTCGCCGTTTACAAGATCCACTTGCTGAACTTGTGAAGATTGATCCGAAATCAATTGGTGTGGGCCAATATCAACACGATGTGAACCAGACTGGTTTGGCAAAAACACTTGATGCAGTGGTAGAAGACTGTGTGAATGCTGTAGGTGTTGATGTAAATACTGCTTCACCAGCAATCTTGGCTTATATTGCTGGTTTAAACAAAGCAATTGCTCAACAGATTGTTGAATACCGCAAAGAGCATGGCCGTTTTGACAACCGTCAAGCATTGAAAAGCGTACCGCGTTTAGGCGATCGTACTTTTGAACAAGCAGCTGGTTTCTTACGCATTCAAAATGGTTCTGAACCTTTAGATGCTTCTTCAGTTCACCCTGAAAGTTATGGCCTTGTTGAGAAAATTGTTGCAGCAAAAGCAACAACTGTTAAAGACATCATTGGTAATACTGAAATCATTCGCCAAGTAAAAGCTGATGAATTTGTTGATGACAAATTTGGTTTACCAACAATTCAAGACGTTTTAGCTGAACTCGAAAAACCAGGTCGTGACCCGCGTCCAGAGTTCCGTACTGCTAAATTCCGTGAAGATATTACTGAAGTTGGTCAGTTGACAGAAGGTATGCAACTTGAAGGTGTGATCACGAATGTCACAAACTTTGGTGCCTTTGTTGATATTGGTGTGCATCAGGATGGTTTAGTTCATATTTCTGAACTTGCAAATGAATTTGTATCTGATCCACATAAAGTTGTAAAACCGGGTCAGATTGTACAAGTACGTGTTATGCAGGTTGATGTTGAACGTAACCGCGTGAACTTAAGTATGCGTGCTGAAGGTTCTGCACCTGTAAAAGCTCAGCGTCCACCACGCCGTGAACAAAATACAGAACAACGTTTTGAACGTAAACCGCAAGGTAAACGTCCTCAACCACGTAAAGATCAAGCTGAACGTCCTCAGCGCGCCAAGCAAGAGAAACCTCAAGAACAAAAAATTGGTGGTTTAGGTGCATTGTTGCTACAAGCAGGGATTAAAGGCTCTAAATAAGCGTCTTTAATTAATAAAAAGGCCTCCAATCGGGGGCTTTTTTATTGGCAAAGCATTATTTCTAATCGATATTAAAGAGCGATTAAGGAAAAAATCGCAGTCCTAAAGATGAGGTGAATCTTAAGATCAACAAATCGTTGTTAAATACACAATTAAATATACAACGTTATAGCATAACTAAACTTTAATGATATTCAGTTGTTCGACATCATCAACCGAGCCTTGAAGCATTTACTCACTTTCAGGCTGTAATAGTACAACTTTGCTTATTTCTTTTTATTATAAATGGTTGTTTTATGTCGGTTTTAAACCTGAAAAATAGATTTCATTTAAAAGACCTCTTATCTGGAGTCGTCGTATTCCTTGTGGCATTGCCGCTGTGCTTGGGTATCGCTTTAGCCTCAGGTGCTCCCATCATCTCAGGTATTATTGCAGGTATTGTGGGCGGCATTATCGTAGGTTTGCTAAGTGGTTCCCACATTAGCGTTGCTGGCCCAGCGGCAGGGCTGACTGCCGTCATTCTTGTACAGTTAGAACAACTAGGCGGCAATTATGCCGCCTTTTTATTATGTATTATTTTTGCTGGTGTCCTGCAAATTCTATTTGGATTATTCAAGTTAGGTTTTTTTGCCAACTTTATTCCAAATAATGTCATCTTAGGATTACTAGCCGCTATTGGTGTCATCCTGATTGCGACACAATTGCCTTATCTGTTTGGACTTTCTGATTTTTCATTGAAACAGGTTTGGACATCAACCCCAGATGCATTTCTACAGCGTTTTGATGGCGGAGCTGCACTGATTGGTTTGCTCAGTTTATTCTTAATTTTAGCGTGGGATAGTAGCCCCCTCAAAAAACTAGCTTTACCTTCGGCATTGATTGCGGTTGTGCTCGCAGCAGTTTTAAATTTTGTTTTAGTGAGTATTGGCTCTGCATGGGCAGTGCAAATTGATAATCTCATTCAGTTACCGAATATCTTACAAGCACCTGAAGATGTATTAATTTTTCCTGATTTTAGCTATTTAGCTGAGCCTATGATTTACACAGGGGCAATTACTCTGGCTGTCGTGGCATCTTTAGAAACATTATTGAATCTAGAAGCGGCAGATAAGATCGATCCTCAAAAACGCTCTTCTCCTCCTAACCGTGAACTCTGGGCACAAGGTACAGGTAACATCATTTCTGGCTTAATTGGTGGAATGCCTGTGACCTCAGTGATTGTACGTAGTTCGGTAAATGCAAATACAGGCGCGCGTAGCAAATGTTCTACCATTATTCATGGCGTATTGTTGCTATTAGCAGTTTTGTTCTTCGTGCCATTAATGAACATGATTCCTCTGTCTGCATTGGCTGCGATCTTAATCGTGACAGGCTTTAAGCTGACCCATCCAAAACTCTTTAAGCAGCTTTATCAAAAAGGTTGGAAACAGTTTTTACCTTTTATTATTACCTTGGTTGCAATTTTACTGACCGATCTTTTAATGGGAATTTTAATTGGTCTGTTCACCAGTAGTGCTTTTATTCTCTATGGTAACTTTAATAAAGGTATTCGTGTTTATAGAGAGAAGCGCTTGCATGGCGTAGTGACTCGCATTGAACTTCCATCACAAGTGACCTTTCTTAATCGTTCTGCGCTTATTTCAGCATTGGAACATGTGCATAAACATCAGCAACTCATTATTGATGCGACTCAATGTGATTCGATCGATCCTGATATCTATCAAGTTATTCAAGATTATCAAAGTGAAACGGCCATTAAACGTCAGGTAAATCTTAAACTGGTCGGGTTCAAACAGCACTATCAAGACGTTGATGATGCAGTACTTGATATTGATATTAGTACACATGATTTGCAACAAAAGCTGAGTCCTCAACAGGTCGTCAACTTACTTAAAGAAGGGAACGAACGTTTTGTAAAAAATGAACGTCTACAACGAGATATTTATCGACAAATTCGTGTTACTGCAGATGAGGGGCAGCATCCAATTGCAGCAGTACTTGGTTGTATGGATTCACGTGCACCTACCGAAATGATTTTTGATGTGGGTATTGGTGATCTGTTTAGCTTACGAATTGCAGGTAATATTGCTGGGCAAAAAGTACTGGGTTCTCTTGAGTTCGCTTGTCAGGCTAAAGGCTCTAAAGTAATTGTGGTTTTAGGACATACCGATTGTGGTGCGGTGACGAGTGCATGCCAATTACGTCTAGAACAAAAGCAAGTGTCCGATGTGAAGGAAATGCCACACATTCAATATGTGCTTGGGCCATTAATGCATTCGGTTGATAGCGTATATGACATTATGCAGCCACGTGAATTAGGTAATGCTTTTATTAGCCAAGTAACAGCAATGAATGTTCACTACAATATCCAGTACATTATTAATAACAGCAGTGTGCTCAAAGACATGGTTGAGCGAGGTGACATTGTAGTGGTGGGTGCAATTTACGATGTAAAAACAGGGCATGTTCAGTTTCTTGACTAATAAGCTCTTTAATTAAAAAAAGCGCCTTATTTGAGGCGCTTTTTTTACTATGGCATCAACTCAAAATTACCAGTGTTCACCTGGGAAGATTCGTGCATAAGCTTTTTGTGCCCAGTTTAATTTCTCGGTTTTTTCACCTTTTGCGGCATCTGAACTTGGGAATAACCGGAAACCAATCGACATAAACATATTGTTAATGCCCGGTGCAACGGAATATGTCATTGAAGCTAAGCGGCCTAAGTTAGTTGCCATACGTTTCGGGCGTTTCACAATTGCATAAGCAATTAAGTCAGCAGCCTGCTCAGGTGAAAGTGTTGGTACATATTTATAAATTTTAGTCGGTGCAATCATTGGGGTACGAACTAATGGCATATAAATTGAAGTAATCGCGATTTTGTGCGCATGAACTTCAGCCGATAGACAGCGGCTAAATGCATCAAGCGCTGCTTTAGATGCAACATAAGCAGAAAAGCGAGTCGCATTTGCTAACACACCAATCGAGCTAATATTAATAATTTGCCCATCTTTACGCTGAATCATATGCGGCAAAATATTAAGAACTAGGCGTACTGCGCCAAAATAATTTAATTGCATGGTGCGTTCAAAGTCATGAAAACGATCATAAGACTCATGTACGGCACGGCGAATAGAGCGGCCTGCGTTATTAATTAAAATATCAATGTGATCAACGGTTGCTAGAATTTCTTTAGACACTTGATCAATCATGTCCATATCGTTGAGATCACACGGGAAAATTGATGCCTTACCGCCACGACTTTCAATATCTGCTTTCACTTCTTCCAAAGTTTCTTGAGTACGGGCAACCAGTAAAACATGGGCACCAGCATCAGCAAGCTTATTTGAAATCGTTAATCCGATTCCACTCGAGGCGCCTGTCACTAAAATGACTTTATCTTGTACCTTTTCCTGGAACAGAGCTTCTAATTTTTTATTCACAGCATTTTACCTAAGTAGGGGCAGGGACTATTTATTCCGGTATGTAATTTTTATTTTTTACAACCGTAGGTTCATCCAAATGAACTCATAAATATGGCTATTATCTTAATAGATGTTTAAAAATTGTCTAGTCTGTAAATATATGAAATTTAACAATTTATTTAGAGTAAAAACTCTAAAGTGGAGGTTGGAATATTTCATTCTTTATCCTAATCTTCTGAATAATATGATAATTGTTTAATACATTTTTATTGGCTAAAGAATAAACAGTAAGGTTATGGCTTAATAATGGCAAGAACGATAATTGAAATAGTACAGATAAAGATAATCAGTGTTGCCTGTTTTTTTCTAACATTTATACCATTTGCGATTTGTCGTAAAAGTTTAGCTTGAAAGCCATGGATAGCTGCCAAAATAAGTACAAATACAATTTTTGCAGGTAGCCATTTAGAGCTAAACCATTGGCCGTTAATTGCTAATATTAAACCAGACGCAAAAGTAATGAAGAGAGCTGGGGTCGTCATAATTTGATCCCATCGGTACTCACGCTCAGCCCAGATAGGAATACGTATATTCTCGTTAATATCAAACTCTATTTTAAGTGACATCGAAGCGGTAAGAACGCCACTTATAAAAATGGTCATTGAGACTATATGTATAGCTTTTAGCCATGGGCTTAAGGTTGTAAAAAGCTCTATCATGATGATTGAGCTTCATCTAACTTAGCTATTTTATTTTTTATAAATGATAAATTGAAGTAAACACCGAACGGGATGAGCGTAATCACTACTAATCTTAATATTTCTAATGGTGTCCATTTACTATCAGCTATGGTTTGTACTGCGAACCAGATATAAGTAAAAAAAGTAAGTCCGTGGATAGGCCCCATAAAATGAACACCAGTATCCCATCCATTAAAATATTTTAAAGGTACTGCAACAGCAACCAATAGCAGTAGAGAAACTGTCTCTAATAATGAAAAAAATTTCAATTTTTGAAATTGAGTAATATTGTGTGCTTTCGGATTAGCCATATTTATTGATCCGTATTTAGCCCATTTGAAGATTTAATTTATCGATACTAAGAATGGGGGGAGATAACTATTCATTCTATATTTTGAAAATAGACAAGCTGAGCTGAGGGAACAGTTTTTCCATTCATAGTTTTGACATAAAAATTACTACGAGTAATTCTGTCAGTATTAACCTATTGTTATGAGTGGCAGGAATGACAATAATCGTTCATTTACTGCCAATTTGATATCTGCCAAAATAAGAAAAGTTTATTAATAGAGCCTTTATCCATGCATACGATAGCTATTCTTGCTTTGCATGATTTCATCCCATTTGACTTGGGTATTCCATGTGAGGCCTTTGGCTTCGTACGGTTATTAAATGGTGAGGCGGGGTACTGTGTAAAAGTTTGTGGTGAAGCAGAGCATGTAAATACAGGGGCATTTACACTTCATGCCCATTTTGGGCTTGATCATCTTATTGATGCAGACACTATTATTATTCCCGGTATTAAAGATCCTAAAAAGACTCTTAATCCCAAGATACTGACAGCCATTCTCAAAGCGTGGAAAAAAGGAGCAAGAATTGCTTCAATTTGTTCCGGGGCATTTGTTCTAGCAGAAACGGGACTTCTTGATGGATATCGAGCTACAACCCATTGGGTTCTTGCAGAGGAGTTGGCTCTTCGATACCCCAAGATCAAGGTCGACCCAAATGTACTGTTCATTGATGAAGGACGTCTTATAACTTCAGCCGGAGCCTCATCTGGACTGGATATGTGTTTACATCTTGTGCGTCGGGATTATGGTCAAACAGTGGCTGCTCATGCTGCAAAGCTTGCCGTAGCTCCCTTAAATCGTGAGGGAGGGCAAGCACAGTTTATTCAACATGAATTACCAGAGACTCGTGATAGTTTGGCTCCAGTACTGGAATGGGTGAGGGCACATTTGAATGAGGAAATTGATATTAAATTACTTGCTTACAAAGCAAATATGAGCCCAAGAACATTCGCACGACGTTTCCGCGATCAGATTGGAACTACACCATTACAGTGGCTGCTTACCATGCGTATACAACGGGCTCAAGAGTTACTGGAGACATCCTCACAATCCATTGTAGATATTTCTTTAAGCTGTGGTTTTAATTCTCCTGTCACTTTCCGGACTCGGTTTAGAAATTGTGTAGGGCTTAGTCCTAGCACCTATCGGGCTAGATTTATTTCTCATTCTTTGCTTTGAATTATCTATCTTGTGCGAATAGATCAAATTATTATTGTAGATGAGTGCAGATTTAATCTGAATTTGAATAAAGACAAATAAAAAAGCCTCTATTTCCAGAGGCTTGTTGAATAGTTTAAAAGTTATACAGCTGAAAGTGCTTGGTCTAAATCGGCAATTAAGTCATCAATATGCTCAATTCCAATTGAAAGACGTACCATATCTTCGCTTACACCAGCAGATTTAAGTTCTTGTTCATTAAGCTGGCGATGAGTCGTCGTTGCAGGATGACACGCCAAACTTTTTGCATCACCAATATTTACGAGACGAGTAAATAATTGAAGAGCATCGATGAAGCGAGCACCGCCTTCGAGACCATCTTGCACTCCGAAAGATAAAATTGCAGAAGGTTTACCTTTTACATATTTTTGAGCAAGCTGATGCTGTGGATGATCTTTTAATCCTGCGTAGTTGACCCATTTTACTTTTGGATGAGTCTGTAAATATTCCGCAATTTTTTGAGCATTTTCAGTATGACGCTCTATGCGGAGGTTTAGAGTTTCGAGACCTTGTAAAATCAAGAAAACACTCAGTGGGCTAATTGCCGCTCCTGTATTGCGTAATGGTACAACGCGAGCTCGTGCTATATAGGCAGCCTCACCTAAAGCTTCGACATAATTAACCCCGTGATAGCTTGGGTCTGGTGTATTCAAAACTTTAAAACGTTCTGGATATTTACCCCAAGGGAATTTACCGCTATCTACAATTGCTCCACCAATGCTATTACCATGCCCACCAATATATTTAGTAAGCGAATGAATGACGATATCGGCACCATATTCAAAAGGTTTTAATAAAGCAGGGGTGGCAACCGTATTATCAACAATGACAGGTACACCATATTCATGTGCGATTTTTGCAATTGCTTCTAAATCGATGATATTTCCGAGCGGGTTACCAATTGACTCAACAAAAACAAGTTTAGTTTTATCATCTATTAAGTCACGTAAGCTTTCAGGCTTTTGATAATCAAAAAAGCGAACTTCAATGCCTTGTTTGGGTAAGGTATGGGCAAATAGATTATACGTTCCGCCATACAAGGTTGAGACAGAAGCAATATTGTCTCCAGCTTCGGTAATCGTCTGAATTGAGTAAGTAATTGCTGCCATTCCAGAAGCTAGAGCTAAAGCACCAATCCCGCCTTCGAGTGCAGCAAGACGTTGCTCAAGTACAGCAGTGGTCGGGTTCATAATACGGGTATAAATATTACCCTGAACTTTTAAATCAAAAAGATCGGCACCGTGTTGTGTGTTATCAAATGCATAAGAAGTGGTTTGATAAATAGGAACCGCGACAGCTTTTGTGGTTGCTTCTGGTGAATAACCAGCATGGATTGCTAAGGTTTCATCTTTATAAGTCATGATTACTTCATCTTCGTGAGTTAAATATTGAGCGAGTCTAGCCTAAAATTCATATTGAAAATTGCAGAAATTCTGGTTTGTTTTCTAATTTTAGGAATAAAGATAGAAAAATATACGCTGAAACGCTGTATAAATCTTATACATAAACATTTTGCAACTTATTGAAAAAGAAAATTGTTTGATAAATCCGTACGATGGAAATCATAACTTCAAGTCAATGAGGTTTTCAGCGTATAATACGCGCGATTATTTATCGCTTATGCGATGTATTGGTTTTTCAATTGAGGAGTCCTGCGTGGCCCAATATATTTATACGATGAACCGAGTGTCTAAAATGGTTCCGCCAAAGCGCGAAATCTTAAAAGACATCTCTTTATCATTTTTCCCGGGTGCCAAAATTGGTGTACTCGGTTTGAACGGTGCAGGTAAATCTACCCTGCTTCGTATTATGGCTGGCGTAGATAAAGATTTCTCTGGTGAAGCTCGTGCACAACCTGGAATTAAAATCGGCTATTTAGAGCAAGAACCACCGCTTGATCCAACTAAAGACGTTCGTGGTAACGTTGAAGATGGCGTGCGTGAAGCTTTAGATGCATTAGAGCGTCTTGATCAGGTTTTTGCAGAATATGCAGACCCAGATGCAGATTTTGATGCACTTGCAAAAGAGCAGGAAAAATTAGAATCAATTATCCATGCTTGGGATGCACACAACCTAAACAACCAGCTTGAAATTGCTGCAGATGCTTTGAATCTTCCAGCTTGGGATGCAGACGTAACATTACTTTCTGGTGGTGAGCGTCGTCGTGTTGCACTGTGCCGTTTATTGCTTTCGAAACCAGATATGTTACTTCTGGACGAACCGACGAACCATTTAGATGCAGAATCTGTAACTTGGTTAGAACGTTTCTTGAAAGATTTCCCGGGCACTATCGTTGCGATTACGCATGACCGTTATTTCTTGGATAACGTGGCTGAGTGGATTCTTGAACTTGACCGTGGTATGGGTATTCCTTATCAAGGAAACTATTCTTCTTGGTTAGAACAAAAGAATGCGCGTTTAGAACAAGAGCAGAAACAAGAAGAATCTTTTGCTAAAGCATTGAAAAAAGAACTTGAATGGGTTCGTTCAAATGCGAAAGGTCAGCAAAAGAAAAATAAAGCACGTATGGAACGTTTTGAAGAGCTTAACTCTAAAGAATTCCAACAACGTAATGAAACGTCTGAAATCTATATTCCACCTGGCCCGCGTTTGGGTAATAAAGTTGTGGAAGTTGACGGTATCAGTAAATCATTCGATGGCCGCTTGTTGTACGAAAACTTAACGTTTACCGTACCTCCAACAGCGATTGTTGGTATCGTTGGTCCAAACGGTGCGGGTAAAACGACTTTATTCCGTATGATGACTGGTGAACAGCAACCTGATACAGGTACTGTGACCTTAGGTGAGTCAGTTAAAGTGGCTTATGTTGGTCAGATTCGTGACACTCTAGATAATAATAAAACTGTTTGGGAAGAAGTTTCTGGCGGTTTAGATATCTTAAAAATTGGTGATTACGAAATCGCGTCACGTGCCTACATTGGCCGTTTTAACTTTAAAGGTCAAGATCAGCAAAAACGTGTAGGTGAATTGTCTGGTGGTGAACGTAACCGTTTACAACTTGCGAAGATCTTGCAGATGGGTGCAAACGTGATCTTACTGGATGAGCCATCGAACGACTTGGATATTGAAACTTTACGTGCGCTTGAGGATGCAATTCTTGTATTCCCAGGTACGGTAATGGTGGTATCGCATGACCGTTGGTTCCTCGACCGTATTGCGACACATATCTTGTCATTTGAAAATGAACAGCCAGAATTCTACGCAGGTAACTATGCAGAATACGAAGCATATCGTCAGTCACGTTTAGGTGATGACGCTGTTCAAAAACGTACGAAATACAAAAAAATTAGCGGTTAATCTCTGCTAATTGAAAAAACCAGCCTAAGGGCTGGTTTTTTGTTTTATGAGAAAGCTAGTTTACTAAAAGCTTCTTGTAAGCGATGCTCCGCATCGGGGTGACCTTGACTGGCTGCTTTTTTCAGCCATTTTTCAGCTTCACTATAATTTTTATCTAGGCCAAATTGACCATTAAGATAACCAATACCGAGTTTAAATGAAGCATCGGCGTTACCTCTTAAAGCTGCACGGAGATAGCACCACATTGCATTGCGGTCGTTTGGAGTAATATCTAACCAATTTTGCATACGTTCATGATCTTGTACGGCTAACTCTTCAAAGCGTAAGCCTTGTTCAATTTCATCTACAGCTTGCGAATGCATATCAGTTGGCAAGTTTTCAAAAGCAAACAAGTGATTAAGCCCATGCTTGATTGATTTCATATTCATGATAGTCTCCCTTGTTCCTCAATTTGATTGAATTGACTCACACTTTTAAGCTAGTCCCTTATATTGAAATCTTATGTTTTTTTTTGTAAATGTGATATAGCGACTTTGGATGAAAAATAATGAAGTTTTGGCTTACATAAAAGTTACACGTGTTTTTATATTAAGAAGATTAGTTTAGAGCTTCTCTTTATACCTAGCGTATGACCGAGTTTTCAAAAATAGAAAACTATATTTTTTAATTTTTTCTCCAATTTATTTTGACTAGAACATTTAATTAAAAGTTATAAATATCAAACAAAAGAAATTTTTTTAAACAAAACCAGCCTAAGGGCTGGTTTTTTATTTTAAGATTGAAAGATCTTATTTATTAAAGTCACCATGTAAATCTGACCATATTAATGATGGAGCTACCGTAATCACGTCAAAGGTCATTGCTAAAGGATATAACGCCATGCGTGTTACACGTTTAAACGGATGTTTCTTGGTTATTTCATCTTTTTGCTGTAAAGCGACTGGGCAGGGAACTGAGAGTTGCTGTTGAATCTTTTGATTCTCTGCTTTTTGGTAAATCTTTCCTTTAAAGCGGATGATGGTGAAAGGATAAAAAACTTGTTGTTGATTTTCCATTGCCATGAATTGATTTTTAAAACCTAAGGTCTTTAAAAGTTCCTTTTGCTTTTCATCCATTTGGGAGGTAGGGATATTATAACGAATCGTTATTTCTCCATGGAAATGGGTGGAACCATCCATCTCAAGTACAAGCGGTGATGGAGTCTTTATTGTTCTCTGCTCTGTTGGAATGCTTTTAATAATATTTAAAAGGTTTGAGCTACCGTCAGTCATTAAATAATTATAATCTTGACCGACAAATACAAAGCCTTGTTCTTGATCATTTTTAACTGCTTGACCTAAAGCAATAATTTGATCGGTTTTTAAAGTGGTTGTTTTAATTTCAGTTGTTTCATTTGGTAAAGCGGTGGACAACATATTGGTCGCGCAGCCCGTTAAGCCCAGACAAATTGTTAATATAGATGCAGAAAAAAGCTTGTACATAATGATTACTCAAAAGAAATTATTTTTGTCTCGTATAGAGTGAGATAAGTTCTAAATTAAAAAACGGAGATTTATGAATCGCGGTTTTGTAATTTTATTACATGCCTAGAGCCTGTTATAGTGCCTTTGTTCAACTTTTTAGTTTAATGGTGCGCTTTTGCCACGTTCCGCAATTTTTATGTCCGTCTTGTTTAGTTTGCTCATATTCCAGAGTTTATGGAATGTGGCAGCTGCATTTTGCGCGCATGAAAATCAGGAAAAAGCATTGCATCATTTCGGGCATCATGCAGCTTTAGATGTATATCAATCTTCACATCAAGCTCATACTGAACAGAAAGATGCTGGAAATATTTCTCATAAAGCACCTTTAAATTTGCAAGATCATCATGATCATTTGCCTTCATGTTTTCATGTGGTGATGACTGAAGTTGCAAAGCAAGCTGAAACACCTGTAGTGCATGTGCAGGAACTCTCACAAATTTATCACTGGTCTAATTCTTACCAGTCACCCCATCTTACTGCTTTAAAACCCCCTCCTGTTTTTACCCCGCTATAGGTGGGGTAGCCAAAACAAGCCCACCGCATCTCTTATTTATTGCGGGGCAAAAACATGTCTTCTATTTTTTCAACTCGAGTGAGTTCTACTTCTCACTTAAAGAGTAACGTTAAGATAACGTTAAAAAAGGTTTTAACAATCTCAAGCCTATCTGTTGCCATGCTATTGGCTGGACAAGTAACGATGGCTCAGTCTGAGATTCAACAAGAACGTTATATTCAAAAAGCAGCGTTTACTTTTGACCAAGCCTTAGAGCAGGTACAAAAATATCAAAGTCAGCAAGGTGTTTGGCAAGCACAGCAGCAAATGGCTGAGGCCAATTTAAAGCAAAGTCGTTTATGGGCCAACCCAAGTCTTTCCATTGAACAAACGGGCTTCCAAAGTGATCAAGAAAAAGAACTTGCGATAGGTATTTCTCAGCCTTTAGATATTTTTGGACAACGTAAGGCTGCGCAAAACTTAGCAAAAGTGGAAATATCAAAAATTGATTTGTCTGAGCAGCGTTATCAAGCTGAGCTTGGATTAATTGTTAAATATTTCTGGTCACAAGTGGCTTTGCTTGAGCTTGAAAAGTCTCTTATTGCAGAGCAGCTAGAAGTCAGCCAAGAAAATTTGTTGGCATCGGAAAAGCGTTATCAAGCAGGAAGTATTGCGCAAGTTGATGTAGACCGAGTGCGGATGTCTCACTTGGAAAATCAGCGTTTATACCAACAAGTTGATTTAAAACTTCAAGTTGCGAAACAACAATTGGTGAACTTATGGGGAGGTGGTTCAAGTCAGTTTCAGCTATTCCAAAGTCCAAATCAGTTATGGGCATTGGCAGCGAATGTGGAACCCAGCCAAGATGCACAAAATAATTTATTAGAGCGTTCTTTCCAGCTAGATGCTCTTGCTCAGCAAGCCAATATTCGACAGCTTAAAGCAAAAGCAAGACCGCAACCTACTGTAACTTTGGGTGTTAATAACACTCGTTCTCCAGAACAGAGTACAGATAACCAAATTCGTTTAGGTGTGGAAATTCCTTTAAATCTTTTTAATCGCCAGCAATACGGAATCAAGATTGCTCAGGCCAAACAAGAGTTATCTCAACGCCAGCAAAGCTTTTATCGACAGCAAAATCAGGTTGATATTGAAACCCTAATGTCAGAGTTAAAAGGTTTACGTATCCAGTTTAAACAACTGAATGATCAGCAAGTTCCTCTTGCTATTCAAGTTCAGCAAAAAACATTGCAAGGGTTCCGTTTGGGTAAGTTCGCCGTTACCGATGTTCAGCAAGCCACTCTGCAATTGCAAGACGTGCGCTTACGTAAAGTCGAGCTATTAAAACAAGCTTGGCAAAATTCAATTGAAATTCAAAGTTTACGTCTTGGGTTAGAACCAGAACAAATCATGGCGAAAGATGCCTTAATGCAGCTCAATCAACGTGCTTGGCAACAAAGTCAAACATTCCCAACTCAGACAGGAGAATAATAATGTCGACAAATTTAAAGAAAAATTCTCAATGGCTCTGGGTCGGGGTGATTGCTGCAATCACTGCACTATTAATTGGTTTGCTGGTTTTAAATTCAAAAAATAAATCTAATTCTTCCGAAGCATCGGAAGGTCACGGGCATGCTGAAGAAGAGGGTGAAGGACACCATGAAGAAGGTGAAAAATCACTGCTACTTACTGCTCAGCAAATGCAGGAACAAAATTTAAAAATTGAACAAGCTGAACTAGGCGAAGTTCCTCAACTTCAAACTTATCCAGCAAAACTGGTGGTGAATACAGACCGACAAGCCCATGTCTCGCCAAGTTTTAGTGGTCGTGTCGAAGCGGTATATGTTGAATTGGAGCAACAGGTTAAAAAAGGGCAGGCTCTCGCAAGCTTATTGGTTCCAGATCTGGTCGATCAACAAGCAAATTTGCAAATTGCGCAGTCTAATCTTGATTTAGCACGTCAGGACTATGAGCGTGAGCGTAGCTTATGGTCTCAAGGAATTTCTGCCAAACAAGATTATCAACGAGCTTATAACGCCTATCAACAAGCACAAATTCAAGTGAAAGCAGCTCGCTCACGTCTAAGTGCTTTCGGGGCGGGTTCAGGCTCAGGAGGACGCTATACCTTAACGGCGCCAATTGCTGGGATGGTGAGTAACAAAGATATTGTGGTGGGTGAAAACGTACAGCTAGCAGACCAACTTTTTATTATTAATCAGCTTGATCAGTTGTGGCTGGAGTTTATTTTACCAAGCACCGCAAATCTGAATTTACAGCCAAATCAGCAGATTGAATTTAAATCTTTACAAACTGGGAATGCATTTAACGCTCAAGTTCAAAGTTTAACAACTGAAGCCGATGCTCAAACGGGGCGTTTACAAGTACGTGCCAAGGTCTTGGCAAATAGTAGTGAATTGCGTCCAAACTTAATGGTTAATGTTGAGCTGAATTCTTCAGGCACAACGCAAAAAGTGACCCGTGTAAAAGCTCAGGCGATTCAACAAGTCGAAGGTAAAGACGTTATCTTTACCCCAAAAATGGTGAAAACAGGCTTTGAGTTTGAACCTGTTACTGTGCAGTTGGGGCAACGTTCTAAAGATGGTCAGTGGGTCGAAATTGTAAAAGGTATTAATCCAAGCCAGCGCTATGTGGCAGAAGGTAGCTTCTTGCTGAAATCCGAACTGGAAAAGGGAGAGGCGGAGCATGGACATTAATAAACCTGAGCTACCCAAACCAGAAGGGTTGTTTGATAGAGTTATTCAGTTTGCTATTCAAAATGCCATTTGGGTTATGTTATTTGTACTGACTTGGATTGGAGTTGGGATCTGGAGTTATCAAAAGCTTCCTATTGATGCAGTTCCAGATATTACTAATACGCAGGTCCAGATTAATACTCAAGCCAATGGATATACCGCTTTAGAGGTTGAACAGCGGATTACCTATCCTATTGAAAATGCGATGGCTGGAATTCCAAATCTGGAACAAACCCGTTCTATTTCACGTTATGGGCTTTCTCAAGTCACCATCATTTTTAAAGATGGAACCGATATTTATTGGGCAAGACAACTGATTAACCAGCGTTTACAAGAGGCGGACGGGCAACTGCCTGAATCAGTCGATCCAGTTATGTCTCCTGTTTCTACAGGTTTAGGTGAAATTTACCAATGGGTGGTAAAAGCAAAATCAGGCGCTAAGAAAGCAGATGGCACGGCCTATACAGCCATGGATTTACGTGAAATTCAGGACTGGATTGTGCGCCCTCAGTTGCAGCGTGTGAAAGGCGTAGCCGAAATTAACAGTATCGGTGGCTACAATAAAACCTATATTGTTTCACCTGATTTAAAACGTTTGCAGCAGCTTCAGATTTCAATCAATGAATTTCAAACTGCTCTGCAAGAAAATAATGAAAATCGTGGTGCAGGTTTCATTGAAGAAAATGGAGAGCAACTCACCGTTCGTGTGCCGGGCATGCTAAGTAGTGTTGAAGATATTCAAAATATTACTGTAAGCACCAAAAATGGGTTACCAATTCGCGTGGCCGATGTAGCAAATGTTTCTATTGGGCATGATTTAAGAACAGGAGCTGCAACTTACAATGGTGAGGAAACGGTTCTTGGCATTGCCATGATGATGATGGGAGAAAATAGCCGTACCGTTGCTCAGGCTGTTGATACCAAAATTAAGGAAATTCAGCCTACATTACCTAAAGGTGTGGAAATTGAAACGGTTTATGACCGAACGAGTTTAGTAAACAAAGCAATTGCAACCGTACAGAAGAACCTTGTTGAAGGTGCAATTCTGGTTATTGTGATTTTGTTTATTTTTCTAGGAAATTTTCGAGCTGCTTTAATCACAGCCTGCGTTATTCCCCTTTCGATGTTATTTACCCTGACAGGTATGGCTGAACAAAACATTAGTGCCAACCTCATGAGCTTAGGAGCGCTCGATTTCGGGATTATTGTAGATGGTGCAGTCGTTATTGTAGAAAACTGTATTCGACGTCTAGCAGAAGCACAGCATGCTTTACATCGGCCTCTTACACGGGCTGAGCGATTCAAAGAAGTATTCCTTGCAGCAAAGCAGGCCCGTCGACCACTTATTTTTGGGCAAATGATTATTTTAGTGGTCTATTTACCTATTTTTGCTTTATCTGGTGTTGAAGCCAAAATGTTCCATCCAATGGCAATGACTGTGGTGATGGCATTATTGGGTGCCATGATTCTTTCTGTGACATTTGTACCTGCGGCAGTTGCTCTTTTTGTTACGGGTGAAGTGAAAGAAAAAGAAACACGTTGGATGTTACTTTTAAAGCAGAAATACCGAGATATTCTTGATCAGGCTTATCAACTTAAGATTGTGGTTGTTAGTTTTGCATTAAGTATTTTAGTGCTTACAGGCGTGTTAGCTACCCAAATGGGCAGTGAATTTGCACCTCAACTTAGTGAGGGTGATTTTGCCTTGCAGCAAATGCGTTCACCGAGTACTGGGCTCGAGCAATCACTGCGAATGCAGGAAAATACTGAAAAACTCATTTTGAAAAACTTTCCCGAGGTAAAAGCTGTTTTTGCTCGAACAGGAACGGCTGAGGTTGCAACGGATGTGATGCCACCTAATATCTCTGATGCAGTTATTTTACTTAAACCGCATGATCAATGGCCAAACTCTAAAGAGACGCTTGCTGAGCTGCGTTCACGTATGGAAGCTTTTTTAGCGACATTACCCGGTAATAACAGTGAGTTCTCTCAACCGATCGAGCTGCGCTTTAATGAGCTAATTTCAGGGATCCGGAGTGATATTGGCGTCAAGGTTTTTGGCGATGATATGCAAGTACTCAATGAGCAGGCTCAAGCACTCGCTCAGAAAGTACAAAAAATTTCAGGCGCTACCGCGGTTAAGGTAGAACAAACTAGTGGTTTACCAGTGCTGAGTGTTGAAATTAACCGTCCTCTGGCTGCGCAATATGGATTATCTGCAAAAGCCATCCAAGATATTGTGGCGGCAAGTGTAGGTGGACAAAATGTTGGACAGATTTTACAAGGTGATAGACGATTTGATTTTGAAATTCGCCTAGAAGACCAGCAGCGTACCATCCAAAACTTAGCTCAACTTCCGATTCAGCTACCAAATGGTGGACTGATCCAGCTTCAAGATGTCGCTAAAGTTGAACGTACCTCAGGTTTAAATCAGGTGGGGCGTGAAAATGGTAAGCGCCGTGTCATTATTACTGCAAACGTAGAAGGCCGTGACTTAGGATCATTTGTTCAAGAGTTAAGAACAACACTCGCAAAAGAGCAACTACCAGCTGGGTATTGGTTGGAATATGGTGGTCAGTTTGAAAATCTAGCTTCAGCTGCTGCACGAATGAAAATTGTTGTGCCATTGGCGCTTGCTATGATTTTCATTCTACTCATGGCTGTATTCCATAATGTTAAAGAAAGCCTGTTAGTGTTTAGCGGTGTGCCGTTTGCTTTGTCGGGTGGTCTCATTGCCCTTTGGCTAAGAGATATTCCGCTGTCCATGTCGGCTGGTGTTGGGTTTATTGCTTTGTCGGGTGTCGCTGTTTTGAATGGTCTGGTGATGCTGAGCTTTATTAAAGAGCTTAGAGAAAAATTTGATATTCAAACTGCAACATGGAATGGAGCAATCTTGCGTTTAAGGCCCGTACTCATGACGGCTTGTGTCGCGTCACTTGGCTTTATTCCAATGGCTTTGGCAACTGGAACTGGTGCAGAAGTACAGCGACCTTTGGCAACTGTAGTAATCGGTGGCATTATTTCATCTACGATATTAACGCTGGTTTTATTACCAGTTATTTATCGATGGATGAATGAAGTTAAGACGAAAAGTGTTGAGCATTCATAATGTCATCGATTTGAGATATCTTTTTTGATGACAGAGTCAATTCAAAAAAGTGTTTGAAAGAGTTAAAGGTAATGGTGTCTTCATCGTTACTTTTAACTCACCATAAAGATAAATAAAAAGGAGTCCGCAAAATGGGTGGACATCATGGTCATGATCATAGTCATGCTGTAGTGACTGAAGGTAATGCTAAGAAATTAACAATTGCTTTAGCGCTTACGACAACGTTTTTAATTGTTGAGGTCATTGCAGGTTTAATCACACAAAGTTTGGCATTGCTTTCTGACGCTGCGCATATGTTTACAGATGCAGCTGCTTTGGCAATTGCTTTGGTGGCCATTCAAATTTCCAAACGTCCTGCCGATAATAAACGTACTTTCGGTTATCAGCGCTTTGAAATTCTGGCTGCTTTATTTAATGCACTCATGCTTTTTGTGTTGGCAATTTATATTTTATATGAGGCCTATATCCGCTTCTCTAAGCCACCTGAAATTCAAAGTATGGGAATGCTCATTGTGGCGACCATTGGTTTGGTGATTAATCTCATCTCAATGAAAATTCTCATGTCGAGTGCCAATAGCAGTTTAAATGTGAAAGGTGCTTATCTGGAGGTATTGAGTGATGCGCTAGGCTCAGTCGGCGTTATCATCGGAGCACTCATCATTTACTTCACCAATTGGTACTGGGTCGATACGATTATTGCGGTACTGATTGGCTTTTGGGTATTACCAAGAACATGGGTTTTACTTAAACAAAGTATTAATATTTTGCTCGAAGGCGTGCCAGAAGAAGTGGATATTGAGAAGTTACGTACAGACCTACTTTCTTTAAATGGTGTGGAGAGTATTCACCAACTTAAAGTATGGGCGATTACTTCTAAAAATATCCATTTAACAGTGCACTTATTTGCACCGCAAGTGGATCGTACCAAGCTCTATCAAGATGCTGTTGAAATGCTTTCCCATGAACATGGTATTGGCGAAGTAACCTTGCAAATTGAAGACGATGCCGAGATCAATTGCCAGCATATTGCTCAACATGCTTCACACGAGCATGATGATAAAGAACATTCACATCAGCATTAAGCTGATGTGAACACTTTTTTAAATTTCCCATTCGTGATTGCAGTCACGGCATTTCCAATGTTTTTGTGACTGCATAAATGCTTGCATAGACAGTTTAAAGTCCGGCAAATCACGCCAAAACATAAAACCTGCTCCTACAGTCACAACAAAAACAACTACTGTTGCAATTTGAAGAGTGCTACCTGCACCATTGCCAAAAATCCACATAAAAATGCTAATCACAACCAAGAGTAAAAGCATAAAAAGTGCAGGAATTAAGATAGCGAGGCTTTTAGGAACTGCTGGTTTTACGCTGTTCATGCCTTGGCTTACAGGCATGATTTTAACACTTTGACATTGAGGGCAACGATATTGCATGAGAACTCCACATTTAGTTTGAATCTATTCTAACGGAAATGTCGGAAAAGAAAAAAATTTGTAAGATATCGATGAAGTGCTATGAGTTAGCAAAAAAAATTACTTATGAATAAACAAAGAAATATAAAAAACTGATGATTTATCCGTACACATAAAAATTAAAATAATATTGTAGAGCATGCTAATCTACAGAAAAATGAAGTGTGATTAGCACTATAAATGAGCTTAAATACTCGTAAATAGGACGTGGAATAAATATAAAAAGGAGAGAGGGACTTGGGTCAACAAGATGACAATAAGTCGCAGCCTACAACGACAGCATCGGTTTTAGCTACCCCAGATACCGCAAAACCGTCATTATCTCGTCGATTACTGCATAAGACATTGCAACATGCCCAAGATGCAGTTGGGTTTGCTAGCGACACAACACGTAATATTGCAGAGGTTGCAGATGCGGCTTTAGATGCGCTCGATCAAGTGACTACTCATACGCGACGTGGAGTTGTTGGAATGACAAATCTGGCGGCCGGCACTGTACGAGATATGGTGTCTGAAACCAGTGAAACCGCACGCCAAGTTGCATTGATAATGGCACGTACATTTTTGGGGAAGAGTACCTTAACGTTGTACTTACCTGAAATGTTATTAAATAATCAAATCCGTAAGCGCATAGATCGCTCTGAAATTGATGATATTAAAATTAAGTGCGGCAATGATAGTTTCCAAGTCGAGATCGATGGGCATTATCATCGTTTCATGTACCGTTTAAGTTTAGATTTTAAAGTATTGGAATGTCGTATTGGGCAGGAAAAGTTTTTGCGCCTACGTCAAATGGATGAGAGTCTTGATGTCCAGATTCGTCATGGAGGAACGCTGTCAAACTGGGCTGTGCGCCGTATTGGTCGAGTTGGTTTTGAAGTCGTAAATATGTTACCCATTCCATCACTTATTAATCATTTGATTGGTGATATTCCGGGTATCCAACGTGATGGTCACCGTATGTGGTTTATTGACCTAGAGCAGGCAGGATTTATTGACTTTATTAATAACCGATCTTGGATGGTTGAAAAGCTTTTGAGTCTGACAGATTTTAGTATTTTACCTGGTTTGAATATTTTGAGAGAAAGTCGAGAGTTGGTCCAGCAATTAGTAGATCAATTTGAAATTAGAGGACTACGGGTACAGTCAGGTCGCCTTGAAGTACAAGTGGGAATTGCAAGCTCATAGAGCATAGTAAAAGCTGATCATTGATTGGCTTTTTATTTTTTTAGGCAAAAAAAAGCCACTGACGTTATTTATGCAGTGGCTTTTTAGAATTTGGCGTCCCTACGGGGATTCGAACCCCGGTTACCGCCGTGAAAGGGCGATGTCCTAGGCCTCTAGACGATAGGGACATATGTGAGGCATACATCTGAAAAAATTATTGGCGTCCCTACGGGGATTCGAACCCCGGTTACCGCCGTGAAAGGGCGATGTCCTAGGCCTCTAGACGATAGGGACGTTTCAGAGGTGGGCGTATATTAGGTCGATTTAATAAAAGTGTCAAATAGTTTTCTGAAGAAATATTAAAAAAAACAGTCAACCGATTAAAAATAACTCTAATTGTAGAAAATATATACATTTATCCTTCATTTTTCTGAAAAGGCTCAATAATTGCCTTTATAACAGACGGATGTTGTAGATAACCTAAAATCTCATGCGGCTGGTTGGCAAAGGTATAAATTTTCTGATTAATAATTGGAGGATCAAAATTAAATGGGGCCTCACATAGTGGAAATGCAGTTAGAAAATCGTCTTGAGAGTAAAAATTAAACCAATCACCGTGAATACATGATGGCCTAACAATTGGAATCGGAAGCTTACTTTGAATTACGCGAAAAGATAAAGGAGAAGCTAACGTTATAAATCGTTTAATTGAGAACCGATATGCAGGATTTGAAAGAAGGTTAAAGGCAATAACCGAGCCGAGAGAGTGCGCAACGACAATATAATCTTCATTTTCTCGCATTTTCTTTAAAATCCGTTCATTTACTTCCTCCATAAATTCAGGATTAGATAAGTACATATAAGTCTCAATCAGAAACTGTTGTATCAAGCTCTCATGTAATTTAGGGAAGTTATTTAACAGAACAACCAACTCTTTGAGTAGGCGGTCTTTTACGAGCTGAGAGGTCAGATAGATTCGTTCTGAAAAGCTTTTTTCAGCGGAGTCAGTTGCTGGTAGCAATAAAGGAACAAATGGAGTGTGCTCTTTAGTAGGGGGATTATGGGGATGTAAATGAATGGGTAAATAATTATTTAAAAATGACTTAGGTAATAACGTGTTGAGGTCTAATTGGTTGCTTAATCGATATTTAGTCATTAGGTCGCCATAAAATGGCATATGAATATGAAGATCGCGCACGTTAACTTTGCAAGGCATTTGTTTTAGGCCAAGCTTAAATACTTTTAGCCAATGCTCTTTTAAGCGATGAGCAGTGTAATTCTGTTGATTCATCCCGTGGATAAATATAATTTTCATTCTATACAAGGAATTGTTTTTAATATAAATTTTAATCTACAACGGTACGTTATATAAAGCCAGTATGTAGGCAAAAAAAAGTGTAGCTTTTTGCTACACTTTAATTCATTCAAAGCGAATTAGGCTTTATTGCGGTAAAAAATAAAATAGCTGACATAACATAAAGCTGTAAAAATAAGACAGCCCACAAAACCAGCACGCATTTCAGGGTCTGCAGCCATACTTAAGCAAGTAATAAAGCAGAAAATAAAACCTAAAATTGGAACGATAGGGAATAATGGAGCGGCATATTGTAAGTCTTTAACCGTATGGCCAGATTTGTACCATTGGCGGCGGAAATTGAACTGACTTAAACAAATGCTCATCCAGACAATAACCATGGTAAAAGCAGCTACACCGAGTAGATTCTTAAAAATAGTCTCTGGTGCAAATTGCTCTGATAACAAACCAGGAATTGCTCCAAACATTGTTACAACTAGAGCAACAATAGGTGTTCCACTTCTTGAAAGTTTAGAAAATACGCTAGGTAATAATTTTTGTTCCGACAGTGACCACATCATACGTGAAGCAGCATAAAGTCCTGAGTTTGCTGCTGAAAGCAGAGCTGTAATAATTACAAATCGAATAATATCATCCGCATATGGAATGCCAATATAATTAAATACAGTAACAAATGGACTGCTACTTACGCTTTCACCGCCTAGACCTGCAAGCTGGAAGGGAAGCAAGGCGCTAATAACAATAATGGTACCTACAAAGAAAATAAGAAGACGCCAAATCGCGGCATTAATTGCTTTGGGTACATTCTGAGCTGGATCTTTGGTTTCACCTGCTGCTACGCCAATTAATTCTGTGCCTGAGAAAGCAAAGTTAACAATCAGCATGGTGGTGAAAATAGGAATTAAACCATGTGGGAACCAGCCTTGCGCTGTAAGGTTACTAAATAGCGGTGCAGTTTGGCTGCCATGAAAAGGAATTAAACCAAAAATTGCTAGCAGGCCAAGCACAATAAAAGCAATCACGGTAATGACTTTAACAAGAGCGAGCCAAAACTCAGACTCAGCAAAAATGCGAGTTGAACTAATATTTAAGCCAAAAATAGTGATTGCAAAAACAATTGTCCAGATCCACATTGAAATATGTGGGAACCATTCCTGCATGAGTAATGCCGCAGCTGTGAACTCAGTTCCAAGCGTTGCAGTCCAGGTCAGCCAGTACATCCAGGAAATCATATAGCCAGTACTAGGACTAATATATTTTTTGGCATAAGCACCAAAAGAGCCTGAAACAGGCATGTGTACAGCAAGCTCTCCTAGGCAAAGCATGACCATATAAGCGATCGCGCCACCAAGTATATAGGCAATAATTGCGCCAATAGCTCCAGTTTGTGAAATGACTTCCCCTGAACCTAAAAAGAGACCAGTTCCGATAGCTCCGCCTAGTGATAACATCACAAGATGGCGAGTACTCATGGCTCTTTTTAAAGGTGCAGTACTGTTCTGATGCTGAGCATCTAGTTGATTGTCAGATGGCTGCATATTACACATTGAGAGAATTAAGAAAGACGTTATTTTAGATAAAATAGACAAATGTGCAATCTAGAAAGAGATAAAGAATAAACAGTAAGGTGACGATAGAGTCTTTTTATAATTTTTAAAGCAGAATATGGCGTCCCTACGGGGATTCGAACCCCGGTTACCGCCGTGAAAGGGCGATGTCCTAGGCCTCTAGACGATAGGGACTTGATGAGGCAAACACAAAGGAGCGTGGTGGAGTCAAGCGGGATCGAACCGCTGACCTCTACAATGCCATTGTAGCGCTCTACCAACTGAGCTATGACCCCAGTTTGTGTGAGCGCAATATTAGGGTGGATGCGCTCACACGTCAACAAAAAAATGAATTAAGCTTCGCTAGTTGCTTCATTTTTAGGCAATTTTAAGCTCTCATTGAGTTTTTCCCAAATTTTAACTTCTTTCTTGCTTGGTCCACCCACAACTTCTAAGGCACGGCGTAAACGAGCAAAAGTTAAATCAGGCCCAAGGGTCACCATCGACTGCATTACAGGTGTTGAACTCGTTGAACCTGCAATTGCGATAAAGAACGCTGGCATGAAATCGCGTAATTTAATCTCCATCTGGTTCGCAAGATCCATTAGAGTTTGGCTAACAGTGTCATTGTTCCAAGTAAACTGACCTTCAAGACGCCAAATTGCAAATTGCAGACTTTGACGAACCTGTTCTTGAGTCAATTTTTTGCTTTCAAACATTTCAGCAGTAATTTGTGGCATATGGTTAAAATAGAAACCAGCCCAATTCACAGCTTCTGAAAGTAAATTAATACGTGGTTGAATGGCAGCTGCAATATCTTCTAAAGTGCTGCGATCACTTTTCCATGTTAATAAACGGTCTAATAATTGGCCAGGTGTTAAACCTTTGATCCATTGACCATTTAACCAATTCAGTTTTTCAACATCGAAAATTGGTCCACCTAATGAAACACGTTGAATATCAAAGCTATCCATCATGTCTTGTAGCGTAAATACTTCACGCTCATCTGGCATTGACCACCCCATACGGCCTAAATAGTTTAATAAGGCTTCTGGTAAAACGCCGATATCGCGGTAGTAGTTAATTGATGTCGGGTTCTTACGTTTAGATAATTTTGATTTATCTGGGTTACGCAACAATGGCATGTGGCAAAGTGTCGGCATTTCCCAACCAAAATATTGGTAAAGCAATTGATGCTTCGGTGCAGATGGAAGCCATTCTTCACCACGTAATACATGAGTGATTTCCATTAAATGGTCATCTACAACATTCGCTAAATGATAAGTCGGTAAGCCATCATTTTTAAGAAGAACTTGCATGTCGACTTGCGCCCAAGGAATTTCAACTTCCCCACGTAATAAGTCATTAAATTTACAAATACCTTCTTCAGGTACTTTCATACGAATGACGTGGGGTTCGCCCGCTTCTAAGCGACGAGTCACTTCTTCTTGAGAAAGTTTTAACCCGCGACCGTCATATTTTGGTGTTTCACCGCGTGCTTGTTGTTCAGCACGCATTTGGTCTAGTTCTTCAGCTGTAGCGAAACAATAAAAAGCATGACCTTTTTCAACAAGTTCTAATGCGTATTGCTTATAAATTCCCATACGTTCAGATTGGCGATACGGCGCATGAGGGCCACCTACATCTGGACCTTCAGACCAATTTAGGCCTAACCAACGCAATGAATCCAAAATCATTTTTTCAGATTCTGGTGTAGAGCGAAGTTGGTCTGTATCTTCAATTCTTAGAATAAATTCTCCGCCATGTTGTTTCGCAAAACACATGTTAAATAAAGCGATGTAAGCGGTGCCGACATGAGGAAAACCGGTAGGAGAAGGTGCAATACGAGTACGAACTTTCATAGGTAATGGGTCAAAATAAAAATTGAAACTATTATAACGAAAAAGCCCAGTATTCTGACGTTTTATTTAACGTCAGTCTGGGCTAAAACTGAAACGAAGAGGGGGTGTTTCAGATTTTAAGAAGCATGCGGCTGGAAGATTGCCTGAACAAAACGTGAAAAACGTTCGTGTTGTGCGGCAAGAAAATTTTGAGTCGGTGTAACGCGAATAGTATTGAGTACTTTAAGCTCATCATCTGAAGAAGGTAATACAATAGGATTACGTTTCTGTTGATCTAAAGCTTTTTCAATAAGCGAAGTCTGCTTATCTGACCCAGTTTTATTTGGGGTATCTTTAAGTACTGCTGCTGCAGAAAATTGTGATGCTAAACCCAGCACCAAACTTAAGCTTAACGCTTTTCCATAATGAATTTTCATTATTAATCATCCCCTCTGTTCATTACATTTCAACTATTTTTTGAGTTTAACGAAATGTAAAATTACGGTAATGCTACGATTTAAACATAAATCTTAATAAAAAAGTGGAACTGTGTCACACTTTTTACAAAAATTATCTATATTTTAATCTGGTCGACCCCAATGTAGGTCATATGTATTCTTTACGCTTCATTATTTAACAAATTAATGTGTAGATAAAGTGAAGGCCCTCATTAAGTTGTAAGAATAATTACAAAAAATTTCAAAAATGAAATGATTTAGGCATTTTAAGCTATATATTTTAAAGAGATTAATAAAAAATATATTAATATAAGTAATTGATTGTAAATTATAAAATTAAAAATATAGTAAAACTAAAACCAATGATGGATTTTGTAAATGAAAAAAATATCAATAATGGCTGTAGCGGTGTACTTGGGAATGGCAACAGCGGCTCAGGCAGCTACTTCTTTTTTAAATGTTTCTTATGATCCGACCCGAGAATTTTATCAAGAATATAATCAGGCTTTTGGGAAGTTCTGGAAACAGCGTACAGGTCAGGATGTTGAGTTTAAACAGTCGCATGGTGGGTCTGGTAAACAAGCTCGGGCAGTGGCTTCGGGCCTCGAAGCCGACGTTGTAACGTTAGCGTTGGCGAATGATATTGATGAGATTGTGAAAGCAGGTTTTATCCAACCGAATTGGCAAAAAGAATTTCCAAACAATTCTGCACCTTATACGTCTACGGTTGTGTTCCTAGTACGAAAAGGTAATCCAAAAAATATACGTGACTGGAATGACTTAACAAAACCAGGTGTGGAAATTATCACCCCTAATCCTAAAACAGGGGGCGCACCGCGTTGGATCTATTTGTCGGCATGGGGTTATGCTTTAAAGCAACCAGGTGGAAATGATGCCAAGGCTCGTGAGTTAGTTAAAAAACTTTATCACAATGTAAAAGTACTTGATTCGGGAGCACGTGGTTCGCTAACAACATTTGCTGAGCGTGGAATTGGTGACGTTTTATTATCATGGGAAAACGAAGCTTTATTGGCGACAAAAGGACCTGATAAAGATAAGTATGAAATCGTTTACCCATCAATTTCAATTTTGGCAGAGCCTTCCGTCGCAATTGTAGATAAAACCGTAGATAAAGATGGCAACCGAACATTAGCAAAGGGCTACTTGAACTTTTTATATTCACCATTAGGGCAAGAGTTGGCGGCTAAACATTATTTCCGACCACGCAATGCGCAAGTGGCTGCTAAATATGCAGCACAATTCCCAAAAATTAGATTATTTACCATTAATGATGTTTTTGGTGGCTGGGCTAAAGCTCAAAAAACTCACTTTGCAAATGGGGCTGTCTTCGATCAAATTTATGATGGGAAGCAATAATTAATTAAGTTTTTTAGAGCCGTTTATTTAATCATTAAGCGGCTCTTTGTATTTTTTAGGTCTTTTTTTTAATTGATTTAGATAGTGCCCAATCTTTTTAATAAAGTATTGATAAAAATATTAATGTAGTGGTCTATATCATCTTTGAAAATCATATATTGTAAAGCTAGCCCATAACTTAATGATACAAGCTCTATGACAATAGAATCATAGTCATTAGGCTCAGTTATCTCCGTTAAAGAAAAGAATTGCTTCATAATCTTCGTTACTTCTTGTTGATGAGTTTTCCAAACCTTTTGATACTCCTCGGCGAAGGTAATATCACGTGCAGCAAACAGTTGTAGTTCTATTGATATTTTAAGCCATTCATCGTTTGTAAAAAAAGCGGTCAGCCATTGGCGCAATGAATCAATTAATTGTTCCGTATTTGAAGGGGCACTGGTAAAGATTTCTTGTAGCTGTAAATTTTCTTTAGCGAATTGAAGCTGCATTAGCTCAAGTAAAAACTCTTCTTTATTGTTGAAATTCGAATAAAAGGCACCTTGAGTATAGCCTGCCTGTTTGGAAAGATTCCTGATAGATACCGCGTTATAACCAAATTCAGAAATGAGAGCAAACCCAGCGTCAATGAGATGTTGCCGAGTTTGTATCTGTTTTTCATTGCGAGAAAGAGTCATAAGAACCGGATAAAATAATAATTGAGATATCACTTGATATCTTAATTTTTATGAGATATTTTTGCTACTCTTTTATTTCAGATATCAACTGATATCTGATTGTGCGACAATAAAGGCGCTATATGTCTCAAGTCTCTAAACGTATTGTAGTTATCAATGGTCATCCATCCGACACTAGTTTTAATCATGCATTAGCTCACAACTATGTAGAGCAGGCAAAAACATTAGGTATTCACGTAGATCTAATAGAAATTGCCAAATTAGGTTTTGAACCTAATTTAAAATATGGCTATGAGAAACGAATGGAATTGGAACCTGATTTAATGAATGCGCTGGAAAAAATTCAGGCTGCCGATCATTTGGTATGGTTCTTTCCAGTATGGTGGGGAGGACTTCCGGCTATCGCTAAAGGTTTTATTGATCGACTCTTTTTACCGAATCTTGTCTTTAGTTACCGAGAAAATAGCAATCGTGTTATTGGTCATTTACAGTCAAAAACAGCACGACTGATTACGACTTTAGATCAGCCGGGTTGGTTTTATCGTTGGTACTATGGTGAGCCAAGTACTCGACAACTTAAAAAAGCGACTTTGCAATTTTGTGGGGTTAGTAAAGTTAAAGTTAATTATGTTGGAACAGTGCGGGGCGCTAGTTCAGACCAACGGCAAAAATGGTTAAATCAAATCGGTAAATATGCAGAAAAAGATTGCCAGCTCATTTCGTCCTAAAGTAAATCGGCGAGGGTTTTTAACAAAATAAGCGTAAAGGAAAAGAGAGTTTTTTAAATAAAGAATTTAATAAAAAAGTTTTATTAATTCGTATTTAACTCTAGAAAATTATTCTTACTTTCTTATTTTGCTTAAAAAGTGCTAACAAAACGGTTTTATCTATGAAAAATTAATATTTTCCTACAAAAAGCCGTTTGGCGTTGGTCATAAACAAGGTGATAATGTGCAGTTACATTTTTACGCAATGATTTAACACCTATGTCGCATATTTCTGTCTTACTTTTTGAGACCGTTGAGAGCTTATTGGCAGATCGCACAACAGGGGTGTATATCGATGCAACCTTCGGAAGAGGTGGGCATACACGTTTATTGCTCTCTAAACTTGATGAAAATGCACGAGTGTATGCATTTGATAAAGACCCTCAAGCACTGGAAGTTGCTGCTGCTTTGGCACAAGAAGATCCAAGATTTACGATCATTCATGCGAGTTTTGCTGATATCAAAGAGAAGATGCAGGAAATTGGCGTGATGAGTGTTGATGGCATTATGGCTGATCTGGGAGTGTCATCTCCTCAACTTGATCAGGCAGAACGTGGTTTTAGTTTCATGCAAGATGGTCCGTTGGATATGCGAATGGATAATTCTAAGGGTTTAACTGCGGCCGAGTGGTTACTTGAAATTGAAGAAGAACAATTAGCAAATATTATTTATCAATATGGTGAAGAGCGTTATAGTCGACGTATTGCTAAAGCCATTAAAAATGCTGGAAAACTAGATACAACTGCTCAATTGGCGGAACTTGTAAAAACAGCTCATCCAAAATGGGAAAAACATAAACATCCAGCGACACGTACATTTCAGGCTATTCGTATTGCTATTAATAAAGAGCTCGAAGATATTGAAGTGTTTTTGCCGCAAGCTGTAGACTTACTCAAACCGGAAGGACGTTTGTCTGTTATTAGTTTCCATTCTCTTGAAGACCGACTGATTAAGCAGTTTATTCAAAAAGAATCTACGTTAGCAGAAGATTTCGGTTGGGGAATGCCAGAACAGCGGGTAGATACAAGAAGATTAAAGAAAATTTCACGGGTTCGTGCGAGTGAAGAAGAAGTAAAAGCGAACCCTCGATCACGTAGTGCATGGCTTCGGGTTGCTGAACGCTTGGAAGAAAAAGGCGCGTAATGAAAAGCAGTGATGAAATCGCAACCACAGAAAACAAAGTGGTGAAAAAAGTTGTGGTGTATACAGTCTTGGTGGCACTTGTTTTTATAAGCGCCATGATGGTGGTATTTCAAGTATTTGAATATCGTCATGATTATAGAGAGCTTAGCTCTTATATGCGTGAACGTGATGATCTCAATGCTGAATGGGGGCGTTTGCTCATTGAGCAACAAACCTTTGGTGCAACGGCACAGATTGGTACACGTGCTGTAACTCAGCTACGGATGTTTTCTCCACCGGCTGCAGAAACGGTGGTAATTTCTTTACCAATGACCTCAGAGCAAAATAAGTAAGGCCTTGCTGTATGGTAGATAAGCGAACAAAACAAACACGGAAAAAACAGCAGTCTATTTCGGAAAAACCAACTCTTGCCTTTGATATGTGGCGGTTTTATCTGCTTTGGGCAGTAGTGTTACTCTGTTTTGTTGTTTTAATTGCACGTGCATTTTATGTACAGGTAATTAATAAGGATTTTTTACAAAACAAGGCCAATGCCAATATTTTGCGTACTGAGCGTGTGGAAGCTATGCGTGGCGTGATTAGTGATCGCCATGGTGTGCCTTTGGCAATTAGTACACCGATCATGAAAATCGTAATGGATCCGCGTGATTATTTCGATACAAAGCATTTATATGACCAAATTACAGCGGAATTGAAGAAAGATCCGAACAATCGTAAATTAAAACGACAATTACCCGATAAAAACTTGAATCTTGATGAGTTGGCGGATGTCGTTGGTTTAGACCGTGCCGATCTTAAAAAGCAGATGAATGCACGACCGCGTTCTCGTTATCTGGTTTTGAAAAAAGAAATACCGCCGCAACAGGCAGACCTTATTACGAAAGGTAACTTTCAAGGCGTGTATGCCGAGAAAACCTATAAGCGTTATTATCCTCAACCACAGCCAAATGCCCAGATTATTGGTTTAACCAACAGTGAAGGCCAAGGGATTGAAGGCTTAGAAATGCAGCTCAATAAACAGCTTTCGGGTGTGGATGGTGAGCAAAAAATTATTCGTGATAAGCGCGGCAATCGCTTAAAAGTTTCAGAGGTTATCCGTGAGGGTGAGCCAGGCGAAAATATCACTTTAAGTATCGACTCTCGTTTGCAATACATTATGTATAGAGAGCTGACCGCAGCTGGTGTTGCAAATAATGCCCGTTCGGCAACGGCAATTGCTGTAGATGTTAAGACTGGTGAAATTCTGGCAATGACCAGTTGGCCGTCATATAACCCGAATGATAAAAATGGTTTGTCTAATAAAGATGCCATGCGTAACCGTGGTGCGATTGATATGTTCGAACCGGGTTCAACCATGAAGCCATTTACAATTTCTTCTGCATTAGAAACTGGGCAATATACGCCTAACACGATTGTAAATACTTCTCCAGGTTCAATGCGTTTAGGTTGGCATACGATTCGTGATACCCATAACTATGGTGCTTTAACTGTTAGTGGCGTCATTATCAAATCTTCAAACGTGGGTTCTGCAAAAATTGCATTGTCACTTCCAAAAGAAACACTACCAAGCTTCTTTAATCGTGCCGGTTTTGGTAAACGCTCGGCTGTGAAGTTTCCGGGGGAAAGTTCAGGTTTAGTGCTTCCAGTAAGTAAATTGAACTCTTCTCAAATTGGTACCATGGCTTATGGTTATGGCCTAAACGCAACTATTCTTCAGTTGGCGCAAGGCTATGCAATGCTTGCAAATCATGGCGTAAAAATGCCTCTAAGCTTGCATAAGCTCGATCAAGCACCTAAAGGTGAGCAAGTTCTTGCTCCAAAAATTGCTGACCAGGTTTTGCTTATGTTAGAACAGGTTACGATGCCTGGTGGTACTGCAAAGCAAGCTAATATTCCGGGTTATCGCGTTGGTGGTAAAACAGGTACGGCTCATAAACTTCGTGCAGACCGTAAAGGTTATTCAAATAATGAATACCGTGCTTTATTTGCTG
The DNA here is from genome assembly GCF_016106645.1 of Acinetobacter sp. ACIN00229. NCBI lineage: Bacteria > Pseudomonadati > Pseudomonadota > Gammaproteobacteria > Moraxellales > Moraxellaceae > Acinetobacter > Acinetobacter sp. ACIN00229. The sequence continues at coordinate 98,950 of NZ_JADWOM010000010.1, forward strand.
GTGTTGCGCCAATTAGTGACCCACGTTTAGCCGTTATAGTCGTTGTTGAAAACCCACAAGGCCGTTATTACGGTGGTTTGGTTGCGGCCCCTGTTTTTGCACGCATTATGCAAGAATCATTACGTTTAATGAATGTGCCGCTTGATAAGCCCCTTGATACTTCAGTAAATCCTATTCGCAGGTAAGCTATGTCTGTTTCTTTTCAAGAAATTAATCCAGTCGAGATTAATGCACAGTGGTCTCAGCAGCCTTTCCATGGCTTTAGTCTAGACAGCCGTAAGGTTGAATCAGGCCAAATTTTTATTGCTTTGACCAGTTATAGCCAACCTGAAAAAACACGTGCTTTTGCTGAGTCAGCTTTAGCTAATGGCGCACTTGCGATCATTAGCGAGACTGAGCTGGGTGTGGCAAATGAATGGGTATGCCCTGATGTACGTCAGCGCATGGGCGAATGGCAAGAGCGTTATTTGCAACATATTGACCCTTTTACACCAGTACGTATTGTTGCAGTAACAGGCACAAATGGTAAAACGACAATTTCACGTTTAGTTGCTGAATTAATTAGTTCGCAGCAACAGCGCTGTGCGGTGATGGGCACAACTGGTAATGGTATTTTGCCTGATCTGACGCCATCAACTCATACTACGCTCGATGCTTTACAACTACAAAATGCATTACATGATTATGCTAAACAAGGTGCAACTTTCGCTTCTTTGGAAGCAAGCTCACATGGTTTAGAGCAAGGTCGTTTAAATGGTTGTGCGATTGAAATTGCTGTTTATAGTAATTTGAGTCGTGATCATCTGGATTATCATGGCACTTTAGAGGCTTACGCTGAAGCAAAGGCTCTCTTATTCCGTTTTAATTCTTTAAAAGTAGCTGTTATTAATCTTGATGATGAACATGCTGCTCTTATGATCAATGCAGCAAAACAAAATCCTGCTCAGCCAAAGATTTTGACGTATTCACTTACCCAAAATACGGCTGATTATTATATTAGTGACTTAAGTTACAGTTTGGCAGGGGCGACTTTTAATTTAGTCAGCTCTCAAGGTTCTTTTGCTGTTCAAAGTCCATTATTGGGGCATTTCAATGTCGAAAACCTGATTGCAGCGCTTATTGCTGCTGAGCAAGCAGGTTTTGATTTAGACGCTTTAGTCGCTTTTGTTCCTAAGCTGATTGGTGCGCCGGGACGAATGCAGGTCATTCGTGATGGCGAACGTTTATTTGTTGTGGATTATGCACACACACCTGATGCTTTGATTCAGGTGCTTAAGACTTTAAAACGTCACGTATCTAATCAGCTTTGGGCCGTATTTGGGTGTGGTGGAGATCGTGACCGCGGTAAACGTCCACTCATGACTCAAGCAGCATTGGATGGAGCGAATCCGATTATTCTGACTTCGGATAATCCAAGAACTGAAGACCCTGAACAAATTTTTGCTGATATGAAGCAAGGAATTGATTTCTCTGGGCATCGCATGCAGGAAATTCATGATCGCCGTGAAGCAATTAAATTTGTTGCACAGCAAGCTCAAGCTGGTGATATTGTGGTTATTGCTGGTAAAGGTCATGAAAATTATCAAGAAATTAATGGTGTGCGCCACTGGTTTGATGATGTAGTCGAAGTACAATCAGCAATTGCTGCGCAATACCATACTGTAGACGCTGCTTACCCTGCACAATAGGATTATTTATGCATACTTCAACCACCAGTACCGTGCCTTTGGAACCGTGGACAGCTCAACAATTACAACAGGCAACGCAGGGTTATTGGCATAAAGACCAGATCCCTCAAACTGAAATTAAACGTATTTTGACGGACTCTCGTCATGCGGAAACTGGGGATGCCTTTTTAGCACTAAAAGGTGAGCGTTTTGATGCACACGACTTTGTAGCTCAGGTTGCCGCGAATGGTTGTCAAATAGCCATTGTTGAACGTCCTTTATATATAGAAATTGCACAGTTAGTTGTTGCCGATACTCGCTTGGCTTTGGGGCAACTTGGCGCTTATCGCCGTGAGCAAAATACCCAATTAAAAGTGATTGCTTTAACAGGCAGTAGCGGTAAAACCACAACTAAAGAAATGTTGGGAAGTATATTATCGCGCTTAGCTCCGACATTAATTACCCGTGGTAATTTAAATAATGACCTTGGTGTGCCCATGATGCTGCTAGAGCTTCGTAAGGAACATCAATATGCGGTGATGGAGTTGGGTGCAAGCCATCAAGGTGAAATTGACTATACTTCTAAATTAGTTCAGCCTCATGTTGCAGGCATTTTAAATATTGGTACAGCTCATCTGGGCGAATTTGGTGGACGTGAAGGTATTTGCCGAGCTAAATCGGAAATTTATCGTCATATTTTGCCAAATGGCGTTGCAATCGTACCGCAACAAGATGATTTCACTGCTGAGATTCTTGACGCCGCAAAAGCGCATCGTATTTCTACATTTGGTGTAGGTGGCGATGTGTATGCAACAGATATTGAATTATTACCTCAATCAACAAATTTTACGCTACATACGCCGCAAGGCGTCAGTGCCGTTAAACTCCCTTTTGCAGGTGAGCATAATGTTCAGAATGCGACCGCAGCTGTAGCCTTTGCTTTAGCAATTGGTATTGGACTAGAAGATATTGTCCAAGGCCTAGAGCAAGCTCAGGGTGCTAAAGGCCGTCTTAACTTTATTCAAAAGTCACCTTACCTATTTATTGATGATACCTATAATGCCAATCCGACTTCAATGCGCGCTGCTGCACAAGTGTTGTTGCAACAACAAGGCGTAAAAGTGATGGTCATGGGGGATATTGGTGAGTTAGGTGATAGCAGTTGGCAAGAGCACCACGATTTAGGTCGTGATCTTGCTGAACTTCCTTTAGATCATATTATTGCAGTTGGGCAGTTTGCTCCAGCCGCTCTCGAGGGTGCACACTCTCATTCCAATAAAGTGAAAGCATTTCAGACACAAGCTGAGGCGCTTCCATTTCTAATCAATCTAATCCAAACACATCAACCACAGTCCATGAGTTTCCTGTTTAAAGGTTCTCGCTTTACTCATATGGAAACGTTGATGGCTGATTTGATGGAGAAACTTTAAATGCTGTTATGGTTGTTTGAACACCTTGCGGGCTATCACAGTTCGTTTCAGGTCGTTCGTTATTTAACATTACGTTCTTTACTCAGTGTATTAACTTCACTGACCATTGGTTTGGTCCTCGGACCGATCATGATTCGTAAATTACAAGCGTTAAAATACGGTCAGGCAGTAAGTTCATTTGCTCCTGAAAATCATGCTAAAAAGATGGGTACACCAACCATGGGCGGGATTTTAATTCTGCTTTCAATTGGTATTAGTACTTTACTCTGGGCTGATTTATCTAACCCTTATGTTTGGATTGTGCTTGGTGTAATGGTTGTGTTCGGTGCTGTGGGCTGGGCAGATGACTGGATTAAAATCCGCTATAAAGACAATGCTGGTTTACCTGCCCGTAAGAAGTTTTTCTGGACTTCTGTTGCATCGCTTGGAGCGGGTATTGCTTTATATTTAATTGCAACCCAACAGTCGAATGCTGAACATACTGCAAACATGCTGGATTTATTGATTCCATTCTTTAAGAATCTTTCAATTCCACTCTCTATGGTTCCTTTAGGCTTGGCATTTATTGTATTTACCTATCTGGTTATTAATGGTGCCTCTAACGCCGTTAACTTAACGGATGGTTTAGATGGTTTAGCAATCATGCCTGTTGTAATGGTCGCTACGGGCTTAGGTGTATTTGCTTACTTGTCAGGTGACATTCGTTTTGCTAATTATTTGCATATTCCATATGTGAAATATACATCTGAGCTTGTTGTAATCTGCTCTGCGATGATTGGTGCAGGTTTGGCATTTCTTTGGTATAACGCACACCCAGCTCAAATCTTTATGGGTGATGTTGGTGCATTAGCTTTAGGCGCGATGCTTGGAACAATTGCTGTTATGGTACGCCAAGAAATCGTATTTGCGATTATGGGTGGTGTATTTGTAATGGAGGCAGTTTCTGTATTCTTGCAAATTGGGTCGCTGCGGATGCGTAATAAACGCGTGTTCTTAATGGCGCCGCTACATCATCATTATGAAAAGCAGGGCTGGAAAGAAACCCAAGTTGTGATTCGTTTTTGGATTATTACAATTATATTAGTAGTTTTAGGTCTAATGACTTTAAAATTGCGATAGATCTTATTTTAGTGTCAATATAAAGCCAGTTCTACTGGCTTTTTTTATTGGAGAGATGAATGACAAAAGTTGCTGGTCTAGACCAATTATCTGTAATTAATCAGAAAGTAGTGGGAGAGGGCGAAGTATTACCTCAAGTTGTGCTTAAAGATGGAAGTCAGGTGCAAACAGGAACTGTCGCTACAATGCTGCATAATATTGAATTATATAATGCAGGCCAAAGAGGCCAGATTGAGGAAGAATTAAAGATTGCTATTCCAACTTTAGTCAAAGTGGGGCTATTTGATTTATTTGAGGTAGATGAATGGATTAAGGGAGCAAATGCAGGGCGTACATTTGTAGGAATGCATGCAAAGTCTTATTTACAACATAAAGAACAAGAGAATAATTAAAAGTGACTAAGCAAATTTTAATGTGTCCTGTGTGTCGTCAGTCTCTCGATTTAAATGAAAAAACTTGGCGATGTGGACAAGGGCATAGTTATGATGTCGCTAAACAAGGTTATGTGAACTTACATGTTGTGCAGCATAAACATAGTAAGAACCCTGGAGATACACCAGAGTCAGTCGATGCACGAAGAGCTTTTTTACAAGGTGGTTATTATCAGCCTTTACAACATGCTGTAGTCGCTTTATTAAAACAATTAGATGTAAAAACCGTACTTGATATCGGGTGTGGTGAAGGTTACTACACCAGTGCTATGCAGCAAGTTGTTGAGCAGTGTGTTGGTGTTGATATTGCAAAAAATGCGGTACAACGCGCAGCAAAGCTCAATAGTGAGGTGACTTGGGTTGTGGGAACTGGTGCGACTTTACCTGTGCTTGATCAAAGCATGGATGCATGTACCAGTTTGTTTAGCCCAATTCCACAAGCAGAAATTGCACGTGTTTTAAAGGATGATGGATATTTAATTGTTGTCACTCCTGCATCTGAGCATTTATATGCAATGCGTGAAGCTTTATTTGAACAGGTTAACCCTCATACACCAGAGAAGTTTGTGGAGCAGTTGCAAGATTTGTTTGAGCTCAAACAAGAGCAAATTATTAATGCCCCTTTTGTGCTTGATCAACAGGCTTTAAAAAATCTGATTGCTATGACACCTTATGCTTATAAAGCTTCTCCTGAGCGTCGTTTGCAGTTAGAGCAGCAGTCGCAATTAGAGGTAATGGCATCTTTTCAAATCTATGTCTTTCAGAAACGTAATAAAATAGCTAGTTAGCAGTCTATTTTTAAAAGCATAAAAAAAGCCATCTGATGATTTATTTTTAAGAGCGCAAAAAAAGAAGCCATCTGATGATGGCTTCTTTTTTTGCTATTCAATCTGATTAATCAGATTTTCTAGTTCATCTTTCTCACGCTTCGGCGCTGCTCCCTGTGAAGGCTTCATCGCAGGAGGTGCAGCTTTTGATGGAATAACAATTTCCTCACCTGGTAAATCGGAAAAGTCATTGTCATTGCTTAGTTTCGGTTGTGGTGGTGCTGGGCGATATAGCGGGCGTGCTAATGGTGGAGCTGCACGATAAGTTTTCTTATCGCCTACCTCAGTAACAGTTTGTTGTTTGTCACGTGAAATAGGACCTTGAGCATCTTTATCTAAACGAACCCAAGATGCTGGCGTACCTTGCAAAGCTTGACCCATAAAATTAATCCAGATCGGTAATGCAGCAATACCACCATACTCACGTCGACCTAATGTTGTCGGTTGGTCAAATCCAACCCACGTTACAGTCACTAACTTGCCGTTAAAACCTGCAAACCATGCATCTTTTGCATCGTTGGTTGTACCTGTTTTACCGCCTAAATCACTACGGCCAATTTTAAGTGCGGCACGGCCTGTACCATGCTCAATTACATCACGTAAAATGTTCGCCATATCGTAAGCAGAGCTTGATTTTAAAATACGTTGAGCTTGGCGATATTCGCTATTCGCTTTATCAGTTTGTTTAAGATTAAGTTGCTTAGCTGCCTTTTCTTTCTGCTCTACGTCTTTGTTAGTAACTTCAATCACTTCATCATCTGTTGTCGTAGCTTTCTGCTCGTCATCAGTTGTGTCTGGCGCATTAATACATGGAATACATGCATATTCTGGTTTAGCTTGATAAATCACTTTACCGTATGCATCTTCAATACGCTGAATAAAGTGTGGTTGAACGCGATAACCGCCATTTGCAAAAGTTGCGTATCCAGTTGCCATTTGAATTGGTAACACTTGAGGTGTACCTAGAGCAATGGTGTAGTTACGTGGAATTTGATCTTCTTGTAAACCAAAATCCATGAATAACTGGCGAGTACGTTCAATTCCCACAGTTTGCAAAAGGCGTACCGACACGGTATTACGAGACAAATACAAAGCACGACGTAAAGGGATCATCCCTAAATAACGACCGTCTGAGTTTCTCGGTGTCCACTTACCAATCGTGATAGGACTATCATTCACCATGCTGTACGGCGTCATACCGCGTTCAAGTGCCAATGCATAGACAAACGGTTTAATCGTTGAACCGGGTTGGCGCCAGCCTTGTAAGGCACGGTTAAATTTTGATTGATAGAAGTTATAACCACCTACAATTGCTTCAATTGAACCATCATTCGGGTTAATCGCAATAAGTTGACCTTGAACTTTTGGAACCTGAACTAAAGACCATGCTGTTTTTGCCTCATTTGGACGTAAGCGAACAATATCTTTAACTTGAACAATTTGAGATGCACGTGAAGGAGCACCACCTACACTATTTGCATTGCGATAGGGGCGAGCCCATGACATACCTGACCACTGTACAGTAACGGTTGTACCATCTTGCATGAGTGCATCAAAAGAGCTGCTATTTACCTTGGTAACTTGTGCCGGGTAGGTATTGGCATATGCTCTAAATTCATTTAATGGTTTATCGTGTGCTTCCGCACCACGCCAGCCATGACGACGGTCGTAAGCTTCAAGACCATCTTGTACAGATTTTTCTGCAATCGCTTGGCGTTTAGCATTGATGGTTGTATAGACTTTATAGCCAGAATCAATGGCTTGTTCACCAAAATGCTTAACGAGTTCCGAACGAACCATTTCGCCCGCATATGGGTGAATATTATTTAAATCCCGATTGGGCATGTTTAGATTAATCGGTTCAGCTACAGCTTTTTGATATTCTGTTTGAGAGATATAACCCAGCTGTAACATACGGCCTAAAATCCAGTTGCGGCGTTCAAGTGCACGTTCAGGATTAACCACAGGATTGTATTTAGAAGGTGCTTTTGGCAAACCTGCAATCATTGCCATTTGAGCAATACTAAGCTCATTAATACTTTTGTTGTAATAAATTTTGGCTGCCGCTGCGATACCGTAGGCATTTTTTCCTAAGAAGATTTTATTCACATACAGACTGAGAATTTCTTCTTTAGATAAGTTTTGCTCAATTTTTCGAGCTAAAAAGATCTCGGTTATTTTGCGTTTTAAGGTTCTTTCTGGACTTAAATAATAGTTCTTTGCAACCTGCATGGTAATGGTTGAACCACCAGTTTGCACATCAGAACCAGTTACACTTTCACTTAAAGCACGCCCTAAACCTTTAAAACTGATCCCGCTATGTTCAAAGAAAGAAGAATCTTCTGCTGCTAAAAATGCATGAATAAAAGCAGGAGGAATTTGTTTGTATTCAACTGGAATAGAAAGCTTACCACCATACTCGGCAATCAGTTGATTATCCGAGGTATAGACCTGTAGAGGTTTTAAAAGCGGAGCTTTTTTTAGTGAACTCATTTCAGGGAGCGATGGGGCGATATAGAGATACATGCCATAAAAGCCCATCGGAAGTGAGACTAAGATAATAATAATGATCAAAAAAATTGGACGCACGAAGCCCAAACTGGATAGCTTTTTCATGATAAGTAAGCTTTAATAAGATCGAATACAAACTAATTGTGGTCAGTATAGCCTTTAGACATGCGGATTGTTAGATGAGATATTGTATCCGTGTAAAAATAAAGACCTAGATTATTGGTTTGTAATTTTTTTTGGGGATAAAAAAATAATAGGACAATAGTGTGCTCAGGTTATATCGTAAACCGAATAAGGGGTTAATGGGTGTCGATATTAGTTCGACTTCTGTTAAGTTGTTAGAGCTCTCTGTTAAGAACGGTAAATATTGGGTAGAAAGCTATGCTTTGATGCCTTTACCCGAGAACAGTGTAGTTGAAAAAAATATCTTGAATCCAGAGGCAGTAGCAGAAGCTTTGGAACGGGCGATGAATTTAGCAAATCCCCAAACCAATAACGCTGCAATTGCTGTTCCAACATCGACGGTTATTCATAAAACCATCGAAATGGATGCAGATATGAATGATGATGAACGAGAAATTCAGATTCGTTTAGATGCGGAGCAGTATATACCGTTCCCTTTGGATGAAGTGAGTCTTGATTTTGAGGTTTTACCAGATCGACTGCCTAATCCAAACCGTGTAAATGTACTTCTAGTTGCAACAAGAACAGAAAATGTTGAAACACGAGTAGAAGTGCTGGAACTAGTAGATCTAACGCCTAAGCTTGCTGATGTCGAAAGTTATGCTGTCGAGCGTGCTTTTAGTGTATTTGCTGATAGTTTACCCATGGGTGCAAATACCATTGGTATTTTAGATATCGGCCATACCATGACTACATTATCGGTTATGCAAAGTGGCAAAATCATTTATACCCGTGAACAAGTCTTCGGCGGCAAGCAGCTTACTCTGGAAATTCAAAGCCGTTATGGTTTGTCATTGGAAGAAGCGGGACGAGCTAAAAAAGAACGCTCTTTACCCGATGACTATGACATCGAAGTTTTAGAGCCATTTTTAGATGCGGTCGTGCAGCAAGCCGCTAGATCTCTACAATTTTTCTTCTCTTCTTCACAATTCAATGAAATAGACCATATTTTATTAGCGGGTGGGAATGCCAATATTCCTGGGCTTGCCAAATTGTTGCAGCAAAAACTTGGTTATCGTGTGACCATTGCCAATCCATTTTTACAAATGGGTTTTTCTCCTCAAGTCGATATTCAAAAACTTGAAAATGATGCTTCATCATTAATGGTGGCATGTGGTTTGGCTTTAAGGAGTTTTGATTAATGGCAACAATTAATTTACTTCCTTGGCGTGATGGGCTTAGGGAACAACGCAAAAAACAATTTATTATTTTCTGTTTTGGGGTCGTTGTACTGGGGATCACCACTGTATTTTCTGGGTGGTTTTATTTGAATCAAAAATTAGATGATCAAGAACAAGCTAATCAACTCATTACCAGTACAAACCAGAGTCTAGATCAACAGCTTAAAACCTTAAATGGCTTGCAAGAACAGCGTGATGCCATTATCGAACGTATGAAACTTATTCAGGGATTGCAAAGTCAACGTCCTGTTGTTGTGCGTTTGGTGGATGAATTGGTAAGGGGCACTCCGGCAGCGATGTATTTGACTAAATTTAGCAGAACTGGAGATAAATTTACCATTGAAGGTAAAGCAGAAAGTCCAAATACGGTCGCGGAGTTATTACGTAATCTCGAAGCATCACCATGGTATCGCAATGCTTTTATGAACTCTTTCTTGGCGACCGAAGAGAAAAAAGATAAGACGGCGAGTTCACTACTTCCTAGAGTAGAAGATAGTTATGGCAGTTTTGTTGTGACTGTTGATTTAGGAGAAATGGGGGTGACTACAACAGATGATACCGCCAATACGTCTGTAAGTGCGGATAAGGGGGCGGTTAAATGAGTCCGGATGAACTTCATGAGTTGTCGTTAGAACAAGCTCCATCTAAGAAAAAACAGATTACTTTAGAAAAATTTCTTCAGCAATTTAACACACTAGATATGAACAGTTATGGTAGCTGGCCATTATCTGTGAAAATTACGTGCTGGGTTTTTATTTTCTTTGCTGTATTGGCTTTAGGATACTTTGTTGTTATTCAGCCAAAGTTACAAGCAATTGATAATGCACAGGCGCAAGAAAGTAATTTGTTGAATGAGTTTCGCGAAAAGGATTCAAAATTACGTAACTTGCAGCAATATCAACTTCAACTTCAAGAGATGCAAGCAAACTTTAATCAGCAGTTAGAACAACTCCCAAAAGAAACCGAGATTCCAAGCTTGGTTGAGGATATTAACTTAACTGGTGTGAGCTCTGGTCTGAAGTTTAAAAATATTCGTTTAGAAGATGAAGTGAAGCAGGAAATCTTTATTGAACAGCCTATTACGATGGAAGCAACTGGCGATTATCACGCTTTTGGTGCTTTTGTGAGTAGTATTGCGGCATTACCACGTATTGTGACGATGCATGATTTTGTTGTAGAAGCTGCACCTGTTAAAGATAGTAAGTCAGATATTCCTGTCCTTAATTATTCTATTAAAGCAAAAACTTATCGCTATATGGGCGCCGTAGAAAATGCTGAACATTCGGAAAACAACGCTTCGGCTTCAGTAGCACCTGTTTCCTCTACTGCTAATACACAGTCGAAATAGGAGCATTACAATGAAACTTAAGCAAATTTCTTTTTCTATTTTGGCATGTTTAGTTTTAGTTGGATGTGACTCGAGAATTGATGCTGTAAATCAGCAAATGGCAAATATACGTAATCAGCCACCACAGCAGATAGATCCAGCACCTGTTTTCACGCCTGTACCACAATTTAACTATGCGGCTCATCAGCTAAAGAGCCCATTTTTACCAAGCTCACTTGCTGCTGAGCTCAAAATTATGGCAGGAAAACGGGTATATCCGAATTTCTCACGTGCACCTCAGCCTCTAGAAAGTTATGCATTAGAATCCTTAAACATGAAAGGAAGCATACGTAATAACCGTGGGCAAGTATTGGCTCTTATCCAATCACCCGATCAGCAAATTGAACGGGTACAGGTGGGGAACTATATCGGGATGAATCAAGGGCGTATTACCCATATTGGTCCAACCCAGATTGATCTGGTGGAGATTGTTCCTGATGGGCGCGAAGGCTATGTGGAGAGACCAAGAACCTTAGTGTTAATTGGACCCGCACCCTAAAATTTAGGGAATAACAAAGAAAAAGTATTTTTAAAGATTATTTAATTGGGGATGGTCAGACAATGAATCACGTATTCCGTCAGTTTTCTATGGGGGCTGTAGCCATTGCACTTATGCAGGTTGCCTCTGCACAGGTCAGCATGACCAATATTGTACCAACGCAAATTGCAGGTCAGGGTACAGAAATTCGAGTTATGTTTAATGGTTTGCCACCACAACCACAGGCATATCAACTTGAAAATCCTTCACGTTTGATTTTGGATTTTAATAAAGCTCAGCAGACTTTAACACAGTCAAAAGTGGCAATTGGTACAAATGAAGCAAGCTCAGTTGATGTAAGTTCTGATGATCAGCGCTCACGTTTAACTGTAAATTTAAAAGAGGCAGGTGCGTTTACAACGCGCATTGAAGGCAATACTTTTATTCTAAAGATTAATTCAGCTCAAGCAGCTATTAAGCCTTTACCAACCACTACAGTACAGCCGCAAGGTGTCTCAAATATTGGCTTTCAGCGCGGTGGTCAAGGTGAAGGATTAATTGTTATTGATTTATTGGGAAGTAATACCCCTGTTGATGTTCAGCAACAAGGTAGCAAAGTCGTAGTGAGAACTCTGGGCTCTAAAATTCCTACCCATTTGGCTAAACGTTTAAATGTGAACGATTTTGCAACTCCTGTTTCTACCATTGAATCTTATAACGAAAAAGGCAATGGTGTTATTACGATCCAATCTACTGGTAGCTATGAATATATGGCTTATCAAGCGGAAAATAAACTCACCATTAGCTTAAAGCGCCCTCAGGATAAAAACGTAACTTCTTTATATAAGACACCTAATTACTCTGGTAATAAGCTTTCTCTTGATTTCCAAGATATTGAAGTCCGTCGCGTTTTACAATTACTTGCCGATTTTACTGGCATTAATATGGTGGCCGCCGATAGTGTTCAGGGTAATATTACTTTGCGCTTGAAAGATGTTCCGTGGGATCAGGCACTTGATATTATTTTAAAGACTAAAAATCTGGATAAACGCAGAAATGGTAACGTTATTTGGATTGCGCCTGTTGCGGAATTGATTAAGGCTGAAGAAGAAGAAGCAAAAGCTGTCGCACAGAGTGTCAAACTGGCTCCCTTGCAAACTGAGTATATTCAACTTAAATATGCACAAGCACATGATATTATGGGTTTAATTACTCAAGGTTCAAATAATGGCAATGGTTTGCAGCATACTTCAGGTGGAGGTACTTCAACTTCAACTAACTTAAATACGGGTGTTGATAGTTTAGGAAATAACGTAGGAAGTTTATTGAGTCCACGTGGAACAATTACTCAAGATGATCGCACCAATACTTTAATTATTAATGATACAGCTCAGTCGATTGATCAAATTCGTAAAATGATTGATTTACTGGATGTACAAGTTAAGCAGGTCATGGTTGAGGCACGTATTGTTAGAGCATCTACTTCTTTTACCAAAGAACTTGGTGTTAAATGGGGGATCCTATCTCAAGGAATTACCAATAATAATAACTTGCTGGTTGGTGGTAGTGAAACAACCTTATGGAATTTAAGAAAGCCAGAAAAAGACAGTACAACAGGTGGTTATACATATACGATTGAACGTCCAGATAACTTAAACGTCGATTTAGGGGTAACCAATCCGGCTGGAAGTATTGCCTTTGGTTTGATTAGCATGTCTGATTTTATGCTTGATCTTGAACTTTCAGCATTACAAGCCGATGGCTATGGTGAGGTTATTTCTACACCTAAAGTCATGACGGCAGATAAACAACCAGCGAAAGTTGCAACAGGTCAGCAGGTCCCTTATCAATCTACAACGAACTCTGCTGCAGGCTCGACTGCTACAACCTCATTTAAAGATGCGCTGCTAAGCTTAAATGTGACACCAAGTATTACACCTGATGGTAAGATCCAAATGAAATTAGATATTTCGAAAGATTCTGTTGCTGGTGCTGCTCCTAATGGTGAGTTAATTTTAAATAAAAATCAGATTAACACCAATGTATTGGTTAATAACGGTGAAACAGTCATTTTAGGAGGGGTATTTGAACAGACGACATCTAACTCACAAACCAAGGTTCCTTTCTTTGGTGATATTCCTGTACTTGGGCATTTATTCAGAAAAGATGTGAAATCTGATGATAAACAAGAGTTACTGATTTTCGTTACTCCACGAATTGTTAATGACACTTTGGTGAGAAATCATTAATATATTTTTTAATGAAAGCAATTGAAATAGGTGGCGCCTTGCCAAGCAAAGCGTTTGAAACCCTGCCAAATATTTATTTGGTGGGGCCCATGGGGGCAGGAAAAACAACCGTTGGACGTCATTTAGCCGAAATATTAGGGCGTGAATTTTTAGATAGTGATCATGAAATTGAACGCAAAACAGGGGCTACTATTCCTTGGATTTTTGAAAAAGAAGGGGAATTCGGATTTCGTGCTCGTGAAACCATAGTGTTGAATGAGTTAACTTCCCGTAAGGCTTTGGTTTTAGCAACAGGTGGCGGTGCGATTACTCAAGCACCCAATCGTGAGTTCCTAAAGCAGCGTGGTATTGTTGTTTATCTTTACACTCCAGTGGAACTACAATTACAACGAACTTATCGCGATAAAAACAGACCTCTATTACAAGTTGAAAACCCTGAACAAAAATTGCGAGATTTGTTAAAAATACGTGATCCTTTATATCGTGAAGTTGCTCATTACACGATTGAAACCAATCAGGGTGCTGCACGCGATCTTGCTCAAAAGATTCTGCAACTTATTTTGTCTAACACGCTAAAATAGCCAAACTTACTCGTGGTTTAATAAACTCATGCAAACTTTACATGTTGAATTAGGCGAACGCCGTTATCCTATTTTTATTGGCAGTCAACTTGATCCTAAACAGTTGCTTGAACCTTATATTCATGGTCAACAGGTCATGATTGTGAGTAATGAAACGGTCGCACCTTTATATTTATCTCACTATCAAGAAGCATTAAAAAGTTTGGGTAAAACTGTAGCTACGTGTATTTTGCCCGATGGTGAAAAATATAAAGATATTCAACATTTAAATTTAATTTTTGATGCACTACTTGAAGCTGGTTTTAACCGAGATTGTACGGTTTTAGCTTTAGGTGGTGGTGTGATTGGTGATATGGCTGGCTTTGCATCGGCGTGTTTTCAGCGCGGTGTTTATTTTGTTCAGGTTCCAACTACGCTCCTTTCACAAGTAGATTCAAGTGTAGGTGGTAAAACTGGTATTAATCACCCACTGGGTAAAAACATGCTTGGCGCATTTCAGCAACCTCAAGTTGTTTTGGCTGATATGGCTCAACTCAACACCTTACCGGATCGAGAGTTGTCTGCTGGATTATCAGAAGTCATTAAATATGCTTTGTTAGGCGACGCTGATTTTCTGGTTTGGTTAGAGCAAAATATGGATGGGTTGATTGGGCGAGATGCTGATCTTTTAGCAGAAGCTGTTTACCGTTCATGTGCTCATAAAGCCCGTATTGTTGCAAACGATGAAAAAGAGCAAGGCGAAAGAGCCTTGCTCAACTTAGGTCATACGTTTGGTCATGCTATTGAATCTTATCTAGGTTATGGAACTTGGTTGCATGGCGAAGCAGTAGCTACCGGCATGGTTATGGCAGCTGATTTATCACAGCGTTTAGGCTGGATTTCAAGTGATGATGTAGAGCGTACAAAAAAAATTATTCAACGCGCTAATTTGCCGATATCATGTCCAAAAATTCCATTGGATGAATTCCTTGGATATATGGCACATGATAAAAAAGTCCTCAATGGTCAATTACGTTTAGTGTTGTTAAAGCAACTTGGACAAGCGGTAATTACTAAAGACTTTGATGTTGAATTCATGAAACAAGCTATTTTGGCAAATCAACACGGATAATAAATTAAGGTAACACATGACTGTATCACGTACACTTTGGCAGAATGTTCAACAATATATCTGGTTGGTGGGTGGTATCGTCTGCTTGTTTCTGGCTTTTCTTTTCTGGGTAATGACGGATAGTAAGAAGCTTGTAGAAGTTGAAAAAGCTGCCGATTCAGAAGCACCTGTACAAATTCAGCCAGAAAAAGTGGCAACAACGGCTAACTTAGGGGCTTTAGCCGATGAGGTTAGGCCTCTTGATTTAACGACTCGCACAGTTGCTTCAGGTCAGCATGAAGCAGAGTTTCGCGGTACAAAATTTATTAACGAAAACAAGAAACAGTGGACGCTTGAGTTATTCCGTGCATCTGACGAAGATATTATTAAAAACTTTTTAAAGAATCGTTCAGACCGAAATAAATTTATCTACTTCCGATTAAGTGGAGAGAAGCAATCTGAACAATATGTTTTGACATATGGTGTATTTAAGCGTTCTGAGGATGCAATTCAGCAGTTAACGCAACTGAATCTTGATTTGCCTGAATCAATTAAGCCACAACCACAACAATTTTCTACTTATGTACCACTAGTTAATGACTTGGGTGCAGATGAAATGAAAGGTGGCATTAGCCAAACTTATGAAGTGCGTCTACGTCCAGCTGCATTGCCTAAAATTGATGAGTCTTTGCTCATGGGTGCAGGTGTAAACGGTGCGATAAGTACACAGCCGAAAGTGACTGCTCCAGCAACGAACTCTACAACCCGGACGACCATTATTCGCCGGGATGCTGAAGGAAATGTTGTAGATGTACATCAGTCAAATTCTGCAGATGCTTCTAAAAAGACTCAGCAAAATCGTGAAATTGAAGCTACTCCTAAAAATGCAACAAATGAGGGCACAAGAGGAAACTAAGGATAAGAATAATGTGCACAAATATAGTGCAATAACAAAAGATATATATAATTTTTGATCAAGTGTGGTGCATATTTGGTCATTTATTAAAATGATAGCCTGAATAAAACTCATCTATTTTTAAGAAATATAAACACTTAAGCTACGAAAATTATATTGGCATAGTTTTTGCTTTATTCTTGTGCTTATTAATGTACTGCTAACTATTTTGGCGCTCTAAAGAGTGAAGTCTATGCAGAGTCGTGGGGTCGAGCTGCTTTAAAAGAGTGCGAAATAAGTCAAAACATTTTTCTAGCAAAAACCAGTGTACGTAAAAATGGAACAGCGTATATTGGCTTATCAGCCCAAAATTTTTTTTTGCGAAACATTGAGCTAACTATCGTCCGTAGGCAATATCGCAGAAATAAGTTGTTTGTTTGACGCTCGAAAGAGCCTTATTGAAAGAAGGGTACGCTATGCACATGCCATCGCCTAATACTGTAGCTCCCGCTCAAGGTTTATATCAACCTGATGAGTTTAAGGATAACTGTGGTTTTGGACTGATTGCCCATATGAAGGGTGAATCAAGTCATCATCTTGTAGAAACCGCGATTCACAGTTTAAGTTGCATGACGCACCGTGGTGGTATTGCCGCAGATGGCAAGACGGGAGATGGTTGCGGCTTATTATTGGCGATGCCAAAGCAATTTTTCCGTGATGAAGCAAAAAAACTAAGTGATATTACACTTAGCGAAGTTTTTGCTGTAGGAACGGTATTTTTAAATGTCGATCCGGCATTAGCGCAGCACTCTAAAAATATTTTAACTAAAGAAATCGAGGCTGATGGCTTACGCGTATTGGCTTGGCGTGTTGTCCCTACAAATAACGATGCACTAGGTGAAATTGCACTTCAATCTTTACCTGCTTTTGAACAGGTCATTGTGAACTGTCCAATGGGTGTAACTGAAGTTGAGTTTAACCGTAAACTATTTTTGGCACGTCGTCGTGCAGAACAACAATTACAAAATGATCCGTCATTCTATGTGACTACACTTTGTTCGACAGTTATCAGCTATAAAGGCTTGATGATGCCGGCTGCAATTGCTGAGTTCTATACAGATTTGGCAGACGAACGTTTAAAATCACATATCGTGGTGTTCCACCAACGTTTCTCGACCAACACTTTACCGCGCTGGCCTTTGGCGCAGCCATTCCGTTACCTTGCGCATAATGGTGAAATCAACACTATTACAGCAAACCGTAACTGGGCATTGGCACGTACGCCTAAATTTGAAAACCCATTGTTACCAGGCCTAACTGAGCTTAACCCAATTGTGAACCGTACTGGTTCAGACTCTTCAAGCTTAGATAACATGCTTGAAATCTTGGTTGGTGGCGGTATGGATTTATTCCGTGCATTGCGTATGCTCGTGCCACCAGCGTGGCAGAACGTTGAAACTTTGGATGCAGACTTACGTGCATTCTATGAGTTCAACTCTAAGCATATGGAAGCTTGGGATGGTCCAGCAGGTTTAGTAATTCAAGATGGTCGTCATGCTATTTGTATGCTTGACCGTAATGGTTTACGCCCTGCACGTTGGGTTATTACCAAAAATGATTACATTACCTTGGCATCTGAAATTGGTGTGTGGGGTTATGAACCTGAAGATGTTATTTCTAAAGGTCGCGTAGGCCCTGGTCAAATTTTAGTAGTTGATACTTTAACAGGTAAAGTACTTGATACTAAAGATGTTAGTACTCATTTGAAAAACATGCGTCCGTACCGTGAGTGGTTACGTGATCATGCAATTCGCCTCAATGCCAACCCTGAACTTGAAGAACAATTAGTTGATCAGGGTTTAACTGGCGATGCGTTAAAAGCAGCTCAAAAAATGTTTATGGTGACATTTGAAGAGCGCGACCAGTTGTTGCGTCCTATTGCTGAAAGTGGTCAGGAAGCTGTAGGTTCTATGGGGGATGATACGCCTATGGCTGTATTGTCTCGTCAAGTACGCCATGTGACTGATTATTTCCGTCAACAATTTGCGCAAGTAACAAACCCGCCAATTGATCCACTACGTGAATCGATTGTAATGTCGCTCGAAACCTGTTTAGGTCGTGAACAGAATGTATTTGAGCAAGGTCCAGAGCACGCAGATCGAATCATTATTTCGAGCCCTGTTCTGTCTAACTCAAAAATGCAGCAAATCCGTAGTATTGATCGTGCAGGGTATGCGTCTGTTGACATCAATTTGAACTATGCTGAAGAAGAAGGTTTGCAAGCTGCGATTACGCGTATCTGTGAAGAGGCAGCGCAAGCGGTTCGTGATGGTAAAACTTTAATTGTTTTAACTGATAAAAATATTCGCCAAGGTTTCTTGCCTGCAAACGCAGCGCTTGCAACAGGTGCAGTACATCATTACCTCATTAAAACTGGTTTACGTACTGATGCAAACATCATGGTTGAAACTGGTTTTGCACGTGATCCGCACCAATTTGCGGTATTACTAGGTTTCGGTGCAACCGCAGTTTACCCATACCTTGCATATGACGTAATTAATGATTTGATTGCGAAAGGCGAGCTTTTAGGTGATCCAATCCATGCTCAAGCAAACTTCCGTAAAGGTATTGAGAAAGGCTTATTAAAAGTTCTTTCAAAAATGGGTATCTCTACCGTTGCTTCGTATCGTGGTGGTCAGCTTTTTGAAGCAGTAGGCTTATCATCTGAAGTTGTAGATCAGTGCTTCTTGGGCGTTCCAAGTCGTATTCAGGGTGCAACATTTGCTGATCTTGAAAAAGATCAGAAAAAATTAGCTGCTACAGCATGGTCAAATCGTAAACCAATTGATCAAGGTGGTCTGCTTAAATTCGTATTTGATAAAGAGTATCACGCGTTCAATCCAGATGTGATTAACTCATTACACAAAGCGGTTCGCTCTGGTAAATACGAACACTTTAAAGAATATGCTGAGCTGGTGAATAACCGTCCAGTAGCGACTATTCGTGACTTATTTAAGTTAAAAACGACGAACTCGATTCCAGTTGAGCAAGTTGAATCAGTTGAAGAGATCTTGCCTCGTTTTGACTCGGCTGGTATGTCTTTAGGTGCTCTTTCTCCAGAAGCACATGAAGCGATCGCAATTGCGATGAACACGATTGGTGGTCGTTCAAACTCTGGTGAGGGTGGTGAAGATCCTGTTCGCTACGGCACAATTCGTAACTCGAAAATCAAACAGATCGCATCTGGTCGTTTTGGTGTAACACCTGCATATCTAACTTCTGCTGAAGTATTGCAAATTAAAGTTGCTCAAGGTGCAAAACCAGGTGAAGGCGGTCAGTTACCGGGCGGTAAGGTAAATGGTTTAATTGCACGTTTACGTTACTCAGTGCCGGGTGTAACACTGATTTCACCTCCACCACACCACGATATTTACTCAATTGAAGATTTGTCTCAGTTAATTTTTGACTTGAAACAAGTTAACCCTCAAGCAATGGTTTCGGTAAAACTGGTATCTGAGCCGGGTGTTGGAACAATTGCTGCGGGTGTTGCGAAAGCATATGCAGACTTCATTACCATTTCTGGTTATGACGGTGGTACTGCGGCATCTCCACTTTCATCAATTCATCATGCGGGTTCTCCATGGGAATTAGGTCTAAGTGAGGCACATCAGGCACTTCGCGTTAATGACTTACGTGGCAAAGTACGCGTACAAACAGATGGTGGTTTAAAAACGGGTCTTGATGTGATCAAGGCAGCAATTTTAGGTGCTGAGAGTTTTGGTTTTGGTTCAACACCAATGATTGCATTAGGTTGTAAATATCTACGTATTTGCCACTTGAACAACTGTGCGACTGGTGTTGCAACTCAACAAGATCACTTACGTCAAGAGCACTACATTGGCGAACCAGAAATGCTCATCAATTTCTTCCATTTCATTGCGGAAGAAACACGTGAATGGTTGGCAGCATTAGGTGTGTCTTCATTGAAAGACTTAATCGGTCGTGTTGATTTACTCGAAGTATTACCGGGTGAAACTGAAAAACATGCTCATCTTGATTTAAGTGCATTGTTAACTTCTCATCCATCTGCTGACGGTAAAGCACAGTATTGTGAAGTACAAGGGAATGCACCATTTGATAAAGGTGTGTTAGCTGAGAAAATGGTTGCTGAAATGCTTCCTGCAATTGAATCAAGCGCAGGTGGTCAGTTCAACTTCAATGTTGTGAACTGTGACCGCTCTATCGGTGCTCGTGTGTCAGGTGAAATTGCTCGTCGCTATGGCAACTTAGGTATGGAAGTACACCCAGTAGTGATGAACTTAACTGGTACAGCTGGTCAGTCACTTGGTGTATGGAACGCGGGTGGTTTACACATCCGCCTTGAAGGTGATGCAAACGACTATGTGGGTAAAGGTATGGCAGGTGGTCGTATCTCAATTTTCCCACCAAAAGGTTCACCTTTCCAAACTCAAAACACAGCTATTATTGGTAATACCTGTTTGTATGGTGCAACTGGCGGTAAGCTTTTTGCAGCGGGTACAGCGGGTGAGCGTTTTGCAGTTCGTAACTCTGGTGCATTTGCTGTAATTGAAGGTGCTGGCGATCACTGCTGTGAATATATGACAGGTGGTGTTGTGACTGTACTTGGTAAAGTAGGCCATAACTTTGGCGCGGGCATGACTGGTGGTTTTGCTTATGTACTTGACCTAGACAATGACTTCGTAGATTACTACAACCACGAATTGATTGATTTAAATCGTATTTCAACAGAATCTATGGAAGATCATAAAGAGTTCTTGTTGCGTATTATTGACGAGCATATTAAAGAAACAGGTAGTGCCTGGGCTTATAAAATCCGCAATGAGTTCGATTTCTACAGCCGTAAATTCTGGCTTGTGAAACCAAAGGCTGCTAATTTACAAACGCTTTTGAAAACAACACAAGCTGATCCACAATAATTCCACGACTGCAACGACATAGGCAGGTGCGGACAACAGTGAAAACCGCGCCTACCCACGGAGAGAGACATGGCAGAACGCCTAAATAATGACTTTCAATTTCTGGATGTAGCACGCCAAGATCCAGAGAAAAAAGATATTACTGTCCGCAAAGCAGAATTTGTGGAAATTTATAAGCCTTTTACATCGGAAACTGTCACTAATCAGACTCACCGTTGTTTAGGTTGTGGTAACCCATATTGTGAATGGAAATGTCCTGTACATAACTACATTCCAAACTGGTTAAAACTCATTGCTGAAGGCCAAATTTTCCAAGCTGCTGAGCTTTGTCATCAAACGAATACACTACCTGAGGTATGTGGTCGCGTATGCCCACAAGACCGTTTATGTGAAGGTGCTTGTACCTTAAACGATGGTTTTGGTGCAGTAACCATTGGTAATGCTGAAAAATATATCAATGATACAGCCTTTGCTTTGGGCTGGCGTCCAGATATGTCAGGCGTAAAATGGACTGACAAAAAAGTTGCCATTATTGGTGCTGGCCCTGCTGGTTTAGGCTGTGCAGATATTCTAGCTCGCGGTGGTGTTAAACCAGTTGTATTCGATAAGCGTCCTGAAATTGGTGGCTTACTTACATTTGGTATTCCAGAATTTAAAATGGAAAAAGATGTGATGAAACGCCGCCGTGAAATTTTCACAGGTATGGGCATCGAATTCCGTTTAAATACTGAAATTGGCACAGATGTAACCATTGATGAATTACTTACAGAATATGATGCGGTGTTCATGGGTATGGGAACTTATACCTACATGAAGGGTGGTTTCCCGGGTGAAGATCTTAATGGCGTTTATGATGCTCTTGATTTCCTAATCTCTAATGTGAACCGCTGCCAAGGTTGGGAAAAAGATCCAAGTGAGTACATCAGCTTAGATGGTAAAAAGGTGATTGTACTTGGTGGTGGTGATACAGCGATGGACTGTAACCGTACTTCATTACGTCAAGGCGCTCATGATGTAACGTGTGCATACCGTCGTGATGAAAGCAACATGCCGGGTTCTGCACGTGAAGTAAAAAATGCCTATGAAGAGGGTGTAAAATTCCTATTCAATCGTCAACCGATCGAAATCGTTGGTGAAAATGGCAAAGTGACAGGCGTAAAAGTGGTAACGACACAAATGGGTGAACCAGATAGTCGTGGCCGTCGTAGTCCTGAACCAGTTCCAGGTTCTGAAGAAGTATTACCAGCCGATGCTGTTTTACTTGCATTCGGTTTCCGCCCAAGCCCAGCGGATTGGTTTGGTAACGCGAATATTAATCTTGATGGTTCAGGTCGTGTTGTCGCAGCTGAAAAACAAGAATTCAAATTCCAGACATCAAACCCGAAAATCTTTGCTGGTGGCGATATGGTGCGTGGCTCAGACCTAGTCGTGACTGCGATTTGGGAAGGCCGTCAAGCTGCTGAAGGCATTTTGGATTACCTTGGTGTTTAATGAATTAATTTGTTAAAACACGCAAAAAAGCCTACTTCGAGTAGGCTTTTTTATTGTCTACCATTAGTCACTTTGATGTTTTTGGCAAATATAATAAGCTTTTTTGCCCTTTTTAGCTTTTTAAGCTCGCGACATACTCAAAACTTCTTTCTTCAATACAATAGGTGTTGAGTATGAACATCGCAGATATGACGGCAGAAAAATCATATTTAAATCGTCGAAAAGCGTTGGGTATTACGGTGCGTCGTCTTGAATTTAATCCAAAGGCGATCAAGCGGCACTATTTTGCAAATTCACCCCTCATGTCTCATTTTTTAACTGCACTCTCATCAACGTTTCCTGTAGGTGAGCAATTCTTTGTGAATAGCGTACGTAATGTGCGTGATAAAGTTTCAGACCCTCAATTACAAGCACAAATTGCGGCTTTCATTGGACAAGAGGCTATGCATTCCAAAGCGCATGGTGAGTTTAATGAAGCTTGGCGCCGTGATGATTATAATCTGGACAGTTTTCAAAATTGGTTAAATGAGCGGGATAAATACTTAAGAACGATTCCACCTAAGCTGCAATTAGCACTTACCTGTGCTTTTGAACATTTTACAGCTCTCCTTGGAGCATATGTTTTACAACATCCAGAGCTGTTAAAAACGTTAGATCAAGATGCGTTAAAACTTTGGGTCTGGCATGCGATTGAAGAAATTGAACATCGCTCAGTCGCTTTCGATGTTTATCAACATGTATATGGAGATGACCGTATTCGTCGTTTACTCATGCGTAGCGTCACGACTGGGTTTGCGAGTCTCGCTTTTTATGGGACAACTCGTTTATTTTGGCAAGATAAGTGGAATAGCTTACCTAAAATCGGAGGTAATTTATTTGGGGCATATTTGCTGATAAAGATGCTTGTCCAATTAATGCCTGAATACTTTGCATATTACAAAAAAGATTTTCATCCTAGTCAAAAGGATTACGACAAGATGGTCGACTACTGGAAAAGTTCTTTAGCAGAAGAATATCAAATGGCAAGTTTTCAAAAAGAAAAAGATCAAAGATTAAGTTAATAGAAAACCGGATTTAAAAATCCGGTTTTTAAAAATCAATAAAATAAAAGCAACACAATAATGCCAAATTCATCATACAATCGGGTAAAGAGGTCAAAAATATAAAGAAAAACTTGAGGATAATGTGACGATGAAAACGTTGAAACAATTAGCGATCGCAACAACACTTGCCAGCACCTTACTGTTTTCGGGATGTGGCTATAATACTCTACAAGTAAAAGATGAGGCTGTGACAGCAGCGTGGTCTGAAGTACAAAACCAATACCAACGTCGATCAGACTTGGTGCCAAACCTTGTCAATGTAGTAAAAGGTTATGCTAAACATGAAGAGCAAGTATTAACTGAAGTAACACAGGCACGCTCGAATGTTGCAGGTTTAAAAGTTGATAAAGAAGTTCTAGAAGATCCCGCTTTACTTGAAAAATATCAACAGGCTCAAAGTCAATTAACAGGGGCATTATCTCGACTTATTGCTGTGTCTGAAAACTACCCAGATTTGAAAGCCAATACTCAATTCCAGGAATTACAAGTTCAGCTTGAGGGTACAGAAAACCGTATCGCAGTTGCACGTAATCGTTATATTACAACGGTACAAGACTATAACTCGTATGTACGCCAGTTCCCGCAAGCAGTGACCGCAAAAGTAATTGGTATGCATCCTAAAGCCAATTTCTCTGCAGAAGCTTCTGCACAACAGGCTCCAAAAGTTTCTTTTGATTAATTTAATAAATCAAAGGAGTGCTGTATGAGAAATATTATATTGCTTCAGTCTAAGCAAATTAAGGTCTTTATTATGACCTTAATTTTGTTCTGTTGTGGTGTTCTTTTTCAGAATACAGCATGGAGTGAAAGTAATATTGCAACTGCTACTGACGAGACTGACACAATAGTAGCGGGCAAAATCATTCAAAAGCAGCAAAATCAAGCTACCCCATCTAAATCGGGTGAACAACCTGCTTCAAGTGTTGCTGCCTCGCCTAAAGTCTCTAACGATATGGCAGACGGTGAATCAATTCGTGGTTTGCCAACTTTAAATCAGCCTGTTATTGATCAAGCTAACATTTTAAGTGAGGCTGAGAAACAGCAGCTCAACCAAAAAATTCTAAGTTTATACCAACAAGGCAAAGCACAAATTGGTGTCGTTATTGTCCCAACTACGGGTCAAGAAGATATTTTTGATTATGCATTACGAGTGGGTGAGCAGTGGCAATTAGGATCATCTAAACGTGACAATGGATTACTCATTGCAGTTGCGGTAAATGACCGCCGCATACAAATTTTAACCGGATACGGCTTAGAAGGCGTATTGCCTGATATTGTGGCAAGTCGGATTATTCGAAACCAAATTACACCTTATTTTAAACAAGCCCAATATGCACAAGGTTTAAATGCAGGTCTTGATGAAATTGGAAGGATTCTAAATCTTGACCCAGAAGTCGCTCAGCAAGCTGCTCAAGATTTAAAAGAAAGACAACACCAAGCCGCGGAAGAGCAACAAGCCAAACAGACAACCCTGACAATGGCTTTATTTATTCTTGTTGCTGGAATTGTGGGTTCATTTATTGTAGGACGACCTCTTAGTGCATCTACAGCTGGTGTTGCTGCCGCGGTAGCAGGTTTTGTAAATGGTGCAGGTCTAGTGACTAGCTTATTACTTGGTTTTGGAGTCTTTTTTTTACTCATTACTTCTATTGCCCAACTTATTTTACAGGCCATTCTAAGTGGCTCTGGCGGCGGCGGTGGACGTGGAGGAGGCTTCGGCGGTGGTGGCGGAGGCTATGGCGGTGGTGGAGGTCGTTTTGGCGGTGGAGGTGCTTCAGGCTCATGGTAACAACATCAGAAACAACACAAATTATTACTCAGCCCAAAATTGAGGAATCTATAGAGCCAAGCCTAAAACGTTGGTTTAAACATTTATGTTATTTTCCAGCCAGTAGCCGTTATTTTTCAAAACAAGATAAGCAAATTATTGCCGATGCTGTACAGCGAGCAGAACATGGACATGTTGGCGAGATACAGGTTGTAATTGAAGGCCATATTCCATGTTCACAAGCTTATAGACAAAACACGCGTTTAAGAGCACAGCAGCTATTTGCAGAGTTGGGCGTTTGGGATACTGCATTAAATAGCGGCGTATTGTTATACCTAAATTTATGTGAACGTACTGTAGAAGTTATATTTGACCGTGGTATTAGAAATGCGACTAACGATCAGGTCTGGCAGCAGATTTGTGAGTCTATCGTTCAAAAACTTAAACAAAAACAATATCAACAAGCTGTCGTGATGGGTGTGCAGCAAATTGGAGAGGTATTGTCACATTTTTATGATGAAAACATGCCAGATCAATCCAATGAGTTGGGAAATGCTCCAATTATTATTAATTAAGTTATTTTCTAAAAGTTCTATATCTCATAATTTTTAAATTTTTATTTCTCAAGGTGGCTGACAAAAAATGTCACCTATTTATTTATTTTTAAAGAGAATTTGCTCACAAAAAAAATATAAAGTTTGATAAGTTTTGTTTACTTTTTTTTGATGTGTGATCTGTTGTAACTAAAAGTTATATGACGATTTTTGTCAGTTATTTACAGTGATTTTTGATTAAGAAAATTTAAAATTAATATAAGTTTTTGTTTTATAAGTAAAATAAAAGTTGGCATGGTTGCTGCTATATAGTTGATAGCTGAAAAAGCTTATATAAAAACATATATACAATCTTTGGGGAAAAGGCTATGAATGCACAAAAAGGTTTTACATTAATTGAACTCATGATCGTGGTTGCGATTATCGGGATTTTGGCAGCAATCGCGATTCCTGCGTATTCAGATTATACCGTACGTACTCGTATTACTGAGGGATTAAATTTGGCTGATGGCGCAAAACAAATGATTTCAGCAGATGGTGCTGCTTCAGCTGCTGATTTAGCAAATGTAGTGACGACTTGGAATGCACAAGCTGCAGGTACTGGTGCGAATTCTAAGTATGTTAATAGTGTATTATTAGGTGCTACTGGTGAAATTACAATTACATATAATGATACTGCTGTAGGTATTGCGGCAACAGAGAATACTCTTAATATCAAACCGTATGTCCGTACTGGGGCTGCAGGTACTGCTGTAGCATTGAATGCTGCTCAAACAGCTGGTACAACTGGTACTATTGATTGGGGATGTGCGTCTGCTACCCATGCCGCAGCTACAGCTGCTGGTTTAGCTACTGGTCTTACAGCTGGTACTCTTCAATCAAAATATGCTCCAGCAAGCTGCCGTTAATAGTTGATTTTGTAAAAAAGATCGGGGAACCGGTCTTTTTTATTATAGAAAATATTGATTTTACTCATACTCTTGATGGGCAGTTCTTCAACTAAAAATGAAGTATTCTAAAAAGGATGTGATGAGATTATGGAGTGGTGTTCTGAAAATGAATATAAAATAATGTCAATTAATAACCCATATGACAATCCAATTGATCCCTATAACTGAACAGAAAAATTGTAAATGGCTCTTTAATTCCGATTAAAGTTATAGTGGACCAGTTTAATAATTTTGTAATTATATGTTGAAACCTCTTAAATTTTTCTTTGGTCATCTGGCTATTTCAATGGGAATAGCTTTAGCTATTATCGCTTGGGTATTTTTAGTTTGGTATCCACAACCACTCGCTCAAGCCGTAGGTGTTACCCATATTTTCTTAATGATGGTCGCTGTAGATGTTGTTTTGGGGCCGGTTTTAGGCTTATTGGTCTATAAAGAGAGAAAGAAAACACTTAAGTTTGATCTAACCGTTATTATTCTGATTCAACTTTCTGCATTAGTTTATGGTTTATTTTGCATTGCTCAAGGTCGCCCTGCATGGTTGGTTTACAGTGTTGATCGTTTTGAGTTGGTACGTCAGAATGAAATTATTAATGCGAATAGTCAAAAGGCTCAAGCACTATTCCAACATCCTTCATGGTTTAAACCTCAGTTTGCAGCAGTTGAGCTTGCAAAAGACGCTAAACAACGTAATGAAGACATGTTTACAGAAGTACTTGGAGGTATTTCTTTAGCGCAACGTCCTGAGCGCTATGTTGTTTTAGTTCAGGTTAAATTGCAAATACAACACCGAGCCCAAAGCCTTAAAGAACTAGAAAAATATAATTCTAAACAGCAAGTAGAAAATGTTTTGAAAAAATACCCAAAAGCAGATGCATGGGTTCCTTTAAAAGCGAATGCTATAGATATGGTCGTGTTGATGAATAAGAACTCAGCTCAGGTTATTAAAATTGTAGATTTAAGACCGTGGAAGTAAAAGTCAGAGAGGTGGTAAGAGGATACAAATAGAACTTAATTCTTATTATGCTCTTCCATGTATAATTCTTTCAAGTTTTAGCCTCTAACCTGTCACTATGCAAGTATTCTTCCTATTCCTCGCTGCAATCCTGTTAGGTTTTGCATGGTTGTCTCCATTCCACTATAGTCCTTGGGTCATGTTTTCGAGTGAAGTGAGTACTTTTGGGGCTGGATTATGCGTATTAGCCGCCCTAATTCAGCAAAATATAAAAATTCCCAGAGCACAGCTATTGTTGCTGCCATTTACTTTAATTCCAATAGTGCAGTGGGGTTTGGGTTTGGTTTTTGATCTGAGCACAGCCTTGTTAAGTTCATTTTACTTGCTAGGTTTTTGGTTTATGGTCTTGGGTGGTTACAATCTGTCATTAGATCAACAAAAGCGTGATCAAATCTTTTCGGGTTTTAGTTTACTCGTAATTATAGTATCCCTTGGCACTAGTTTTATTGCAATTTGCCAATGGTTAAATATAGAGTCTCATTTTGTCCATATGCTTCACCTGATTGGTAACCGTCCTTATGGGAACTTCGGTCAGCCCAACAATATGGCAACTTTCTTAATTGTCGGGTTGCTAGGTTGTTTGTACTTATATGAAAAGAATAAGGCTACGGTCTGGTTACTTCTACCTTCAGCACTGATTATTTTGTTCACGGTTGCATTGAGTCAATCACGTACCTCATGGATTGTTTTCCCTTTTTTATTCATCTATTGGCTGATTAAGCAATTTAAACAGCAAAAACGTTTTGGAGTTATTCAAAGTCTTTTGTGGTGTTTAGGTTTTTTTGTAGTTGCAGGGGGGATTCTACCCTTTGTAACAAATCTAATTGAGGCATGGTCAAGTACAAATGTAACCGAAGCAAGCACTTTGGTGAAACGAGCAAGCTCTGGGTATTTACGTTTTAATATCTGGTCGCAAATGTTACTTGCTGTGCAGCAGCACCCTTGGTGGGGATATGGCTGGAATCAAACCAGTGTGGCACAAATTACTGTTTATCATGCTTTTCCCACAGGAGAGTGGACGACTAGTGCCCATAATGTATTACTTGATTTAATTATCTGGAATGGCATTCCATTAGCTACTGTAATGATTGCTTACTTTACGTGTTGGTTCCTTTGGCTGAATCAACAAGCTAAAAATACCATCTCGATTGTAGCGATTATGATGGTATGTACTGTGCTTATTCATGCCATGTTAGAGTTCCCACAGCGCTATGCTTATTTCTTACTTACTTGTGGGTTTTTACTTGGTGTTGTGCAAGCACAGAGCCCAGTGCTCAAAGGAATTGTGCTTAATAAACAACTTCTCCGCTTAATATGGGTTGTAAGTTTACTACTGATTATTGCGATTTTACGTGATTACAATGTGTATGTTCTAAATAGTAATTTGCTTTTCAATAATAAGCGTCCAAATGCTGAATTTATGGGAGGCAGTAAGATTTTTGTTTTAACGCAGTTTGAAGAGCGTTTAAAATGGATTGAACTTAATTCTGAAACTGCATTACCCGAAGCTGACTTAGTTCATTGGGAAAATTTCGTAAAGAATAAACCTACTCCCTATAACTTACGTAAATATGCAAAATTACTAGCTTATAATGGAAAAATAGAGCAAGCAGAGCAGCAAATATTTATTTTACAGCATCTCTATAAGCAAAAATAACGCTACCAGAATTATTAAAAGAAAAGTAATAAAAAATCCCCTTGTATTCAAGGGGATTTTTTCATGAGAAATTACATCTGACTCTGGATGTAATTTTCAATACCAACGCTGCCGATAAGGTCAATTTGGGTATCTAACCAGTCCCAATATTCTTCTTCTTTTTCTAAAATTTCTTGAACAAGATCACGAGTCACATAGTCTTGTTCTGTTTCAGCGAGTGCAACTGCTTTTTGAATCGCTTCTATATTTTCTTTCACTTTACGAATGTCACATTGCAGAACTTCTTCTGTATGTTGACCAATATAAAGTTTGCCTAAGTGCTGAAGATTAGGTAGGCCTTCCAAGAATAAAATACGTTCAATAATTTTGTCTGCATGCTTCATTTGACGAATGGATTCTTTATATTCAGCAGAGCCAAGCTGCTCAATTCCCCAATCATTAAACATGCGTGAATGTAAAAAATATTGATTAATTGCAGTTAAATGATGATACAGCACTTGGTTGAGCTGATTAATGACATCACGATTGCCTTTCATTGTAGCTACTCCAAAACAATTTCTGCCTTAATTCAATTAAGGCAATCTATAAAACCATTCTAGTGAACAATCAGGGATATGGCGAGTAATTTATAGAACAGCAAATGAAAATCGCAATCAAAAACAACACAATATTAGGAAAGGAGAGTTTCCAACCAAAAAAAACCGCTTGAATGAGGAACTATTAACGTTCCGCAAAAAGCGGTGGAGGAGCTAATAAATACTATTAAATTTTTATAAATCTTTTAGGCAGCTACAGAAATACGAGCAGCGATTTCTGCTAATTCTTCATTAATAATAGCACGTGCTTCTGGTGCACAGCGTCCACAGCAAGTACCAAGATCAAGCAAATCACGAATTTCGCGATAGCTTTCTGCGCCATTTTCAACAGCGTCTTTAATATCTTGATCGGTAATGCCACGACACAAGCAAACGTACATGGGATTGATCCCCAAATATAAATGCGATAATTGATATTATTGATAATTATTATCGTTTGTCAATGAAATTCATTTAAAATCTCATTTATTATTATTGGGAATTTGGATAAAAAAATGCCACCTGAGTGGAAATCTGAGTTATGTTCAGATTTTATACAAAGGTGGTTCATGATTTAGAGTTAATAATTTAACAAAAAATATTCAATATATTTCTATATCTTATTGATTAATAACTACAATGCCATCCATTTCAACTAAAGCACTTTTTGGTAAACTTGCTACACCAAGAGCTGCACGTGCAGGATATGGTTGAGCAAAATATTCACCCATAATTTGGTTTACAAGTTGAAAGTTTGATAAATCAGTTAGAAAAATATTGAGCTTGGCAATATCTGCTAGAGAACCGCCGGCAGCTTCACAAACTGCTTTTAAATTATCAAATACACGGCGAATTTGAGCTTCAATACCTTCTACAAGTTCCATACTGTATGGGTCTAAACCAATTTGCCCTGAAAGATATAATGTATTATCTACTAAAATGGCTTGAGAGTATGTGCCGATAGCAGCAGGGGCATTTTCAGTATGAATTACTTGGCGGGACATTTGGTTCTCCTTGATTAAATCTCATTTCATCATAATCGATGATCGCTTTGGACAAAAGTATCATCGATTTAATTGATTAAGTGGATTTGGAAAGTTTGATTTTGTTAAAGAAACATAAATCTGACCAATAGCCCTTGTAAAGACTTAGCTTACTTTTGAAATTTCCATCTGTGGATTAGGCGCATCCAAACGCTCTATACGTGGAAAGCCATAATGCATACGTAAATCACGGATAACTTTTGCAATATGTTTGCGGTTATTCACCACAATATTAACAAAAGTTCTTTGCTCATTTGAGTGAACCATTTCTACCCCTGCATTATTTTTACGACATTGATAGATCAGGTCTGATACCTGCTCATCATTCATTGCCATTTCTATAGCGAGATAGGCAGTAAAACGAACATCGTCTACGTCATCTGCTTTCCATTGAAGCGGCATAATATTTTCAGGATGTAGATGTTGTTCATGTAGCAAGTTATGGCAGCGGATACGATGCACAATTAACCCACGACGTGTTAAATGCCCTTGAATTGGGTCACCCAAAACTGGATTACAGCAATGCGCATATTTAACGTCGATACCTTCAGTACTTTGAATGAGTCGATCTGAATTTTCCACTTGTGGATGCTTGTCATGAGCAAATAAGTGATTAGCTACAAGTTGGGGTAGTAGGTCGCCAACTGCAATTTGTTCAAACAATGTATTTTTATTATCGATGTGGCGCCATTGAAGTAAATCTAACCAGTCCGCTTCAGAGAGATCATTAATTGAGCGGTTAAAAAGTTTCAGTGCTCGAGAAAGTGCTTGTGCACCGACTAAACGTTGTTCTTCAATGTCTTGATCTTTAAGGACGTGTTGTAATGCACGGCGAGCTTTTTGCGTATTAATAAAACTTAACCAGTCTGGATTTGGTGTTGCTAAAACATCCGTAATAACTTCAATAACCTGACCACTGATTAATGGTGTCGATAGTGGTTTAATCTCGCCATCTACTTTTGCACCAACGGCATGGTTACCTAAAAATAAACTGGCTGAATAAGCAAAATCAACTACGGTAGCACCTTGTGGTAATTCGTGGAGCTGACCATGTGGTGTGTAAACCCAAATTTTTTCTTGGTGTAAGTAATCTAATAAATCATTGAAGGTCGTTTTTGCACATTCTCCATCGATGAGCGTATTCAGATTTTGCATTGAAGCCTGAATAGCTGAACGACAAGTTTGTGGTGCATTTTCACCAAGCACTACCCCAAAGCGAGCAGCTTTACGCATAAGCTCGGTTTGAATGGTAAGAGAGAGTGTAGTTTTTTCGCCTTTGAGCTTAATTAATAAAGATTGGTTGCCACCCGGTAGAGGACGACGGATATGGTCCTGATATTGGATGACCTGAAAGTTTTCTCTTAAAGCATCAACTAGGCGGTCACAGTCGGCAATTGATTGTAAAACGATTTCAAAAGCATGGCTGTGGGTAAGCTCTTGTAAATCCATCTCATTTTTAACGAAATGGCGTAATAATTCGATATTGTTGTTTTTCTTTTTAATGCGGCCTTGAATATGATAATTATGAAGAAGTTCAGCGAGGTTTTGTTCCCAGATGCTTTGATATTTACATCGCTCTGGTTTGGTTAGACGTAGTGCATTTTGCACGTTATCAAACATATCAAGATCAAGATTTTGATAACAAAGATTTTCTAGATTATCACCCATTTCATTCATGCCGACTAATCTTGCCATTGGCACAAAGATATCAAGAGTTTCTTGAGCAATACGAGCACGTTTATCTGGACGCAAAGCACCTAGAGTTGTCATATTATGATAGCGGTCGGCTAATTTAATAATAATGACACGTGGGTCCTGTAGGGTCGCTTGCAAGATTTTTCTAAATGAGGCGGCCTTGTTATATTCTTTATCACTGGATTGGCTAAGTTTGGTTACACCGTCTACCAGCTCGGCAACTGTCAGGCCAAATTTTTCAGTAATATCTTCTTTTGTATATTGAGTATCTTCAATAACATCATGCAAAAGAGCTGCCATTAAGGTTTCAGCATCTAAACGCATGTTCGCAAGAATACAGCTGACAGCAATTGGATGCAGAATGTAGGGTTCACCACTTTTACGTGTAATGCCAGTATGCGCTAGATCGGCAAAATCACAGGCAGCAAGCACTTTCTCGACCTCACTTACCGATAAGTAAGGGTCGATAATCAATTTAAGCTGTTGCTTGGCTTGGCTGACCTCTTCGCCTGGCATAAATCACCCTTTTTCCTAATACTGAAAAACTAAATCTATCTACTTCTTAATGAAAAGCATATTGCGGAACTTGTCAATTTTTTCATTTGAAAAAGTGTATTTTTTTTTCAATGAAAATAATTGCTTTTTTCAATATCTTTAAATTCAAGACAAAGCCAAATAAAAAACCACCGCAGAAAAACGATGGTTTTTTTATGAAACAGAATTAATTAGAAAGAAAAACCTTCTAAATTCAAGCTGTTTGTAGAAAGAGCAAGATCAAGACTAGAAGTTTGATAATCTTGTTCACGTTGCTTAAGAATTTCTTTCGTAACGTGCCCTGCCGCGATTTCGCGCAAAGAAACTACAGTCGGTTTGTCGTTATCCCATTCTACAGTTGGCTCCATGCCTTGACGTGCCAATTGACGAGCACGTTTACTTGCAACGAGCACAAGCTCAAAACGGTTGTCTACATGATCTAAACAATCTTCAACGGTGACGCGTGCCATAAAAGTTCTCGTTTTGGAATGGTGAATTTGAACAGACTAAACAGTATAAAAGGCTTTCGATCTAGACTCAAGTTATTCCTGTTTTGGTTGAGGAGTAATCAAGTCTTGAATTAATGTTTGATAACGTTTCGCTTGCTGAGATAGCACTAGACGGTTTGCTGTAATCACAGCTTCAATCTCATGTAAGGCTTTATTAAAGTCATCATTAATAATGATGTAATCAAAGTTCGTATAATGCTGCATATCTTCAACTGCACAGCTTAAACGATGTTCAATGACTTCAACTGAGTCTGTACCGCGATTAGATAAACGCTGACGAAGGTCAAACTGTGTTGGTGGTAAAATAAATATTTGCTTGGATTCAGGAAAAAGTTTGCGTACTTGCTCTGCACCTTGCCAATCAATTTCAAGTAGAACATCGTGTCCTTGAGCTAACTGTTGTTTTACAGTTGCTTGAGAAGTGCCATAGTAATTACCAAATACTTCAGCGTATTCAATAAAACCGTCATGGTTGACTTGGTCTAGAAATTCATCTTTTGTAGTGAAGTGATAGTGAACACCATCTAATTCACCGGGACGTTGACCTCGGGTAGTATGTGAGACTGAAACATGTAAATTGCTCACACGGTCAAGCAGGGCTTTCACCAAAGATGTTTTGCCCGTTCCTGATGCAGCAGAAACGACAAACAATAGACCCGACATGATATTTTTCCTGATATGATAAAATATCTTCGCTATTGTAGTGTACCGTGCGTTTAAACTGAATAGTTTTAATTGCAAATATTCAAGAGAAATTCCCCTGTTTTATTAATTTTGAGGCTGTTATGGAAATTGTGTTAGCTAATCCGCGTGGTTTTTGTGCCGGTGTTGATCGAGCCATAGCAATCGTCAATCGGGCTTTAGAATGTTTTAACCCTCCTATTTATGTACGTCATGAGGTTGTACACAATAAATTTGTTGTTGATGACTTACGTCAAAGAGGGGCAGTTTTTGTTGATGAACTAGATCAGGTTCCGGATGACTCAATTGTAATTTTTAGTGCTCACGGTGTTTCAAAAGCTGTTCAACAAGAAGCAGAGCGTCGAGGTTTAAAAGTATTTGATGCAACTTGTCCTTTAGTTACCAAAGTTCATATTGAAGTGACTAAATATGCACGGGAAGGTACTGAAGCCATTTTAATTGGTCATGAAGGGCACCCAGAAGTTGAAGGAACAATGGGTCAATATGATAAATTGAAAGGTGGTGACATTTATCTAGTTGAAGATGAAGCTGATGTTGCTGCGCTTGCTGTAAGACATCCTGAAAAACTTGCATTTGTAACTCAAACAACTTTATCTATTGATGATACGGCTAAAGTTATTGATGCTTTGCGTGCAAAATTCCCTCAGATCCAAGGGCCGCGTAAAGATGATATTTGCTACGCTACTCAAAACAGACAAGATGCTGTACGTGACTTGGCGGAACAATGTGATGTGGTCTTAGTTGTTGGTTCACCTAACTCATCAAATTCAAATCGTTTACGTGAGCTTGCAGAGCGTATGGGTAAAGCTGCTTATCTTGTTGATAATGCTGACCAGTTAGAGCAGTCATGGTTCAATGATACGTGCAAAATTGGTGTGACAGCTGGTGCTTCAGCACCAGAAATTCTAATTAAGCAAGTAATTCAACGTTTACAAGACTGGGGCGCGCAAGCACCTAAAGAATTAGATGGACGTGAAGAGAACATAACCTTTAGTCTTCCTAAAGAATTACGTATTCATGTGACTCAAGCATAAAGTGTGACTTATTTAACATACTGATTTTAAAATAGTAAAACAGATAATTGTTGATATGACAGTTATCTGTTTTTTTATACCCTTTATCTGCTTTGTATTTGTTTTGTGAATCTAAACCGTAAAATTTAAATAATAAATAAAAAATTCTTAAGTTTATTTGGGGTTCTGGGGATGAGGGGAATTATTCCGCAAGACGGGTTCACCTTGGTTGAGCTTATGGTGACGATTGCGGTAATGGTCATCCTTGCGATGATGGCTGCACCGTCTTTTACTCAACTCATGGCTAAGCAAAAATTAAATGCAAATACGAGAGAGCTGATTTCTACCTTATCTCAAGGACGTAACCAAGCTGTTTTATTAAGAACGAATGTTACTGTCCATTTAGGTGATGGAACGAATACAAATACAGATTTTTATTGGGAACCCACTTCAGGAAATCGAGTAACTGCACCTACATCTATAAGTAGTATTACCTTTGGTAGAGATGGGGCGTTAGTTTTAGGTATTTCAGCTGATACGGATTTTGTGATTTGTAATTCAATCGCTAAAACTCAAAAATCTTTTGCATTAACCCGGATGGGAACTGTTTATTCAAAAAATGATGGAACTTGCTCATGAATAAATATAAGCAAAAGGGCATAGGGATGATGGAAGTATTAGTTGCTTTGCTGATTCTTGCGATAGGGGTTCTAGGATTTACTGCATTGCAGTTAAGAGCCGTTGATGCCACCGATGAGGCTATGAGTAAAATTCAAGCCATGAATCTTGCCAGAGATTTAGCTGAACGTATTCGTGTAAATAGGACTGCATTTAGTACCTATGGCGATAATTTAAATGCAACAACACAAAGTACAACAGCGACTCCAGAATGTATTCAAACGACAAATACAACGCCATGTACTACGTCTGTTCAAATGGCAAATTATGATACGGCACAGGTTGTGAGTCAGGCAAATAATCTAGGAATGACGATTCGTTTACCTGACTGTCAGGTGAGTGGTACTCAAAACCGCAAGTGTGTCTATGTCGCATGGGGAAAAACAAAAGCAATAAATAGTTCTACTGATTCAGATGCTTGTACGAATGGTGGTGCATATTTGCCTCAAGCAAAATGTGTCATCATGGAGTTATATTGAGATGAATAAAATATATATTCAGCAGGGATTCACACTTGTCGAATTCATGGTGGCAATTGTTTTGGGGCTATTGATTACAGCTGCTGCCACTCAGCTATTTCTTACAGGACAAATTTCTTTAAATACTCAACGCGCGATGGCTGATCTACAGGAAAGTGGAAACTTTGGATTACGCTATATCTCGAATGACATTCGTAAGAGTAACTATGGAAACAATAACATCATAAATGATCGACTGGCTAACGGTGGAATTATAATAACCACGAGACAAACTTCCCGTTTCCCAGCAGTAGCAAGTCCAACTTATACGGCAGATACGATTCCAACGAATATGCCAGACACAATTCCGTCAACAGTAGCTGTGCCAGTGACAAGTTTCGCTACCAAGGCCAGTAACGTACAAGTTTCGGCGGTACCACCCGCTACTGGAAAGGTAAATCAAGGTAGCGATCAATTAGTTGTCCAGTTCTTTGCAGAGCAGGCCGGCGTTGATTGTGAGGGTAATAATTATGAGGCGAATAGATACATTGTAGAGCGTTTCTTTTTAAGATCAGATTCAAATGCCATATCAAATGAACCTAATACTGCATTAGCACTTGCATGTGAAGCGGGTTCGTATGTAGCGGGTGACACCACGATTTTAAAAAATCCTTCAACATCTACCACTGTATTTGGTGCGACAGAAGGAGAAATCTTGGTAAGACGTGTAGATCATTTGCACTTTCTGTTAGGCATTTCTGATGATACCAATACAACAAATTTTCGGTATATCTCGATTGGGCAATATCTTGCTTTGAATGCAAATCCGCGTCCGCGAGTCAATTCTATTCAAGTTGGTGTACTTGTACGTTCCAACGAAAGCATTCGTGAGAATGGTTTGGTTTCAGATAGCCAAACTTATAAAGTACTTGATCAAAATGTATCTATTAAGGTGCCGACGGGGAACCCTCCAAAATATTTGCGTACAGTTATTACTCAAACTATCGCCTTGCGTAATGGTTTGTTTTCTCAAGATACGGCGGTAATGTAATGAAAGTAGAAAAGGGTTCAACATTAATCGTTGTTTTAATTTTACTGCTAGTGATTACAGTAATTGGGACGTTGGCTGTGCGTCAGAGTCTAACAAGTTTAAATATTGCAACAAACAGTCAAGCGCAACAGTTACTCATGCAGTCATCTGATTCTGTACTTTACCGATTAGGTGCCGAAGGCTTCGCTAGTACGAGTGGTAATCCCACAAGTTTACTTGGCTATGCATTACAAAATCAGGGTAAAGAAGTAGTTTTTTGTTTTAGAAGTCAGACCTCTCCTGCAACGTCTTTCTCTGTCGCAAATACGAGTATTTTACAATGGAACGAAGAAAATACGGACATCACTGTAAATGGTGTATCTGGATTTTGTGATTTAAGTGCAGTTAATGA
Source organism: Acinetobacter sp. ACIN00229 (assembly GCF_016106645.1). Taxonomy (NCBI): domain Bacteria; kingdom Pseudomonadati; phylum Pseudomonadota; class Gammaproteobacteria; order Moraxellales; family Moraxellaceae; genus Acinetobacter; species Acinetobacter sp. ACIN00229. The sequence goes on from NZ_JADWOM010000010.1 coordinate 137,124, forward strand.
TTATGCTAGCCGTCGCAAAGCACAAATGACACAAGTTGCTATTGTTGTAAATCCACCGCTAAGTACACCTGCACGCCCATTACAAATTGTCACTTTAGGGAGTGATCTTGAAAGTTTAGGGAAATTGGATAATGAGCAAACAAAAAGAATAAGAGTATATGTGACATCTATTTTACCCAATTTATCCGATGCTTCTCAGACTGCTATTACAAATTGTCTGAAACGTCCGAATAGCCAGCCATTATCAGGTTCAAACTCAACAGTATCGAGTTGTTTACAAGATTTGAATGTTCCATTTAATACGCAGTTCCAGGATTTTGTGTTGAGTACATATCAACGTCAGAACTCGGTTTAATTGGATTATTGGGGAATAGATGAAATGAAGATATTAAATACAAAAAAAGCTAAAGTTTTAAAGTGTAAAGTACTCGTCATGGCGATATCTGCCATTATGACGAGCACGGTAACAACATCAGTTGTTCGAGCGAGTGATGTGCAAATTTATCAAAATCCAACGGCAACTAAATATCCGATTATTATGTTGGCAATTGATAATTCTTTTAGTATGACAATTAATGATGCCTATTATAACAATACAAGAATGTCACGTTTAGATGCTCTGAAGCGCTCTTTAGTCACTGCTTTACAGGCTTTAAACACAGATGGTACCTATAAAATTCCTAATATCACTTATATGGGATTAACTAAATTTGCTGGTGATGTTAGTAATCCTAGACGTTCTAGAATTTGGGTGCCAGCAAAAAGACTAGATGCTTTAGTATCAGGGACAAAAACACAAAGACAATTTCTAATAGAGCAAATTAATGGGCTAGGTGCAGATTCAAGTACACCTACTTCAACTTTATTTGCGGAAACTTATGCCTATTTATTGGGTAGCCGTACGGATAGTCCTAATGCTGTAAATAACTTTTCAAATGGTTACCAAGCAGAACTTTCTGGTATGAGTAATGCTGCAACAGGTACTGTTTCAAACGGAAAATACATTGCGCCAATTGAATCTTTACCGAATGAAAATGATAAACAGTGTTCAACACAGGGCGTATTCTTTTTAACCGATGGTGCTCCTTCTGGTATTCCAGCAACAAACACACAATTATTGCTTAAGAATGTTGCTGCAAATGCAGGCATCACAGGAGTGGATGCTAATACTATTAGTGGTTCTGTTACAGATGTACCTGCTGTTTATTATAACTATAGTAAGGCTCGTAATTCAGCTACCACAAATGGCGAGTTTTACGAGATGAAACTATCAGCAGCGGATAATGAGGTGACGACTAATAATACAGTAACAGGTTATCAAGATCGAAGTGGGTGGTCATATATTGCAGATCTAGTTAAAGCGACATCAACAACTGCAACACCTATCTCAAAGAAAAGAATTTATTTAGCTACGGTTGGATTTGGGCCTCTTTTTAATACCGCAGTTAATAGTAGTGGTAATCAGGTTGAAACCTGTGACAAAGATTCAACTGGACGCAATATCCATTGTTATATTGGTTCTAGGGGAGCTGTAAATACCAATTTGGGTAATTCTGATACTAGTCCTTACTCTAACACTCTTAATGCTGATGCATTAAAGATGTTGGGAGATAAAGTTGGTGAAGGTGATACTTATGGAACCGATAAACCTATTGGTGGCTATACCTATGCAGATACAGGTGAAAAAGTACAAAATGCTTTATTAAGGTTTGTAGGCGCAATTTCACAAGGGACTTTTGAGGCAGCTAGTTTCGGGACTTATGTGGTACCAGCTGATCCAATGGCAACCAGTGCATCTTATTCTTATGTTTTTGCACCACAGTTTCAGCCTAAAGTAAGTGGATCGGGTGGGACAATAGTCTCTACGCAACAGTTATGGTTAGGGAACCTTAAAAAATATACCTTAAATTCATCTGGTACTATGGTTGATGTGAATGGTAATACCGTATTAAAAAATACAGGTGGTATTAATACTTTAACTCAGGACTTTTGGAATGCTGAGAATATTAATGATGGAGACGATGCTCTCAAAGGTGGGGCGTGGTCACAACTATCAGTTCCAAATACGACTTCAGGTACGCTCAGCACGGTAACTAATGCTTCAGATATTCAAACCCGGCCTCTCTACATTAATGCAACTATTCCGACAGCTTTAACCGATGCGAATAAAAATAAAGTTGTAGCTGCAAATATTTTAACTCAACTGAGTACGCAAAATGTTCTGACTGCTAGCTATATTGACAGTACAGCAGGTTCAGGAACGACAGCATGGCGACAAAACGTTTACCAACCTTATCTGCTATCTGCACTAGGTTATAAGCTTACAAAAACTGAATTAGAAGTCAAAACAGCAGGCTATAAGTGGGATACTTTTGATAAAGTAAAAAACTTAAACGTTATGCAGCAAATGGGTGGCGTATTGCATTCTGACCCATTACTAGTGACTTTAGAAGCCAAATATGACCCAACTACAGGTGCAATTTTAAGTAATACTCAAAGTACAGTAAACCGTAAAGATTATATTGTGATGGGATCAATACAAGGTTTACTACACATACTGAATCAAGCCACTGGTAAAGAAGAAATGGCTTTTCTTCCCAATGAAATTCTTCAGGATGTTAATCGTCGAGATGCTTTATTAGATGTAAGTAATACAACAACATCTACAACAAATCCATTTTATGGTATCGATGCTCAATGGGGTTCATGGATCGAATATAATGTTGATGCGACGAATAATAAATTTAAAGCCAATATTGCCAATATTTATGGTGGTATGCGTATGGGTGGAAAAAGCTATTATGGCTTAAATATTAAAAATCCAGCAGATCCAAAATTTTTGTTTCAGATTGACCCTGTAAATGGGGTAATTAATAGTGGTACCAGTGGTGTGTCTGCTACAGGGAACCAAGTAACTGCACTTCAGGCAATGGGGCAGAGTTGGTCCAAACCAACACTGGCAAAAATTCGTCTCAATAATCAAGTTAAAAATGTCATGATTGTAGGAGGTGGATATGATCCAGCTTATGAGACGGATGGTTATCAGCCGACTTCAACCACTGTAAATGCTGGCGCTGGTATTTATATTTTTGATGCGACTACAGGTGCTTTATTGTGGGATGCTCGTTACGGTAGTAGTAATAGCACTAGTACGGTTGACGTCAAGGATAGTAATTTAAAATATAGCGTAGTGAGCCAAATCAAAGCTTTCGATCGAGATGCAGATGGTTTGGTTGATAATTTATATTTTGGTGATTTAGGTGGGCAAATCTTTCGCGTTGACTTGAATAATGGTTATGGAACATCAACAACAAATTTTGGTCGAGTAAATCGACTCGCGAACTTTTCAGCACTTAACCAGCGTTTCTATGAAATGCCGACTTTAAGTATTCATGATCGTAACGGTAGTCGTTTTGGTGTGCTTGGCATTGCTTCTGGTAATCGAAGTTTTCCTTTGAACAAAGCCAATAGCAATGATAATCGAATTTATGCCTTATATGATTATGATATTGCTTCATCGAATTTATACAATTCAACATTCTCTAAAACAAGTAATTTAACAGAATTAAATTTATATGATTGGAGTCTTATTGCCAGTACAAATGTAGCAAATCTGATGAACAATACTAAAAAGGGTTGGTACTATGTTTTGCGTGAAACTGATGGAACAGCCCAAACTGCAAATACAGGTACAGTAAAAGCACTTAATGGATACCTCGTAGTTGCAAATACAGCTCAATTTTCAGATTTCTACGTATCTTTATATAATCCAAATCATGCTTCAACCAAACAGCCAAATGCGTGTACAGGTGGTATTACAGGTTCGAGTGTAATACGTCGTTTATGTTTACCTTATGGGGTTTGTGGGGATGCAACCGATGCCACTAATTTTAATGCAAATAAGATTGGTGGCAATGTCGGTAATGCTTCTGATGGAATTAGTAAAATTAATGCGGGAGGATTTTCAAATGGCGTAAATAATTTGATTAAACTTCTACCAGAAGTTGGGCGAAATTACAAAACGACAAAAATATTTCAAAGTACAAATTGGTATGAGCGACAATAGGGGGGCTCTATGAAAAAAAATATGGGATTTACCCTGATTGAGCTAATGATTGTCGTCATGATTGTCGCTGTTTTTGCAGCAATTGCGATTCCATCATATCAAGCTCAAATTCGCCGTGCAGATACCGCAGCAGTCCAGCAGGAATTACTAAAGCTTGCTGGACAATTAGAAAAATATAAAAGCCAAAACTTTTCTTATCATGGTTTCGATCCTAAATATTTATATGGACAAACCTCAGCAATGAGTAGTATGGATTTTCCAAGCAGTACCAATAAAAAGTACACGATTACATTAGCTGATGTTAGTGAAACAGATGCTACTACTTTATTGGCTAGTAGTGCTGGATTGGGCCAAAGATGGGCGATTAGAGCAATACCGGAAACGGCAGGGTATGATGCTCTGTTAGTTACCAGTACAGGGATTAAATGTAAATCTAAGTATTTAGTGGCAAATGATCTAACTAATATCAATAATTATACGGGGTGTGCTACAAATGCTGAAAAATGGTAGTCACCAAGGATTTACATTAATTGAGCTGATGATTGTGGTGGCGATCATTGCAATTCTGGCAGCAATTGCTTACCCGTCTTATACTCAATATAAAATCCGTACTAATCGTACGGATGTACAAGCTGAGATGCTGCGTATTAATCAACGATTACAAAGCTATAAAGTTGTTAATCATAGTTTTAATAATGCTACTTTAGATAATGGTACAGCCTCTCAAAATTATCCTTTAGCAGGAACTGCTTTTTATACTGTAACTTTAGCGATTGATGCTGATAACCAGGGATATTTGCTCAAAGCCACTCCAATTATTACTTCTATACAAAATGGTAATGGTGAAGTTTGCGTAAATCAGGATCAACAGCGCTACTGGTCTAAAGGTCTAGCCTGCTCATTAATAAGCTTGTCAAATACATCCAATTGGGATGGGCGTTAATTTAAATTCAAAACTGCGGATAACTCAAAAAATAATCTTTCTTTCAGGGCGAAAATCACGTAGAATGTCGCCCTCTATGAAAGGGGTTTGAAGTGTTGCCGATGGTCGGCGCAGGGATAATCCGTAAGAATTATAAGGCTTTTATCATGGTTGTTATTCGTTTAGCACGTGGCGGCGCAAAAAAACGTCCATTCTATCAAATCGTTGTGACTGACAGCCGCAATGCACGTGATGGTCGTTTCATCGAGCGTATCGGTTTCTTTAACCCGACTGCACAAGGTCAAGCAGAAAAACTTCGTTTAGACGCAGACCGTTTTGCTCACTGGGTTTCTCAAGGTGCTCAACCTTCTGAACGTGTTGCTTCTTTAGCTGCTCAAGCTAAAAAAGCTACTGCATAATTTTTTGTAGTAGGTAGCCCATGACATCAACACAGAATGTTCCCGAAGATCGTATTCAGATTGGACAGTTACGTTCAGCTTATGGATTGAATGGGTGGCTCTGGGTGTATTCAAATACAGAACCTATGAGCAACATGTTTGACTACCTGCCTTGGTACATTGAGACCAAGGCCGGTTGGCAAACAATAGATGTAAAACGTTGGAAACCACATGGCAAAGGCTTAGTTGTTGCTTTGAAAGGTGTGAGTGATCGCACTGGAGCAGAAAACTTGGTTGGCGCTAATATCTGGATTGCTAAGTCTCAACTGCCAAAAGCAGATGTAGATGAGTACTACTGGTCAGATTTAAAAGGCTTAACAGTGTTTGGTCTGAATGATGAAGAGCAGGAAGTAAACTTAGGTAAAATTCATGAGTTGTTTGAAACTGGAGCTAATGATGTGATGGTGGTACATGCTACCCCAGACAGCGTTGATTCAGAAGAACGCATGATTCCTTGGCATAAAGATGTAGTACAACGTGTTGATCTTGAAGCTGGTCGTATTTACGTCAATTGGGGCGTAGATTATTAATCCTTTTAGGATTAATACAGCAGGAAAATAGAGGAGTCTGTGATGTTTTTTGCAGTCATTACGCTTTTTCCTGAAATGTTTGAAGCGATTACAGCCTACGGCATCAGCGGACGTGCGGCAAAACGAGATATCGTACAAGTTACTTGTATTAACCCTCGTGATTTTGCTGAGGGAAACTACAGAAGAGTGGATGAACGTCCATTTGGTGGTGGCCCTGGGATGGTGATGATGGCTGAGCCTTTGGCGAAAGCAATTGCGCATGCCAAACAGCTTGCCTCACAAGCAGGACATGCTCATGTTCCTGTGGTGTACATGTCTCCACAAGGCAAAACTTTAAATGAACAGGCAGTACAGCAGTTTGTTGATTATGACGGCTTAATTGTACTGTGTGGACGTTATGAGGGAGTGGATGAGCGTTTGATCCAGCATTATGTTGATCAGGAATGGTCAATTGGTGATTACGTTTTATCAGGTGGTGAACTGCCCGCTATGGTGTTACTTGACAGTATTATTCGCCGTTTGCCGAATGTAATGTCAGATGAACAGTCAGCAGTACAAGATTCTTTTGTTGATGGTCTTTTAGATTGTCCACAATATACAAAGCCAGACCATTTTGAGGGGCTGGATGTACCAGAAGTTTTAAAATCTGGACATCACGGCAATATCGAAAAATGGCGTTTTTTGCAGCGTTATCAACGAACTTTAGAACGTCGACCAGAGTTGACCGAGAAAGTAGAATTGAATAAGCAGCAGAAAAAATGGCTAAAAGATGCGCAAGAGAGCGGTGGTAATTCTTAACCACTATTCTCAGGAACGGAAGTTCTGCAAAAATACGAGAAGCAATGCTTCGAGTTAAAGCATGATTCTATTTAATGAATAGTTTTATGTATATTCTAAGGCTCTTTATAGACATTTTGTCGTAAAGGGAAAGATAAACGGGTTGATATGCGCTTTAGCCTCTATCCCCAGCGGAATTTCAGACCTCTTCTGACTCCGCACATATTGGAGATTCCCACAATGAGTGGTAAACATCCTTTAGTTCAAGCTGTTGAAAATGCACAGTTAAAATCTGATATCCCTGCTTTTGCTCCTGGTGACACTGTTATTGTCCAAGTTAAAGTAAAAGAAGGTGAGCGTGAACGTCTTCAGGCATTTGAAGGTGTTGTAATCGCTAAGAAAAACCGTGGTTTGAACTCTGCGTTCACAGTACGTAAAATTTCTAGCGGTGTTGGTGTTGAGCGTGTATTCCAAACTCACTCACCAGTTGTTGCTAAAATCGAAGTGAAACGTCGTGGTGACGTTCGTCGTGCTAAACTTTACTACCTCCGTGACTTGTCTGGTAAAGCTGCACGTATTCGTGAAAAATTACCAGCTCGTAAAGCGTAAGCTTATAGCGAGTAAAAAAATGCGCCTTTTGGCGCATTTTTTGTTTTAAAAAATTACAGTCCTTGAAGTTTCAAACGGTTTGCATGTTGACGGTAAACTGAGACCGGATCTGATGCAAAAATAGAACGTATTCCAAGTACTTGGTTCACTTCATCTAAATGATTCCAGTTGTAATCATCACGAATTGTTTTACCAAATTTGGCACTGCATCGAGAAACAAGTCCATCATTATCACCAAATGGATCGACCACTAAGCTACTGCCTGTAAGAGCAATATCAAATGGATCTAATGGATTGGTTAAGGCTTTATTTCCAGAGAAAGAATACATATAAATGCCTTTCTCTTGATATGTTCCCTCACCACAAGAGGTGGTTGGTATACCCATAGGGAATTGAGTATTAAACTGAGCTGAACCTTGAGTCGATAAGCTATGGGCGCCTGCTAAAGAGTCATGCGGATAGCTAGTCGGATCTAGACCTCCTGCCCAAGTAATCGCTGCTGAAAACCAATTTACTAACGTTGCCAGTCCAGACAGAGGAGTACCCTCAACGTTCAGAATGACATCTGCCATTGGTGATCCCTTATGAGGCGCACCAATCGTGGTAAGTGAGGCAACTTTTTCTGGCATGATACCGGCCACATAGCGAATTGTTGGACCCCCATGGCTATGACCGATTAAGTTGACTTTAGGTTTACCAGTAATGGCAATAATCTCTTCTACTTGCTGGGCAAGTTGTTCTCCACGCACTTCTGTTGAGTTAAATGGTGAGACCCTTGTAGCCCAGACATTTCCTCCATTGCGGGCAAGATCAGGAAGAATTTGGTACCAGTAATCGAGACCAAGCGTATCTGTTCCGATTCTGTTAAAACCCGCCATTCCATGATTAAAAACCATTGGATATTTTGTCTGCGCGTAAGATGAATAAACGAACGAGCTTTTAACTTGTTCAGCATTTGTTGCATGGGCCGCTGAAATACTCAGTCCTGAGAGCATTGCAGCGCAGAAAAACATTAACTTCCTTTTCATTTTTTACTCACTATTTTTATTTTGTATGAAAAGCAGCTTCTTACTGCTAGTGAATGTTTAGCCAGTTCCCAAAAAGGAAAGGCTTAGTAATTAAATGGCAGCTCACCTCCCTGATCATGGACCGTTTCAAAAGTTCGAAGTCTTAGTTGTTCTTGTGATGAATTGAATTGTTGTTGGCGTAACTGTTGAATAGCTTGATTTTTGGCGCTATCACTCATGTTACTTTTAATAATTTCATCTCGACCATTGAGATAACTTGTGACCCTTTGTTGCCAAGCATTCCGCTCTGTATCTAAAGTTTCTAATCGTTGAGTCGCTTCGACTCCAACAAGTGCTGTACGCATCTGTCGAAGTTCTTCAGCTGAACCCTTACGAGCTTTAATTTGTTTGGTCAGTGTATGTAAATCATCAAGTTTAGAAAGTTCTTGCAGGTTTTGCTGCCAGTCTTCGGGAAGTTCTTCAAAACGTTCTTTAAGTTTTCGTGCTTTTTCAATTTCGCTTAGAGAAGAGTCTTCAAGTATTTGCATTCGATCTAGCGTATAGTTCTGATAGATATCTTCGCTCGAGAAAAGGCCTTCAATTTCAGAAGTCGAAAAGAAACGTTTTCTTATATCTTGAATTGAATTAAAGATCTTTTGAAAATAATTTTTATCTTGTTGTTTTGCAGAAGGTGTTTGGATTTGAGCAAGCTGTTCACGATATTTTAAATAGCGGGCCCATAAATCCATAATTTGTGAGCGGGCTGGCTCTAAATATTGTCCTTGAATGAATTTCCCAAAGTGATTTTTGATCTGTTCTAAATCATTTTCGCCATATTGAGTAATAAAATATTCAAAGCAGTCGCGTGTTTGACTGTTAACGACTAAATGCTGGGAACTATCAATTTTTAACTGGCAGTTAACTTCAGTGTCTTGCTGACTTTTACTATGGTAAGCATCTTCATTTAACGATGAATGATCTGTGGGTGGAACTGATGCTAGATTTTGAGCTGTATTTTCACTGACTTGAGTTGATGTGTTTTTTGAGTCAGGACTTAACCAATAGACACATGCGATGAGGCTCAAAATAAAAAATCCGAGCACGCACCACAATACCTTCTTCTGCATCCCTTGCATAAAGATATCTTCCTTAAGTTTTAATTTGTTGTTTTTTTACTCGATCATTAATGTGCCATAAAATAAGTGAAAAGGCACCTAAATATTGTGAAAATATCTTGTCGAATTTGCTAACATGTCGGCACTTTTTTCTAGCTTTGTGTTCCAGTAAAAATGACGACAAAAAATCAAAAAATTTCTCGTCGCCATATCAGTGGTGTATTTCTATTAAATAAACCATTAGGGCTCAGCTCAAATGCGGCTTTGCAAAAAGTGCGTTGGTTATATCGCGCCCAAAAAGCAGGTCATACTGGAGCTTTAGACCCATTGGCGACAGGTTTGCTCCCGATTTGTTTGGGAGAAGCCACCAAGTTCTCACATTATTTGCTGGACTCAACAAAGCGCTACCAAACTACTGTTCGATTGGGGCAAACCACAACGACAGGTGATGTGGAAGGGGAGATTCTACAAGAACGCTCCGTTCCTGTTCTCAACCAAGAGCTTATTGAAGAAACCTTAGAAAAATTTAGAGGTGATATTCAACAAGTTCCGCCGATGTATTCGGCTTTGAAAAAAGAAGGTAGACCATTATATGAGCTTGCCCGAAAAGGTATTGAAATTGAGCGTGAAGCACGCCCAGTCACAATTTATGCTTTAGAGCTCATTGGATTTACCGAAAATAGTATCACTCTGGATGTCACTTGTTCTAAAGGAACATACATTCGTGTATTAGGTGAAGATATTGGTGAAGCACTGGGTTGTGGTGGGCATTTAACGATGCTAAACCGGACTCAAACAGGACATTTTGAGCTTATTCCGAGTTATACCATTGAACATCTGGAAAGCTTAACTGAAGAGCAAAGAGAAGCTTTACTACTTCCAGTTTATGCTCCGGTTGAGCATTTCCTCAAAATTCAGGTGCCTGAAGGGCGTGAAAAATATTTTTGCAACGGTTTAGAAAGCAATATTGAGCATTCTGCAGAAGCAGAAGTTTTGGTTTTTTCGGGTGAGCGCTGTTTAGGCTTAGCTGAGATTACCGATAAAAAACGGTTGGTACCTAAGCGTATCTTAAATTTGTAGTAGATGTAGAGTATAGAGCATGGGCATGGAATGGGATGTTATCCTTAGTTTGATCTTTTTTGCGTTTACTGCGGGAGCAATTGATGCTGCTGTGGGTGGCGGTGGACTCATCCAGATTCCCGGGATCATGAGCACTTTTCCTAACATGTCGACTGCTACGGTGATTGGTACCAATAAAGTCTCATCCATTTTTGGTACTGCATCGGCTGCTTATACATTTGCTAAGAAAGTAAAATTGCAGTGGAAGCTTTTAGCAGTTATTGCCATTTGTGCTCTGATTAGCTCTTTTGCTGGTGCAGCTTGTCTATCGCTTATTCCTCAATCGGTATTACGTCCTTTCGTGTTCGTGATGTTGATTGTGATTGCCGTTTATACGCTAGTTAAAAAGAACTTCGGACAGGTTCACACTGAGCAAAAAATTACCAATAAAATGCTGATTTTAGCCGCTATAGGTAGTTTAGCGATTGGTTTTTATGACGGTATTTTTGGGCCAGGCACAGGTAGTTTCTTTATTTTCTTCTTTATCCGTTTTTTACAAGTTGATTTCTTGCATGCTTCAGCTTTGTCAAAAATCGGTAACTTTATGACGAACTTAGCTGCTTTGAGTTTCCTCATTCCGACAGGTCACGCTATTTTGCATATTGGTTTAATGATGGCTGTTGCAAACGTGCTTGGTTCTGTTGTTGGGGTACGTACCGCGCTTAAATACGGTAGTGGATTTGTTCGTATTATCTTCTTAATTTTGGTGAGTATTCTGATTTGCCGTTTGGGCTATCAAATGTTTGTTACGGGTTAAATAAGATTAAAAGTATGAGCTGTCTCTAAAATGCAGTTCATACTTTTATGTATCATTTAAAATTAGAAATATAAAAATCATTACAGAAGTTTACTAGAAAGAAAACTGTGTAAAAAATAGTCTCATTTTAAGCTACTTAAACATTATAAATTTCAACGTATGATAAACCTTGAAATAAAAAAGATTTTTTAGCTAAAAATGAGGAAGAGAATGAATATTTTCGAAGCATTAAGAGAAAGCCATGAAAATCAACGTAACCTTTCTGAACAACTTATTCAGACACATGGTTTAACTGAAGAAAGAAAAGAACTATTTGATGCATTAAAAAATGAACTTTATGCCCATTCAGTTGCTGAAGACCGTTATCTCTATATTCCTTTAATGTTTGATGATGTCGGTTTAGATATTACGAGACATGCTTTATCTGAGCATCATGAAATGGATGAGTTGGTCGAGCAGCTCGAAAAAACCGATATGAGTAGTCCGAGCTGGTTAGCAACTGCCAAACAGTTGAGTGAAAAAGTTCATCATCATTTAAAAGAAGAAGAGCATAAATTTTTTCAACAGGCGGGAAAAATTCTTAAAGATAGTGAAAAAGAAACACTCGGTAATAAGTATTTAAAGGAATATAAAAAGTATAAAAAGCAGTAATAGTATTTAACTACGCTACTTTTTTAGTACTTCTTAAAGTCACCCCAATTGATGCCAACATTACACAACCTAAAGCCACCCATTGCAGCATGCTGATTTCCTCGTGAAGTAATAAGAAACCCGTTAATGCTGCCAATGCTGGTGCTAAACTCGTTAGGGTGCCGTAAGTTAATTTAGTAAGTTGTTTGAGTGCCATTAAATCAAGTGCATATGGAATAGCGGTCGCTAAAATAGCAATAAGTAATGCTTTACCCCAGTACTGTGTTTCAAGTAATGCAGGGGCATTATGCCAGATGCTAATCGGTAGTAAGGTTAGAGCAGATAATCCAATTCCAATGGTTAAAGCGTGCATCCCTATATTTTGGGTCACAACTTTCTGACCAAAATAAATATAGAATGCCCAGCAAAGTCCAGCACCTAGCGCGCAGGCAGCACCGATATAGGAAAAGTGGTGTTGCGTTGGGTCTTGCCAAGGCACCATCAGTGCAATACCTAACATCGCAAATGCCACCCAAATGTAGTCACTCTTTTGTTTAATAGAGAGTAGAGCTAGACCTAATGGACCAATGAACTCTAAGCCCACGGCAATCCCTTGAGGTAACTTTCCAAGCGACGTATAGAATAAAATATTCATGAGACCCAAAGATGCGCAGTACATCAATAAATCACGCCATTTTAAATAGGGTAAACGTGACCAGATTTTCCATGAGCGGAACATGATGGCGACAATAACCGTTGCAAAACTCAGCCTTAAAACTGTAACGGTAAGAGGGTCTAATATTGCAATAAGCTGCTTAGCAAATGAAGCACTGATTTGATATGAGACCATCGACAGAATCATATATAGCACAGCAATAATGGGAAGATTCTGCATGGAAATACCCTAGGGCCTCATCTAATATTATTTAAAACTAACAAGGGTTAATTATAGCGAATGCCATGTTTTAACTCGTGGTTTTAGTCGGTTTAACTTACTGTTTTTTCGCGTTCCTGACGTGCTTTTTGGGTAGTTATGGTACAACCGACCGAAGCTGCAATAATTGTTGCTAGTGCCAACCATTGATTCCATAACAAATATTCACCTAAAAAGATAAAACCAGAAAGTGCAGCAACTGCGGGCTCTAGGCTCATCAATGTTCCGAAACTTAAGGGCGTTAAATTACGTAGGGCTAGCATTTCTAAAGAAAAGGGTAAGGCGCTGGCTAAAATTGCCAAACCAATAAAATAAACAAGATAGGGGAGCTCTATAACTTGCCCTATTGAGCCTGAGAAAAAAGTAATGGGTAATAAGATGCATGCGCCCACACTCATTCCTAAACACACAGTGTGATTGCCTGATATACCTGAAGGTTTCTGTCCAGCAATAATATAAAGTGCCCAACATGCGCCAGCACTAACCGCAAATAATACTCCGATCCAGTCCAGACTATGAGCCTGATTGAAAGGGAAAAGTAAAATGAGGCCAACAATCGCTAAACTGACCCAAACAAAATCATATTTTTGGCGTGCATGGTATAAGGCCACACTTAAGGGACCAATAAATTCAAAAGCAACTGCAATACCAATGGGTAACCGTTCAATTGACAGATAAAAAAGCGCGTTCATTCCTGCAAGAGCAAAGCCATACGCTAAAATAGCTTTCCAGCGGACCTGACTAAAATTAATTCGCCAAATTCTAAAAATAAAGGCAAGAATAATTGCACCTAAGCATAAGCGCATTGCTGAAACGGTAAGGGTGGGAAAGCTCTGGAACAGAAATTTAGCTAAAGATGCGCTGCTTTGTACGCTCAGCATAGCGAGAATAAGAAAACCCAACGCATGTAGCTGAGATTTCTGGTTCGAACTGGACATTTTATTATTTGATCGATTGGTATACTTTTCACATGATAATGTAAATGTCCATAAAAAAGCCACAGACAATGCTGTGGCTTTTAAATTTACAGTTCGTATTAGAACAATACGCGCACGCGAATTGTACCTTCAACTTCATGCAACATATCTAAAGCTTCGTGAGAAGCAGAAGCGTCAACGTCCATTACGAGGTAACCGATGTCACCTTTAGTCATGAGTGATTGACCAGAAATGTTGATGCCTTGCTCAGCAAACAAGTTGTTGATTTTAGACAATACGCCCGGTACGTTTTTGTGGATATGCAATAAACGGTGTTGACCAGCAGTCAATGGTAACGCGATTTCTGGGAAGTTTACCGCAGAAAGCGTCATACCCTTGTCAGAGTAAGCAACAAATTTCTCTGCAACTTCTAAACCGATGTTTGCTTGCGCTTCCATGGTTGAACCACCAACGTGAGGAGTCAAAATCACATTGTCTAAGCCACGAAGTGGAGAAACAAACTCTTCGCCATTTGCTTTTGGTTCTTTAGGGAATACGTCAACCGCTGCACCAGCAATATGACCAGATTTGATGGCATCCGCTAAATCTTCAATCACTACACATGTACCACGTGCAGCATTTAGGAAGATTGCACCTTCTTTCATTTTTGCAAATTGTGCTTTAGTGAAGAAGTTTCGTGTAGATGGAACATCAGGCACATGTAATGTAACTACATCAGCAGTCGCTAAAAGTTCGTCTAACGAACCAACTTGGCGAGCATTACCCATTGGTAATTTAGTTACTGCATCGTAATAAATCACATGCATACCTAAGCTTTCAGCAAGAACAGAAAGCTGAGAACCGATGGAACCGTAACCTACAATACCTAAAGTTTTGCCACGAGTTTCGAAAGAACCGACAGCAGACTTGTCCCAACCACCACGATGACAAGCCGCCGATTTTTCAGGAACACGGCGAAGAAGAAGAATTGTTTCAGCAAGTACAAGCTCTGCAACCGAACGCGTATTTGAATACGGTGCGTTGAATACAGGAATACCACGTGCCATAGCTGCTTTAAGATCAACTTGGTTTGTTCCGATACAGAAACAGCCCACTGCGATCAATTTATTTGCAGCTTCGAAAACTTCTTCAGTCAATTGGGTACGCGAACGAATACCAATAAAGTGAGCATCTTTAACAGCTTCTTTTAGCGCTTCGCCTTCAAGAGCAGTTTTGCGATAGTCAATATTGGTGTAACCCGCAGCGTTTAGAGTATCGACTGCGTTTTGGTGAACGCCTTCTAACAAAAGGAAACGGATTTTATCTTTAGGTAGTGAAAGATGTTGGCTCATTACGGCTCCGCTACAAAGGCCAAATTTGGTGGCGCTATCATAACATAATGGTCGGTACTATAGATATTTCGTTTGCGCCATCGTCTTATGGCAATTTTATCTATGTCTAATCACTTCTATTTATGGCTTGTGATTAATTTAGAATAGGTTTGGTATGAGATTTTTCTCTGGAAGTCCCATAGAAAAGCATTTATTTACGTTAAACATGTTTTGTAGTGACAGTATCTCTATTCTGAACTTTATCGCTTGAGCTGTTGCATGTAGAATATAGGAGTTCCTTGAACATTATGGCTTTGCTCAGGTGAGAACCCTGAAAATATGAAGTCATATTCCCACCATAGTTTACTTCTTGCTAGGTCTGCAAACGATGAATGCTCCAGTCGCTTTAACACCTGAGTTACTCACCCAATTAACAGCAATCGTCGGTGAAAACCGTATTAAAACCGATGCTGATAGTCTCGAAAACTGGGGTAAAGATCATACCAAGCATTTTAATCCGAACCCATCGGTCATCGTTTTTCCATCGACCACTGAACAAGTTCAGGCAGTTGTAAAGCTTGCGAACCAGTTTAATATTGCGATTACACCGTCAGGCGGTCGTACTGGTCTCTCTGCTGGTGCTGTAGCAACCAATGGTGAAATTGTCATTAGCATGGACAAAATGAACCAGATTCTTGAGTTCTTCCCAGCAGATCGTATGGTACGAGTGCAAGCTGGTGTAGTGACTGAACAATTGCAAAACTATGCTGAAGAGCAAGGTATGTATTATCCGGTTGATTTCGCGTCAGCGGGTTCTAGTCAGATTGGCGGTAATATCGGTACCAATGCTGGTGGTATTAAAGTTATTAAATACGGCATGACACGTAATTGGGTGCTTGGTTTAACTGTTGTCACTGGTAAAGGCGATATTTTACGTTTAAACAAAGGCATGGTTAAAAATGCAACTGGTTATGCATTACAGCATTTATTTATTGGCGGTGAGGGTACATTAGGTTTAGTGACCGAAGCTGAAATTAAACTTGAGCGTCAACCACAAAATTTACAAGTTTTAGTTTTAGGTGTTCCTGACTTTGATGCAGTAATGCCTGTATTACATGCTTTCCAAAAAGACATCGACTTAACTGCATTTGAGTTCTTTGGTGAACTTGCAATGCAAAAAGTTTTAGATCATGGACATGTACAACGCCCATTTGAAACTCAATGTCCATTCTATGTATTGCTTGAGTTTGAAGCGCCATATGAGCCGATTCTCGATAAAGCAATGGAAATTTTCGAGCATTGTATGGAGCAGGGTTGGGTACTTGATGGCGTAATGAGCCAGAGTCTTGACCAAGTGGAAAGTTTATGGCGATTACGTGAAGATATCTCTGAATCAATCGCGCCGTTTATTCCATATAAAAACGATATTTCAGTGTTAATTACTCACGTGCCTGCATTTATTCGTGAGATTGATGCAATTGTTCAAGAGAACTATCCTGATTTTGAAATTTGCTGGTTCGGTCATATCGGTGACGGTAATTTGCACTTAAATATTTTGAAACCTGAAAACTTAACTAAAGATGAGTTCTTTGCGAAGTGTCAGGTTGTGAATAAATATGTGTTTGATACCGTGAAAAAATACGATGGTTCAATCTCTGCCGAGCATGGCGTAGGTATGACGAAAAAGCCATATTTGGAATATTCACGTTCGCCTGAAGAAATTGAATATATGAAAGCTTTGAAGAAAGTATTTGATCCGAATGGTTTGATGAACCCAGGTAAATTATTTGATCTTTAAATTAGATCTATTTTGTAGGACTACATAGTTTCTACAGAGTAACCGACAAAGGCATAGCATCATAAAGCTATGCCTTTTGTTTTTGGTGATAAAAATGCAACGTTTATTTTTAATTTCAGCGCTCTGCACAGGACTTTTCACTGGGTGTGCGACGACCAGTAAATTAATTCCTTTTGTGGGTTCCGAAACCCCAATGCAACAAGTACTTAAAGCTCAACCTGAGATTGTAAAAGAGCATAACAATACCTCAGTTCAGCAAGTATTTAACCGTGTAGAATCTCCAACGGTTTCCCGTATTGTTGTCATTCAAACAGGTTTAATGGATGACTCTGTCTCTGCCATTCGAACAGAATATGCATTTAAATTAGTCGATGAAAAGTGGCAGTTGCAGAATAAGCAAAAAAGCTATCAGTGTGCGAGAGGGAAAGGCTCTAGAGGATTCCAAACACAGCTTTGCTCATAAAACAAAAAAAGACGATAAATATATCGTCTTTTTTTATGGGCTAAATTATACGCCGCTTTCTAAAATTTTAATTTTGACATCAATAACATCATCTTTAACTGCTTCATGATGTGCTTGCATATGAGGTGTAGCCAAATGTGCTTCAAGATGAGCAACGCTTGCCCATTTTTCTAACATCACAATTGTGTCAGGCTCGTGAGTTTGGAAGCTCGCATTTGATTTGTGATCAATTAAAGGTTCATAACCATGACAACCATCTTCCGCTAAAACAGTTGGAATAATTTTTTGAAAAGCATCCAACACGTTTTGACGATGCTGCCCAGCTGATTTGGTGCGAATTTCTGCAATAATGGTTAGCATCGATTTCTCCTTATTAAGCTGCTGCAAATACACTATTTAAGTGTGCTTTATATTCTTCAACATAACTATCAACGTCAGGCATTTTAATCACGTCGTTTACAATAAAAGTCGGTAATGTCCCCATGCCTAAGAACTGATTAGCTTTATGAAATGGTAAATAAACACCATCTACGCCTAAACCGTGGAAGAACTGATCTGCATCGTCAAATGCTTCCATTGGGGCATTCCAAGTGAGTGACAGCATATATTTTTTGTCATGAATTAAACCACCTGAACCATATTTTTTTGAAGCATCAGAGCGGCTACGACCATCACTTACATAAAGTGAACCGTGACCTGTCGTAAATACATCATCAATATATTTTTTTACAGTCCAAGGTGCACCCATCCACCAACCTGGCATTTGATAAATAACAACATCTGCCCATAAGAATTTTTCTACTTCAGCTTCTGCATTGTAGTCGCTATCTGCACGAGTCACTTGAACTTCATGGCCTAGTTCAGTGAGATGGTCGGTTGCCAATGTTGTAAGCGTGTCATTTAATTCACCATTTGAATGGGCAAATTGTTTGGCGCCATTAATCACTAAAATATTGCTCATGAGAGTTACTCTAATTAAATTCCTAAATTTGATGTGTACTTTACGGAATTTACTCTTATTGAAAAATGTATGAATTGGAAAAATATTATTGATTAAAAGTCACTAATATTGATTTGATGCATCATTTTATTTTCCACATTAAAGATGAACACATTTACAATGTAGAACGGAAAAAATTATTTGTAGTCTTTAGCATTAAATTTGAGTAAATCTAAGAGATCACGTATGAGAAAAATGAGTTTGCTGATTGCTTTTAGCCTTGTAACGCTAACGGCGTGTACTCCAGCGAAAAATTCTTCTGCTCAACTTGCTGATAGCCCGATACAAGCGGTATTACTTGATCAGCCCGATCTCTTAAATGATGCAAACAATTTGGATATTTCACAGCAAATGAATGCAGCAGATGATCCCTCTAATGCTCAAGTCACTATTTTACAAACAGATCCGAGCGAAGATGCGATAACAAAAGTCCGTACAGAATATTTATTAAAGCGAGACCAGCAAGTCTGGAAAATTGTGAATAAAAAGCAAAGCTATCAATGTACACAAGGACAAGATGCCCCAGACTTTCAAGTTAATCCTTGTCCTTAGTGCTTAATTTTTTATCGAATATGTGGATAACTTTGAGTTTATGCACAATAAGAATTTGTGGGTATTTTAGTGCAAAAAACTGAAATTTAAGCTTCTTGAAATTGCATGATTGCTGATCAATTTAAAAAGTGCTATTGTTGCGCTCGGCAATTAAGCCAATTGGTAAAAATTACCGAATCTCACGTCATACATTTTTTCTCGTTTTAGACACCTTGTGAATACGGTGTTTCACATTCTAAACATGCACTCTCACGGCATATAAAAACTTAACTAAAGATTGATAGACCATACTGTTATCGTCATGACTACATTATTTATTTCAATATGTAGTTGCTGAGACATTTTGGCCGCTATTTTGAAGTGTACAACTCATGAAAAATATTCAAACGGCAACGTTGAACCGTACAACGTTGATGTTTCCTTTGGCCTTAGTGCTATTTGAATTTGCGGTTTATATTGGCAATGACCTTATTCAGCCAGCAATGTTGGCAATTACTGAAGATTTTGGTGTAAGTGCAACTTGGGCACCATCTTCAATGTCATTTTATTTATTAGGTGGCGCTACAGTTGCGTGGTTACTTGGACCATTGTCAGATCGTCTCGGACGTAAAAAAGTACTGCTAGCAGGGGTTTTGTTTTTTGCTCTATGCTGCTTCTTAATTTTACTAACGCGGCAAATAGAACAATTTCTAGCATTAAGATTTTTGCAGGGAATTGGCTTAACTGTAATCTCCGCAGTCGGTTATGCCGCTATTCAAGAGAGTTTTGCCGAGCGTGATGCAATTAAAGTTATGGCGCTCATGGCAAATATCTCATTGCTTGCACCATTGTTGGGGCCTGTACTTGGAGCCTTTTTAATTGATTATGTGTCTTGGCATTGGGGCTTTGTCGCCATTGCTGTATTGGCATTACTCAGTTGGGTCGGTTTGAAAAAACAGATGCCAAGTCAGCAAGTCAGTGTAACTCGACAACCTTTTAGTTATCTTTTTGATGATTTTAAAAAGGTATTCACTAACCGCCGTTTTTTAGGCTTAAGTCTGGCCTTACCGTTGGTGGGCATGCCTTTAATGCTTTGGATCGCTTTATCTCCAATCATTTTGGTAGATGAGTTAAAGCTCAGTAGTGTGCAATATGGCTTGGCTCAATTTCCAGTATTTGTTGGTCTCATTGTAGGCAATATCGTCTTAATTAAAATTATTGACCGTCTCGCTTTAGGTAAAACTATTCTAATTGGCTTACCGATTATGCTGATTGGGACACTCATTTTAATATTAGGTGTGGTGTGGCAAACCTATTTAATTCCTTTTTTGCTTACAGGCATGACGCTCATCTGTTTTGGTGAGGGAATTAGCTTTTCAGTCTTATATCGCTTTGCACTCATGTCATCTGAAGTATCAAAAGGAACTGTTGCAGCGGCAGTTTCGATGCTATTGATGATGAGTTTCTTTGCAATGATTGAGTTGGTGCGTTATCTCTATACACAATTTCATTTATGGGCCTTTGTATTATCTGCATTTACCTTTATTGCTCTTTGGTTTACTCAACCAAGAAGTGCTTTAAAGCAGGAAATGCAAGAGCGACAACAACAAGGCAACAACTAAAAAAATACCGGAATTTATATTCCGGTATTTTTTAATATTAGGTAATTTCTTGCTCTAACAACTTGTCTTTAAGCATCAGCAATTCTGGTAATGTTTCTAATAATAAACTGATTTGTTTCAAGACTAAGGTGTATTTCTCAGATAGCTGTTCTTGAGCTGTTAAGTCCTGAATTTCTTGTAATATTTGAGAAATGAGCGTGTGGTCGGGTAGGGTTTGCCCAAGTACGCTCTGGCTCAAAATTTCTTGGCAGCGTAGTAATAATTGTAAAACCTGCTCTTCATCAATTTTCTGCCGTTGGCTACCTAACGCTGCCACATAGCTCAGCTGGCTGTGGCTATAAACCAAATAGCGAAAAGCGTAATGAATGAGTTGAGGATTTGGATTCGGTTCAGCACTTAAACTCGAGATCATGTTCGACAGCTCGATTTGAGCATTATGTGCAGCACGACGAATTCGGCGGTATTCTATATCTTGATTTTTGCCATATTGATATTGCTCAACAATCACATTGAAATAATCTAAGGTCGCTTTGCTACTTTTCTTAATATTGTTAGGAATATTGCGGAAGTTCCAATCAGGCCAAATAAAGTTTACGGCAAGCCATGCAATAAAACAGCCTAACAGCGTATCTATCAGACGGGGTAAAATGATGCTGTAGCCTGCACCTTTTAAGTTAAAAATTAACAGCACCATCAGGGTGGCCATAAGCGTCGCCAATGCATATTTCTTTTGCCGCAAGTAGAAAAAGCAGACTCCGCAAATAATCGTAATGATGAGCTGACCTTCAATACTCGGTACAAAATATAGAATTGGTATTCCTAGTAAAACACCGAGTAGGGTGCCAATAGTTCTTAGTTTAAGACGGCTTTTAGTCGCAAAATAAGTGATCTGGCAGACAAATAAACTAGTCAGTAAAATCCAATAGCCATGCTGAGCAAAGGGTAATAATGAAATGGCATAACCTGCGGCGAAAACAACTGCAATTCGTATGGCATGTCTAAATAAGGCTGACTGTGGTGTAAGTTGTTGCCTGAGTTTTAAGATCAGATCTGAAAATCCTTGAATATCATCATCAAGTAAATTTAAGTGTTCTTGTCTTGTTTGAGTATTATTTTCAGGGAAGGGCTGTGCATATTGTAGTTGTTCAAACTGTTCATGCATTCCCTTTAAATTATCAAAAATAAGTCTTAAGTTTTTAACTTCAAAGTTTTGTGGATGCTGTTGTATCCAGTCCTTTAAAGAACTTTCCAAATGGTTCAATACCGTTCGGCTTTCTTGCGAAGGCTGAGATGGTCGATTATGCAAAATACATTGAGCCAGATCTTGGCACGCTTGTGCTTGTAGGCGCAGGTTTTTTTGGAAACGGAAAATAAGATCACTACGACTGAAGTTCTGTTGAATATGTTCGTAATGTAAATAATTAGAAGTTGCTTGCTCGTGAATGTCCCGCGCAAAAAAATACAGGTTTAGCCAATAGATACTTTTATTACTGACGCGCGAAGCCTTGAGTCGAGTGAGCAGGGAGCTGCGTATTTGATTGAGACTTTGAGCAACTTGTGTATTTTGTAAGGACAGTTCATATAAAAGTTGTTCTACATTCTCTTTATTGTCGGGATCAAACAAACGTGCTTTTGCTTGTAGTAGAACAGAAATTTCTTTAAAAATTTGTGAGAGCTTATCTTGTAAGGGAAGTGTCGGCTTAATAATAAAAAACAAAATAGATGTAAAGCCGTACCACAAAGCGCCATAAACAAAGTAGGTAGGTTGTTGGTACCAGTGCGCATATTCTCCTAAACCGAACATGCTATAAATGGAAAGCAAAATAGTGCCAAACGAAATTGTGGCATAACGTTGCCCTAAAGCGCCTAATAAAATGAAAAAAGCACTAGAAAGAGAAAGATATAAAATAAAGAAAATTTTGTAGGGAGCTAAAAAACCAAGAATACTACTGACTGTAAAAAAGAGGAGGCAGACGTAAACCAAGTTACGTAATCGAATACTTAAGCGATCATCAAAGTCGGTTAATGCTGCTGCAATCGCGCCTAAAGTTACGGGAACGATGAGCTCGTTATGGCCTAGCCAAAGTAAACCCAAAGTTGTGCCTGTGAGTACAATCAAAATTTGCAGGCAATAAATTAAAATCGAGTTCGTCTTAAAACTATTAAATATTTGGGTCAGATAGTTCACGGCTTTTGTTCTAAATTAGAGAATACGTGAGAAAGCAGTATGTAACTTTAAATTTTTATTACTTCAAAAATATTATTCTTTTTAGCCACAAAAGTCAGTCATTTTTTAAGATTTTATTAGACTTATATGAAGTTGTAACGATCAATAAATTAACAAAATTGTGGATATCTTTTTAGATACCCACAATTTGAAAAAGACATAAATTATTTAATCACACCACATGCAATTCGTGCTCCGCCACCACCGAGAGGAAGAGGTGAGTCTGAGTAGTTATCACCACCCGCATGAATCATAATAGCTCGACCTTGAAGATCAGCAAGTTTCAATCGAGGTGCGATTACAGCAGTTGTTGCAACACCAGTATTATCGACCACTAAAGCAGGTAAATCACCTAAGTGGCCAGTTGTTGGAGTACCGTGATGAGGAGCTTGATTCGGGTTGTAGTGGCTACCAGCAGCTAAGGCAGCACCCGGTTTCCCATCTTTTACAGCTGGTTCACAAGAGGCATTTTCATGAATATGGAAGCCGCGTGTACCACTTGGTAAGTCAGCTAGAGCAGGGGTAATAATTAAACCTTTGTCGCTATCTTGAAAGCTAATCGTACCTAATTTTTTACCAATACCAGCGGCAGTCACTTCATTTACATCGACCACTTTTTTCGTATGCATTGTCGTTAATGCTTGAGCTGTATCTGATACAGTTTTTGTGACTGTACTACAGCCAACCGTAAAAAAAGCTGTAAGCGCACAGACTGCGCCAATTTTATTAAACATCTGCATGATCGGATGTCCTTATAAATATATATGATTGTTTGATTCAAACAAACGCAGGTTTAACCTACAAGTTAATTTAAATAGTTAATTTGTATCTAGAAACATTTTTAAATTAAATAAATAGGATCACTATTTATCATTAGAAGATTCATTTTCAGAATCATAAATCATAGTCGTTTTAGGCATAGGTTCAGGCTCAATGGTTTCATGTAACCATTCACGCCAAATTGCCAGTAAAATAGCCAGAATTACAGGTCCAATAAATAGACCTACTAATCCAAAACTTGCAATACCACCTAATACACCAAACATGATTAATAAGAATGGAATTTTTGTAGCACCAGAAATCACAAGTGGTCGAATCACATTATCTGAGCTACTAACAATCACTACACCCCAAACCACTACACCAATTGCTTCCATAGTTTGTCCCTGAGAGAACAACCATAGACCGACACCTAAATAGGAAATGGGTGTACCAAATGGAATTAAAGCCAATAAGAAAGTAGCAATGGTAAGCACCATTGGGTTAGGGACACCTGCTACAAAATAACTTAATCCAGCTAAAACAGCTTGAGCAATTGCAGTTAAACCCACGCCATAGACTACAGCACGAGTCGTTTCCGAAATCGTATCGAGATAATGATGTATGCGAGGGCCTATAACCATTTCTAAGGCTTTACTCACCTGAGACAAAATCATTTGACCATCACGGTAGAAGAAAAAAAGGCTAAATACGGCAAAGCCAAGTTTGACAATATTTTTACTAATTTCACCGAGCAGTACACGGCCATAACTTAAATGGCTTTGTACCCAAGCCGCAACATTTTGAATTGTGCTATTAGGGTCGTTATTTAACTCATTGAGTGTACGAGAAATTTCTTTTCCAACAAAAGGAAGATCACGAATAAAATCAGGGACACTTAAATGACCTGAAAAAACTTGACGTTGTAAGTCAAAATATAAGTTGCGGCCTTCATGTTGCAAAATAAAAATAGCGCATGTAAAAGGGACGCCAACAACCAAAATGACCAGACTAATCATTAGAGTTGCATTTAAAGTATTACGGGTTTCTCCAAAAAAACGTTGAATTCTTAAATAAATAGGCCAAGTCATATAAGCAATGATGGCAGCCCAAAGTACAGGAACAATAAAGTATTTCAGGATATTAAATCCTAAAAAAATCAAAATAAAAAACAGCCCAAACAATAAAACGCGCTGTAAATTAGGAGCGTATGGATGCACGAACAATATTTCTCTAATTTTCTACATAGAATAAAGTCATATTAACTGAAAAATAACCTGAGGCAAATTTTAAGGCCGTAATGTAAAGAACCTTATACATCTCTTTTTAGAGACTAAAAGTTATTTAAAACCACTCAGCTTTATCTTCAACTAACTTGTTTAGAACTGGCTGCCATTGATTTTGAATCGTAATAAAGTTTTTTTGAGGCTTATCAAAAATGCTTAAGCCTTGCATTGCTAAGCTGCCATATGCAGTGCGTTCAGCAATCCACGCAACAGGTTCCTGTTCAATTTTTTCAAAAAACTGTTGAATATCTTTTGAGCTGGCACTATTTGGTTTTACGCGATTTGCAAGAAGTAAAATCTGAACTTTGCCTTTACGAATACGCTTAATATCTTGTAAATGCTTCAAAAAGCGACGAGTACTGTCTATATCAAAAAATGAAGGCTGAAGTGGAGTAATAATGGCATGAGCTTCACTAATGAGTTGCTCAGCATGTTCACCTGAAAGTGCACCAGGCGCATCAATAATTAAATAATCCAGATTTTTAGGCGCGTCACCAATTGATTTTTCATGACGCCAGTCGAGGCTTTGAATTTTTGCGACACCTTCGGGGCGCTGTTTTAACCACTGTAAAGCCGATTTTTGATTGTCCGAATCTGCTAATGCTACTTTATATCCTTTTTGTGCCAATGCTGTTGCCAACGTAATGGCCGTCATGGTTTTTCCGCATCCGCCCTTTTGATTTGCAATAAGTATCGTTTTCATAAATCCAATTATTTTCAGCAGCACATTTGTTTATGTTTTATACCTTAGCATCTTTTTATGTGAAGGAGATGACCACATTTGACAAAAGTTTAAGCTGTTTCGTTATTTTAGATATGATTAGATCTGTAATCTTAATTCGCGCTTTTTAAGGAAAATTTATGTCTGTATGGCTTGCCATGCTTATTGGTGCTGGAATTGGCATCATTATCACTACTCTTATTTTATCAAACACTCGGAATGGACGAATTAAGGCTGAATATGAGCAATATATTGCTGAACTTGAATTAGAGCATCAACAAGCTCTTACTCAAGCACAAAAGAGAAGTGTAAATACAAGCCGTGCGGTGTTGAAAGGAAAAATGGCAGAACAATTTGCTCCAGTTTTGCCTGAATTTCAGTATCTACCAAGCGATGCAAAATTTATGGGCGATCCGGTGGACTATATTATCTTTGATGGATATACCGATTTTCGTGATGGTGATGGTACGGCAGAAGACATTAATATTATTCTACTTGATGTAAAAAGTGGCGGTGCAAGGCTCACTAAAGGTCAGCAAGCGATTGCACAAGCGGTCCAACAAGGCAAGGTTCGTTTTGAAACTTTGAGAATAGATTTTGAAGATTAACAAGCTGTTTAATTCAGCACAAAAATAGACGAAATTGATCTGTATTGTTACTAAATTCCGATATTTTTTTCATCACTTAAGGCTACTATAAATTGAAGATCTATTCACTTTGATCTAGCAATATTTGAGGTGTAACGCGATGAAAAAACAATGTTTGATGATGGGCTTGCTGACTGCTATTGGCATGAGTTCAGCATTTGCATCGACCTCAAGTGAATATAATATTGCCAATGGTTTGAACCCGATAGAAAAAGATCAATCTATTTCTGTGTTACAGCCTTTTCAAGGAAATTTCAGAATCTTGGGTTCAAAAGTTTATCAAAATGATGAACAAGCTAAATTTTCTCCTATCGACTATGCGGTAAGTTGGGGATTGTTTGCACAGCCTGAAATTGCACGTCATATTTCAGTGAAACAATATGACCGCTATTTAAACTGGAAAATTCCTAAATTACCTGTTCCAGCAGAGCAAGCAATGCAAATGGTGTCTAACATGCACATCATTCCTGCAAACCCTGAAATTGCTCAGCAGATTAAACAAGTTAAACGTGGTGATCTCGTTTATCTAAAAGGGGATCTTGTCGAGATTAAAGATAAAAACTTGGTCTGGAAATCTTCACTTACGCCAACCGACACGGGTGATGGTGCATGTGAATTATTCCGTGTTCAGGCAATTCATTGGGTTGAAAAGCAAAATATATAATTTGAAAAAAGCCTTCATAAATATGAAGGCTTTTTTATAAGTAAAGTAATACCTATTTCTGTTGCGATGCTTTCCAATATTTTAATTGATTTTGCGCTTGTAAATAGTCGGCAAGATCATTGATCTGTTCATCTTTAGTCGCGTGCTTATCGCTATAGTGTTTTTCTTGGTTTTCCCAATATTGATAAAGTAGTCCCTGAATGTAACGGCCTTGTTCGGTTTTTAAATCTAAATCTTTTAACATGGTCAGAGCAGAGCGCACATTATCGAGTGTACGTTGTTGCTCAAAATCTGTTGTGAGTGTTCCCGCTTCATGCATTTTTGCTAACTCATTTTCCATCTCGTCGCTCATTTCTGTAAAGCGGCGGTCATAGTCTTCTAAACGTGCAATATCGTGTGCATCATCAGCAGTAGCAGCGAACGTCTTAACCGGTCTTTCATTTAGTTTTTCTAAAACCTGATCTGTAGATGAGGTGGCAGATGGTTGCTCCGTCTTAGCAGGCTCATCCGCTTTTTTACAAGCAGTAAGTAATAGGCTAGAGCAAAGCAAAGACATTAATATGACTTGAGGTGTTTTCTTCTTCATAACTTTCAACCAAACCTATTCACTAATTATTTAACGGGTAACGTACTTTTCTGAAAGTGATATGCATATGTGACATATGGAAAATCAATCTGATCTTGAGGACCTAATCCCGTAAAATCATAAACAATTTTTTCAAACTGTGCTTTGAGTTGTAACTGATCTTTTTCAGTCATTGCAGCAATAAAACTCGTAGAGAGCAAACGTTTACTCACGACTTGTTCGACAGGACCGCATTGCGACTGTGTAAATGTTTGTAGGCTATCAAATACGAATAAATCTTGTTGTTCAAACACACGTTTCCACTTTTCACTATGATAACGCGGCGTGTCTCCTTCAAGAGGAAGTAGAAAATCAGCTAAGGCTTTCACCCAATCCGTACGCTCGTCGCGTTGATTCCAAACGAGTCCTAAATGTCCTTGTGGTTTTAATACTCTATACATTTCTGTTAGGGTATCAAGGTTGTCAAACCAGTGGAAAGATTGCGCACAAATAATGGCATCAATTTCATGGTCTGCTACAGGAATTGAATGGCTAAAAGCCTGTAATGTTTTGATATCAGGATAAACTTGTTGAAGCTGCTGTAACATCTCGCCAATTGGCTCAACTGCAATAACATCTGCATGTGTTTGTTTTAAGTAGGGTAAGAATTTGCCAGTACCCGATCCAAGATCGATAACAGTAGAGTTTTCCTGTATTTGTAGGCAATTTTGCAGCCAACTTACTATTTCTGCGGGATAATTAGGTCTAACTTGCTGATAAAGTTCAGCAGCTGAGCTGAAGCCTTTTTGAGCGGCAGGATGTAAGGATTGTGTCATATTTTGCGCTTTTTAATCTGACTGGCATCTATAAAATAAGATACTCCGCAATCATAAATTGGCAAAACACCTATTTTGTTTCATTTTTGACGTTGTATGTGGGAGTAAATTTTCTTTCGGTGTGAGCATGGATAAGCAAATTATTTTTGAAGACGAACACATTAGAGCCATTTTTTTACCAGGCGATTCTAATACATTGGTTCTCTCTTTTGGCGATTTGATTACCCGAGCGAGTGGCTTATCTATCAATGCTGAAAAGTCCCTAATTAAATACCAATATAATATTATTGGGGTAATGCCAAAACAAAAATCATGGTTTCCTCAAGCGAGCATGATTGAGCTGGCAAAAGCGATTTCGCCTATTCTAGAAGGCTTTAAAAATATTGTGGGTTATGGCGGTTCAATGGGCGGCTATGCAGCAATCAAATATTCTAATTTATTGAATATGGATCGTGTGATTGCATTTGTGCCTCAATATTCAATTGATCCTGAGCAGGTTGAAGATCGACGCTATGCCGAGTTTTTCGATGCTATGGCAAATAAAGACATGCAAATCCAGGCGCAAGATGTCGATGCAGCGCGTGAATACGTCATTGTTTATGACCCTTATTTTTCGACTGACCGTGAACATTATCTAAAAATAAAAGAGCTATTACCAAACTTACATACGATTCATTTGCCATTTACTGGTCATGAAGCATTGTCTGTATTGGCAAGTTCAAGTTTATTGCATGATTTTATTGAACATGAATTTGACGAAATTTATTTTTATCAGCAGGTTCGTAAGGTCAAAAAGCAAAGTAAGTTTTACTTCCGTAATGTATTAGCGCATGTTCTTACTCATCATGATGACATGTTGTTAAAAATATTACGCCAAAATGATTTTCAGCTTGATGAGCGTTATTTTGATAACCCTCTTAAACACGCTATTACTCGTAGTCTGATAAAGACACAGCAAGCAACTGAGCTAGACTTTCAAAAGTTAGGTATTAAAGTACAGCGAATTCAGGACGCTGCAAATTATCAAGAAGGATTGCAGACCAGCTTTGGCTCAATTTTGGTATTCAACCTCATTAATTCAAAGTTTGAAAGTTATGCTCTAGATGTTCTGCTGGCGAATAAGTCTTATTTGATTCCAATTGTGGCTGAACACACTGGTGTAGTGCATATTAAATTAAATAATGAAACTTATTTGTTGGGAATGAATGATCGCAAAGTCATTAAATTGTTCAAGCACGACGAGCCTTTATCATCGGATATGAGTCCATTTGTAGTCAAAAAATATTCAGACTGTTTTGCAATCAGCTATAAGCAATTAAATTTATCTTGTGATGAACATGGGATGTGTGAATTTATAGAAGGTTCAATTCAGTCGACTGAACAACTAGTCTCGATCAGCTTTTAAAACTTTATAGTGGTTAAATAAAGCTCAAACCTTAAGGTTTGAGCTTTATTTTTTGCTTAAAAAATATTTTTTCATAAACTTATTTGTATATTAATTTGAAATTCATTATTTAAATAAATAGTGTGTTTGTTCTGCGAATATTTATTTTATTAAAAGTAGATATAGCTAGTGGTGAATATAAATACTATATTTTAAAATAAATGAGTTTTATTAATATATAAATTATAGAAATAGTGTCAGGTTAATTAAAATACATAAATAACGATGTTTTTTTATAAGATTATGTTTTTGTTATTTATTTTATTTAAAGAGGATGGGGCTGCTTAAAATAAGTTCACTATTCAAAGATAATTGCATATTTATTTTTTTCTCCTAAAATGATTTTTTACTAAATTGTCGTTACAGTTTTTTATATGCAATCATTAAATTATCGGAATAATGATGCATCGCAACATGGAAGTTCTGCACCTTTGAAACGAGCAATGAGTACTCGACATTTGGTGATGATCTCCCTTGGCGGTGCCATAGGTACAGGTCTTTTTTTAGGGTCGGGTGATGTAATTTCCCAAGCTGGCCCAATTGGCGCAATTATTTCTTATTTTTTAGGCGGTTTAATTGCCTATACCGTGATGTTATGTCTTGGCGAACTTGCGGTACATGTACCAGAATCAGGGTCATTCGGTGAGTACGCTCGTCGTTATATTGGTCCGGGTACAGGCTATATGATCACTTGGTTATATTGGTTAACTTGGACCGCGACTTTAGGAACAGAGTTTACCGCAGCAGCTTTACTGGTTCGAGAGTGGTTTCCCTCTACTTCTGTTTGGGCTTGGACATTATGTTTTGGTGCCTTAGTTTTTTTCATTAATATTAGTTCAACGCGATTATTTGCCGAGTCAGAGTTTTGGTTGGCACTTGTGAAAGTTGTCACGATTATTTGTTTTATTGGCTTGGGTTTGCTGGCGATTTTTGGTTTTATTCCTTATCACGGACACGAAACTGCACCGTTGTTTAGCAATTTAACTGCCCAAGGCTGGTTCCCACACGGGTTATTTCCAATTTTTACAACCATGCTGATTGTTAATTTTGCTTTTTCGGGTACAGAATTAATTGGTGTGGCAGCTGGGGAAGCAGAGAATCCAGCACAGACAGTTCCTAAAGCAATCAATGCTGCTATTTGGCGACTACTGATTTTCTTTGTCGGCACAATTGTTGTAATTAGTTCATTGTTACCATTCCAGCTTGCTGGTTTAAGTGGTAATGAGGTGAGTAATAGTCCATTTGTGACTGTGTTTAATTATATTGGTATCCCATATGCCGAAGATATTATTCGCTTTGTGATTATTACGGCTTTACTCTCTGCTGCAAATTCTGGTTTATTTGCTGCTTCACGTATGATGTGGTCGCTTTCTGCAAAAAACCAATTACCAAAAATCTTTTCTAAACTTACACCTTCAGGAACACCTATTGTAGCTATTGTGGTCACAATGCTAGGTGCTATACCAGGTTTACTTTCAGAACAATTTGCACCTGAAACTATTTTTAAGAATTTATTAGGTGTTGCTGCTTTCACCATGGTTGTAGTGTGGATTGCAATTTGCGTATCTCAATTCAACTTCCGTAGACAGTGGTATAAATCTGGTAAAACTGCAAAAGATTTGCGTTTTGCTGCTCCTTTATTTCCTTTAACTCCAATCGTGGGTGGTCTGTTCTGTGCTATTACTTGTATTAGCATGGTATTTGATCCTTCGATGCAGGTTGGCTTCATCTGTTGTATTGTTTTCATTCTTGTATGTTATGCGAGCTACTTCATTTTTTATCACAAGAAGGATGCGGTGTAGAGCTAAGCAAAGATATGCTTTCTGAAGCATAGTCTAAAGGCCCCATTTGGGGCTTTTTTATTGCCTATGGGAAATTAGAAAAGGGTGGATTTTATATATTTTTTTTAAAAATGAATTTTTATTTTTGATCATAAAAACAAATATTGTTTTATAAATTCACCACTGATCGGATTTTTATTAATATTTATTTATTATAAATATTTGATTAAGTCTATGTTTAGTCTTGTTATTTAATA